>JAJDCS010000022.1 GCA_029260715.1 Phycisphaeraceae bacterium | reverse complement strand
TTCTAGAAGCTATCCCAAAACCCCTGATGAGGTTGAATTGTGTGCCACTGGCTGCTTGCCAGCCAGTGTAAATGGCGGAGGTTTGCAACGGACCGACCGTTGCCGGTGATCTGCCGTTTGGGGTTTTGGGATGGCTTCTAGACCCGTATCACTTCTGATCCCCACCCCGCTTGCCCGTCGGGATCAGCGACACGCTCTGGGGTTCGAGCATCAGCGGCAGCACCAAGCTAAACGTCGCCCCGCAGCCCGAGTCGCTCACCAACTCAACCTTCCCTTTCAGAAATCCCGCCAACTCCCTGCTGATCGCCAAGCCCAGGCCCGTGCCGCCGTGCTCACGCGTCTCCGTCGAGTCCAGTTGCGTGAACTTGTCGAAGATAACCTCCTGCTTATCCATCGGGATGCCAGGCCCCGTGTCGCTCACGCTCATGCACAACGAGGGCGCCGGCGCGTCACCCGCGTCGGGCCGCTGCGGCACCGCGTTTTTACGCAGCCCCGCCGTGAGCGTCACCGTCCCGCCCGGCGGTGTGAACTTCACCGCGTTGGACAGGAAATTAAACAAAATCTGTTGGACCTTGCCCGCGTCCGTGTGCACGATCGGGATGTCGGACGCGACCTTGAGCTTGAGCTGGATGTCACGCTTCTCAGCCTGGGGACGCATCAGGTTCACCAGCCCCTCAGCCGTGTCGGCGACACTGATCGGCGACACCCGCAACTCGATACGCCCCGCCTCGATCTTCGCCAAGTCCAGCAGGTCGTTGATCAGCTCCAGCAACTGCTTGCTGGAGATAATGATGTTGTCGATGTACCGCTTGCGCTTCTCGTCGATCGGCTTGTCTTGCTTCTGGAGCGATTCAACGAGCACCTCGGCGAACCCAATGATCGAGTTCAACGGCGTGCGAAGCTCGTGCGAGACGTTGGCCAAGAACTTGCCCTTGATCACGTTCGCCTCGTACAGAGACACGTTCGTCTCCGCCAACTCGCCAAGCTTCATGTCCAGGCTCTTGTTGATGCTGTACAGCTTGTCCTGGTTGTGCTTCAGGTTCTGGAGCATGGTGTTGAACATGTCCGAGAGCTGCTCGAACTCGTCGCCGGTGTTGATGTCCGAGCGGATGTTCAAGTCACCTTCGGACACCTTGCTCGCCGTGTCACGCAGCACACGCACGGGCGACAGGATGATCCGCGTGGTGATAAACCAAAACGTCGCGATCGCCAGCAACCCCGCCAGCAACCCCGCCGCGATGATGTAGATACGGTTGAGCATCAACTGCCGCTGCGTCTGATCGGCCCGCACCTGGATCAGCAGGATCGTTTCAAGAAAGTCGGTGTGGGCGTCGGTCGCCGCCGGCGTGTCGGCCCCGTCGTCTTGGTTGGGCGGCGGCGCGGCGCGCACCGCCTTGGCGAACCGGTAATAGCTCTGCCCATCGGGCGACTGGGCCGGGCGGAACAGCTCATTCTGATCAAGGTGGGTCTTGAAATACGCGATCGCCTCAGCCAGGAACGGGTCGTTCTTCGCCAAACGCAAAAACTGGTCCTTGTAAACGTGCACCATCCTCAGCCGCTGGTCCTGCGGGCTCACGTGCAGACCCGTGGCGGGCCGGTCTTCGGCCGGGTCCGACTGCGCCAACCCCATCACCCACGCGTTGGCCAACTGACGCGCAGCCTCGTACTGGCCCTCACGCACCAGCGTCTGCATACGGATAAAACCCACCGACAACGCAGCGGTCAAAATCAATACCACCGCCGCACCGAACAGCAATTGACACTTGTTGGCCAGGCTGATTCGGACGCTCTTAGACATGGAGGGCTGTGTCTTGTGCTTAGGTGAGACGCCTTCCTACAGGCTTGAATGCAAACACTCTAACAAACCATCGCGTGGCCGGGGCTAAGCCCGCCTAAAGCGGACGCCTCAGGGGCGTGTGCCCGTCTCTTTCGGCACCGCGCCGTGTTAGTTAGATGTCTTAATGCACGGATACCGGCTCATCGATCAGGCTGCTGTAGTTCAGCCGCTCGGTCACGCGGTTGTGTCCGTCGACCAGCACAATCCGCGACGCGTGGTCGTCCACACAACCGCTGTCCAGGTACCCGAAACACACAATAATCACCTTGTGCCCCGGCTCCACAAGCTTGGCCGCTGCGCCGTTGATGCCGATCACCCCCGACCCAGCCTCGCCCCGGATCACGTAAGTCTCAAACCGCGCGGCGTTGTCGATGTCCAGCACAAGCACCGCCTCGTTAGGCCGGATATCCGCCGCACGCAGCAAATCCGCGTCGATCGTCACCGACCCCACGTAGTCCGGGTCACACTGAGTGATCGTCGCCCGGTGGATCTTGCCTCTCATCATCTTTCTAAGCATCGGACACCTGCGATTGCGAAGAATTAGCGATCTTACGAGCCGTCCGCCTCAGGCGGATAAGCGAGCGGTCCAGCCTGATACAGACCCACAAAACAGTACGCGGGGCCCACAAAACAGAGAACCTGGGTATTGTATCGCCTGTATCGGCAGCGGTCGATCGTCGCGGCCAAGCAACCTGAAATGGGTTAACCCGGGCCTTAAACCGCCGCAGGGCACCTGCTGATAATCCGTTCGAGCATCGGCAGCATCCCGTCTTCGATGATCTGGTCCCAACCCATCTGCGCCACCAACGCCTGACCCGCGTCGATCAGCTTCTGCCGGTCCGCGTCGCTCTGGGGCAGCCGATTGACCAGCTCGCGCGCAATCTCCGCGGCGATCGGCCGCTCAATGCGGTCGCGTTGGCCCTGGTCCAACGCCTTTAACTCGTCGATCGACATGTGCCGGTCAAGCGCCGTGAAGTCCGCCGCCAGCACATTGGGCGTCCCCTTGCCCGCCGTGGCATGCTCCACAAAGCCTTCGCAGCCGCAAATGTTCGTAATCACACACACCGCGCCCGACCCCAGCGGCTCAAGCGGGCTAATCCCAAACGGCTCATACGTCGCCATGCCGAACTCCACGTCCGTCGCACGCCGAAAATCAGCGATGTCCATGCCCGCCGGAACGCGGTTGCCGATCCGCTGACGTGACCACCCGAACTGATTAACAAGCACAATCTGCACAGCCTTGTGCCCCGCGTTGAACGCCTCAACGTCCCGGCTAATGCCCTCTTCCGGACCAACCAAGTCCGGATACCCCATCCGGTGGTGACGAGGCCAGCCGTAGTTTTGCTCCATCGCCAAAACGTCCTGTGGCCGACGCACACCGCCGCCGCTCGTCAGGATGTACAGCACACCCGTCTTGCCCTGTTCGCCCAGCAACCCGTCCATCTCGTGGCACACCGCAATGTCGCGCCACATACCCTTGCTGATCACCGGACGCGTCACGTGCGTCATAATCACGTCAGGGCGATACCCCAGCAGCGCCTGCGAATAGTCCGCCAGCATCCCCCTACTACGCAGCTTCTCTTCAAGCGTCACCTTCCCCGCCGGCAAGCCGTTATAAACCAAGTCGATCGCGTGCCCGTCGAAGTGGTCGCTCAAGAAGTGCAGCTCATCGCGCACACGGTCACCCACCGCGATAATCCCGTCACACAGGTAAGACCTGCTGATCAACGCGTGTCGCGGCACGTGGTCCGACGACCCGAACACGTCATCAAGGTAAAGCCCCTGCCTGCGTGCCTGGTCCAAAACGTTGTAGAACATCGTGTCGTGGCCAGGGTGGTCCTCCACGATCCGCCTCGCCGTGGCGCACTCGTGCGCGTGGAACACCGTCCGGAAGTTGTCCTGACCCTCCATAATTGCCTGCAAAGCCGTGGGCATGCCCATGTACTCGTGCGAGAACACCACGCAAGGCCGATCCTCTTCACCCAGCAACGCCTGCAAGCAGTAATAAGCCGGCTCAGCCAGACGCGTGTACTCCTCGTAGTCCCACGAGTCTTCATATTTCGTCGAGTCGAGGCCGAACGTCTCCCACAGCTTCAGCTTGAACACGTTCAGCCGATCCGGGTTCACACGGAACACATCAATCAGCAAAACCTCCGCTTCGCCCTTGCGCTCGTCGCCGGGCGTGGTGTACTGCCGCTTGCCGTACACAATAGCCACGTTAAACGCCCACTCCACAGGCCGAAACCGGTTGCCAAGACCATCCCGATCAATCCCGTCGATCGAGCTATACAGCACCTCGCCGTGCGCCCCCAACCGGTCTTCGGGGTCAACGGTCATGTGCGTGGCGATCGGCCCGATCAGGATCGACCGCTTCACCTGCCGCTGGTAGACCGGCGAGGTCATCAACCCTTCAAGCACCGTGCCGATACCGCCAAGGTGCTCAACTGCTTCGTGCGTCACATGGGCTAAGGTAAGTCGTTGGTCGTTTTGCATAAAGATTTTATCGGCAAAGCGGGGCGGCCGCTCAATACAGTCAACCCAAGGCCCACCCGGCCGTGATGGGAAAGACCCTCCGAACCCCTATTTTATCTGACTTTGAGCAAAGGCGGGCTAAAGAAAGTCCAAATAAGCAAAAAACCGGGTGCCAAACCTTCTCCCGCAGGACATGATGCACTGCCTAGATACGTCCCAAACCAGCGGCACACGAAAATCGCCCAATACGAGCCGCGACCGTCAGGGAGCGGTCCCTTAATAGTCTTAAATAGACGGGTGGCTGGGGCTAAGCGAAGCGTGCCACAGTCCCCAGTCACGCCCAACCACGCGACGGTCATCCAGACAAACCCTACCCAGGCGGCAAATCAGCAATATCCACCCCCGGACTAGCCGGCCCACCGCCATCACCAGACTGGCGGGCCCTGCCCGGCAGAGCCGCGCGACCACGACCCGTGTTAAGACCACGCGGCATCGCGATTACGCCCGTGCGAGCCAACTCCACGATCCCGAACGGCTGGATCATCTGGATGAACGCTTCGATTTTCTCCTCAGTACCGGACAACTCGATCATGAGCTGCTCAGGGCTAACGTCCACCACCTTCGCCCGGAACAGGTTCGCCAATTCGATCAACCGGCTGCGGCGGCTGTTGTGCTCGCCACCACCCCCGGAACCCCCGGCAGAACTTCCGGGAGGCTGGTCAGCCGTGTTCACCTGAACCAGCATCAGGTCGCGCTCCACGTGTGTCGCGTCTTTATAGTCCACCACCTTCACAACCGGCACCAGCTTCTGCAACTGCTTACGCACCTGCTCAAGCACCGCGTCGTCCCCGTTCACCACGATCGTCATGCGCGACAGCTCCGGGTTCTCCGTCCGCCCGACCACCAAGCTGTCGATGTTGAACCCCCGCGCCGCGAACATCCCCGCCACCTGCGCCAGCACACCAGGCTCGTTGGTCACCAACGCGGCAATCACATGACGCAAAATCACTGGAGAAGCCTCACTCATGGCTTGGTTGATAACCCGGCTGGCTGGCTGGGTCAAATGGTCCGCTGTGTATAGCTAGGGCTAAGTCCGCCTAAGGCGGATGCCCCAGGAGACACCCTCAATGCGACGCCGCCGACTCAATCTCAACCGCCGGGCCCACGCCCTCAGGCTCGCGGATCGATTCGATCATCAGCTTCACATCGTCGCTGGGCGGGCTGCAGAACGGCGTCAGCCCAAGCGTCACCGCGAAGTTGATCAACATCCCCACCGTCCCGATCCCCTGGGCGCTGATGCCCCAGCACCAAGCAGGCATACCAAAGAACCGGTTCCCAATGATATAAACCGCTGTAAAACCGATCCCCGCCACCATCCCGCACACCGCCGGCACCGTCCCCACACGCGTCGAGAAGATACCCAACACGATCACCGGGAAAAAGCTCGACGCCGCCAACCCAAACGCGAACGCCACCACCTCCCCCACAAACCCGGGCGGGTAGATCCCGAAAATCCCCGCGACAATCACCGCCACACCGATCACCGCCCGCCCCACCCGCAGCCGCCTCGCCTCCGACGCCTGAGGATCAATCACGCGGTAATACAAGTCGTGCGCCACCGACGACGAAATCACCAAGAGCAACCCGCTCGCCGTGGAAAGCGCCGCCGCCAAACCACCCGCCGCAATAAACGCAATGATCCAGTTGTATAGCTCCGCCATCTCCGGCGTCGCCAGGACGATGATGTCCCGGTCCGGCCCGTTCAACCCCTCAGCCCGCAGCAGCGGGCGCCCGTCACCCCCCTGACCGCCGCCACTCGCCAGCCACTGCTTGTGATCGCTCAAAAGCTCAGCCAGCGCCACCGCCGACAGGTGCCCGCTGCGGAACACCTCGTTCGTATCGTCCGCCGCGTAACGCAGCTTACCGTCCCCATCGTCGAGCCACAGGATCAGCCCCGTCTCATTCCAGTTATTGAACCACTTGGGCAATTCGTCCGCCGTCTTGCCCTGCAAGCTCTGGATCATGTAGTACCGCGCAAACGCAGCCGTCGCCGGCGCCGTCAGGTACAGCATGGAGATGAAGAACAACGCCCAGAACGCGCTCCACCTCGCCGCCTTCACGTTCTTCACCGTGTAAAACCGCACAATCACGTGCGGCAGACCCGCCGTGCCCACCATCAGCGCCAAAGCCGTGCAGAACACATTCAGCTTGTTCCACTTCGCGCTGGCGAACGTGTCGGTGTAGTTGGCGAAGCCCAGATCCGCATTGATCTGATTAAGCTTGTCCAGCAGATAAACGCCCTCGTTCGCCAATTGCCCGCCCATCCCGATCTGCGGCACCGGCTGACCCGTCAGCTTGAAGCTGATCGCAATCGCCGGGATCAGAAACGCCGTGATCAGTACCCAGTACTGGGCCACCTGCGTCCACGTAATCCCCTTCATGCCACCAAGCGTCGCGTAGATAAACACGATCGCCATCCCGATGATCACGCCGACATTGATATCCACTTCAAGAAACCGCGAGAACACCACCCCCACCCCGCGCATCTGCCCAGCCACGTAGGTAAAGCTCACGAACACGGCGCACACCACCGCCACCAGCCGCGCCACGTTCGACTCATAACGATCGCCCACAAAGTCCGGCACCGTGAACTGCCCGAATTTCCGCAAATACGGCGCTAGCAGTAGTGCCAGCAGCACATACCCGCCCGTCCAACCCATCAGGTACACACCACCCGCGTACCCCATCGTCGAGATAAGACCAGCCATGGAAATAAACGACGCCGCGCTCATCCAGTCCGCAGCCGTTGCCATGCCGTTCGCCATCGCCGGCACACCCCGCCCAGCCACGTAAAAACCACGCGTGTCGCGCACACGGCTCATCCACGCGATGATCAGGTACAACCCGAAGGACAAACCCACAAAAAGATATGTCCAAGCCTTGACGCTCATCGATTACCCTTTTGACCGCTCACGACGCAGCCGCTTAATCTCTAAGTGGTGGCTGCGGTCCAGCCGATTCATGAAAACCGCGTACGTCAGGATCAGCAGCACAAAAACAATAATGCTGCCCTGCTGAGCGAACCAGAACCCCAGCGGGAACCCGCCCAGCCGGAACGGCTCGCCGCCAACCGTCAACGCATTGAGCTTGTCCGCCCACAGCACGCCGCAACCCAGCCCGATCAACGCCCAAACCACCAGCAACGCCAGCATCACACACACATTCGTCCGCCAGTACTTCTTCACCGCCCGGTTGATCTGAGGCTGAAGCAGGTCATACGGACGCGCGTGGTGCTTGGGGACGCTGGGTGGGGGCTTAGGCGTTGGGCTGTCAGGGGTGTCGGCCATGGCGGCTCGTGGTGTTGTGAGGTCGTTCAGTCTTATGAACAGGGTAATGACGGCGACAAGACCAAGCCACCTGCCGTCTAGGATAAAAGGAAATGGAGCCGAGCGGGATCGAACCGCCAACCTCTGCATTGCGAACGCAGCGCTCTCCCAATTGAGCTACGGCCCCGGGTGATTACATCTTCAGATTTTACTGTTATATATCGCCTCGGGCGGGTTTGGGCAACAGGTTTGGCTGCTAATCATCGGTAAGCGGATAAGTTGGATAACCCACGCCCCGGCCCCGGGCAGCCGAAACCCCACGAGCCAAGCGGGGGGCCCCCTTGCCCCGCTCGCACGGACTGTTTCAATGCTTTAGAATATAACAATTGTTGTCTCGCCCAATAACAGCGCCTGTGCTGCGCATGAATGTTGTGCCGGCGGGCTAACGGGGTCTATCGGGGGCTTGCCAACGCAACGGTTTGTGTGTCGGCGGCAACCGGCTAAATCAGAAGCGGCTACCGCCCCGCAGGGATGGTGCAATGCCAAAAAAAAACCATAGCTGGGGAGTCGAGGTAGGCTCAAACGCGATCAAAGCGGTACACCTCGTCAGGCAAGGCCAGGACGTGGTGCTCGATGACTTTGAAGTGGTCCAGTTTAAGAAAGTACTCACAACACCGGAAATCGACGCCGAACAGATCGTCCAGGAGAGCCTGAGCAAGCTCCTAAACAGCCGAGACATGCGCCGGTCCAACGTCATCCTTTCAGTACCGGGTAGCGCCGCTTTCGCCAAGTTCGCAAAGCTCCCGCCCGTCGACCCCAAAAAAATACCCGATATCGTCAAATTCGAAGCGGTACAGCAGATCCCGTTCCCCATCGAGCAAGTCGAGTGGGACTACCAGGTCTTCCCGCAGCCCGATTCGCCCGACGTCGAGGTCGGCATCTTCGCAATCACCAAAGACCGCGTCGAGCAATTCTTATCCAGCTTCGCCTCCGTCGGCCTACCCGCCGACGGGCTAACGCTCTCGGCGTTGGCGGTCTACAACGCCATGGCCTACGACATGGACCTCGAAGACGACGCGCAAGGCCTCATCCTGATGGACATCGGGACCGTCAACACCGACGTCATCATCACACGCGCCGGCCGCCTCTGGCTACGAACACTGCCCATCGGCGGAAACAACTTCACAGAAGCACTCGTGCGCGCGTTCAAGCTCAGCTTCTCCAAAGCCGAGAAGCTCAAACGCGAAGGCCCCACCAGCAAATACTCCCGGCAGATCTTCCAAGCCATGCGCCCCGTCTTCTCCGACCTGATCCAGGAAGTCCAACGCACCATCGGCTTCTACCAAACGCTCGACCCACAGGCGCAGATCACCAAGCTCGTCGGCATGGGCTCGTCGTTCCGGCTGCCCGGCATGCAGAAATTCTTGCGGCAGCAACTGCAGATCGAGATCGTCCGCCTCGACACCTTCAAAAAAATCACCGCCGAGCAGCGCCGAGCCGCGGATTTCTCCGAGCACACGGTGAGCCTGGCCACGGCCTACGGCCTGGCGCTGCAGGGGCTGGGATTGGAACGCGTCCACGCCAACATCCTCCCCGCCGCCGCGATCAAGCAGCGCGTCTGGCGGAAGAAGCAGCCTTGGTTCGCCGTCGCAGCCGCCATGATGGTCGTCGCCTCCAGCGTCGCGTGGCTACGGCTGCAGATCGACAAAAGCCAGTTCAACGCCGCACTGAAAGAAAGCCAGTCTAGGATCGAGTCCACCATGAGCCGCGCCAACCAATACGTGGGCCAGTGGCGCAGCCTCGAAGGCGGGGCCGACCCAAGACGACGAATCGAAAACCTAAGACGGATACTCGATTACCGAGAGTTGTGGCCTATGGTCCTGCAGGACATCACACAAGCCGCAAAATCCATGCAGACACAGCCCGAACTCTTAGAGTCGAATTACCAAGCGATACAAGAGATCCCACGCTCACAGAGGCGGCGGGTCTACGTCGAAGAGGTGACCGCCCAATACCAGTTCCAGTCCCAAGACGCACGCCCCGGCCACCAGCGACCGCCCGGTCTCCAGACAATGACCACCGACCAGATCTGGGGCACCGCCGACAAGACAAGCACAACGGACACACCCGTGAGCCCGCCCGCCTTTGTGATTACGCTCAAAGGCTCCACCCCGTACCGCGACGGACCAAAACTCATCAGCCAAAGCTTCATTAAATGGCTCGAAGACCACCGCCAGCAGGCGGGGCGGCCTTACCGCGTCGTCGTGACTAAGGGCGCGCTGCGGCGGATCGAGAAAATGCGCGAAGCCGACCTCCGATCACAAAACGACAGAGACGCCGACACACCCGCGTCGCGACGCCAAGCTAGCAACCAACGCCGACAAAACGCGGACCTCGTGATAGACCGCGAAACCATGGACCTGCTGCTGCCCAGCCATCCATTGGCCGAAGAGCCGCGCGTGGGAGATTGGACGTTCGAGATACAATGGACGATCGAGCTGCTACGCCCAGAAGCGGTGCGGCAGGTCCAGGGGCTCGCATCATGATGATCAAACGCGTGTTTGACTGGGTTAAGGCAAACCCCATCACCCTAGCCGCCGCGGCCATGGCCGCGGCGGCACTGCTGAGCCTGCTCGTCCTTAATTCAGCGGGCGCCGCTTTTGTCACGCAGATGCAGCAACGCGCCAACGTCATCGCCCACCTCGCGTCGCTACAGCAAACCAAGGTCAAAATACCGCCGGCCAACCCCGACGACCCCGAGGTGCGGCTGCAACTCGCCGTCAACCAAGGCGCGATCGACCAGCTAAAAAATGTGTACGAGAAAATGAACAAGGAGTACACCGAGATATTCAAGCTGGCGGTGGATTCAAACCGCGGCCGACACGTCCCCATGCACCCGGGGCTGTTCCCAGAGCCCCGAGACCCAGCCGTGCCATTCGAGGTACGCGACATCTACCGGGGGATTTTGGAAAAAATGTTCGACCGGCCCACCGCCGCGAACATCTACCCCAGGCTCAATGCCGGGCAGCCGCCCTCGCAGATGCAGATCGCCAAAGCCCTCGCCAAAGTCCAAGAAAACTACTTAGCCAATAACTTCTTCCCGCCGAAAGAGAAAATCGAACAACTCACCGACCCGCAGCTAGATCAGCTCAACGAACTCAAAAAACAAAAGCTACTGGAACTGCTCCAAGAGAAAGCCCAGTCGATCCACCTCTACGCAGACACCGACATCGCCTCGCCCGATTTCGCTTTTGACGTGGGCCAGTGGAGCAAGCCGGGGCCACGCCCGCTCATGTCGGAAATATGGGAAGGGCAAGTCGGGCTGTGGATACAGCAAGACATCGCCCAAGCCATAGAACTCACCAACCAGCCAAGCGCCGCAAAGTCAAACGTCATGTCCACCCCCGTCAAACGCCTGATCGGTGTCCGCGTCATCCCAGGCGGCGTCGGGGTCGAGGGGTTCAGCGCCAATATCGCCGGGTCGGGGCAGATCAACGGCCGGCGACGCATGGCCCAGCTCGACAGGACACAAGCGCCCCCCGTGGACACCGGCAGCATCGACGACCGCCTGCCCGACAACTTCGAAAAATCACCCACCGGACGCCAGAGCAACGCCATGTACGACGTCTGGTACGCCAAGACCGCCATGGTCTTGGACGCCCAGGCCATGCCCGCGTTTTTTGAAAACCTACAACGCGTGAACCTGATGTCCGTCCTGGTCATGACCGTCCAGGACGTCGACGAGTACGAAGCGCTACGCGACGGATTCGTCTACGGCTCCGGGGACGCCGTCCGCGTCGAGATGCTGATCGAGACCATCTGGCTGCGGGAGTGGACCTCGCAGTACATGCCCGAATCCGTCCGCAACCAATTGGGGGTCGCCACCGGCGGGTAAACAGCCCAAACGCACCGGGCGTCTATTTAAGCAAGCGATGGCTTTGTATGAGGATCAAGAACGTCAACTTCGTTGAAATGCACGTCGAGAAGATCGTGCTCGCGCTGGCCGTGTTGTTTTCGGCAGGCGTCGTGTGGGCCTACGTGTGGGGCGTACCCTACACAACACCGGTGGGCGCAGACGCCCACGCGGCACCCGATCAGATCGAGCAAAAAGTCCTCGCCGAGCAGCGACAGCTCAGCCAACTGATCGGCCCCGGCAGCCCAAGCCCACTGCCCGACATGAGAGTCCCCGCGTACACCGCCATGTTCCAGCGGCGGCTCCAGCAGCCGCCGTTCGCCGCAGAACGCCTCGACCCGATCAGCCAGCCCGGGCTGGCGTACAACCAGTTCCGCCTGCCCGACAGACCGATCGACGACCAGTTCGAAGTGCCCACGCCCAACGCGCCGTTGTGGCCAAAAGCGATCGCCGGCTTCGGCGTCTTGCGAGACAACAACCACCTCACCGAACACTTCACGCAACTGGCCAGACGCGCCCAAAACCCCGAGCCGCAACAGTACGGCCAAGCGGCCGCGCAAATGTTTGACACCCTGGCGCCCGCAAAAAACGAGCCCAGGGACTTCCGGTACGTAACCGTCGCCGCGCTATACAACATCGAAGCATGGCGGCAGTCGCTCGAAGCCAACACCGCCATCCCCGATGATTGGTGGCGCGGCAACACCGCGATCGTGGACGTCGTCCTCGAACGACAGACCTTCAACAACACCACCGGCCAATGGGGAGACCCCGTCACGCTGCCGCCCACGCCGGGGGCCGGAGCCTTCCACAGCGAGCACACAACCTGGACCAAACAACAAGCCAAGCAGGCCGTCGACACCGCGATCAAGAACCAAGAGCAGATACAAAGACCCGAATTCGTACCCATGACCAGCGCCGCCCAGTGGTCCCCACCCGACATACAGCCGGACGGGTTGTCATTCCAGATCCAGCAGCAAGCCGACATGCTCATCAAAGAGATCGAACACCTCAAAGACCGCATCCGCCGGGCACCCTCCGGTGAACAGAGCATCTTCGATCTGACCGACCCCGCAAACGCGGGCGTCGGCGCCATGAGCGTCAAACAACTCAAGCAGCAACTCGAAACCAAAGCCAAACAACTCGCCAGCCTCAAAGAGCAAACCCAGCAACTAAGCGAGCAAGCCCCCGCGCCCGCCGACCTCAACGACAGCTACAAGTGGTGGCGCCTGTGGGCCCATGACTACCAAGTGCTCCCCAGCCAGACGTACCGCTACAGGGTGCGCGTATCGTTGATCAACCCCCTGTTCCAGCGGTCCCAGTTAGCCGCCCAGCAGCGACAGGAATACTTCCACACGCTGACCCTCCAATCCGGTTACAGCGAGTGGTCGCAGCCCGTGTCCATCGAGCCCACCCACCGGTTCTTCCTCGTCGGCGGCTCGGGCGCCGAGATGCAAGCACGCGTCGAGGTCTGGCGCGTCATCAACGGCAAGCCGCGAAAAGCGGAATTCCGAGTCAAAGCGGGCGACCCCATCGGCGGCGTGGTCGAGATAGAAGCCGGGAAGATGCGGGTCGAAGCCGACATGCGAATCGACGCACTCGTCGTCGACCTAACCGACACGCCCTCCACCCAAAACCTAGGCCAACGCACCACACAGATGCTCTACCTCGACCTCAATACCGATCAGCTAGAGCATCGCGTCGCCGAGTTGGACCGCGAATCATCCATCTACAAATGGCTCGAAAGCCTGTCGTCGTCGGACGCCGCGGTGGCCGAAGCCAACGGCCTGGCCGGCCGCGGCGTGCGGTGAACCGACCGCTAGAGCACGTTGCATTTATAAATTTGATTGACTGGGTGGCACGGCTTGCTTGCAAGCCGTGAAATGCGGGTTCGCCATGTCAACGACCACCGAACATCCATCAAAGATAATCACGCCAGGTGCTCTAGGTGCTACGGACATTCAT
>JAJDCS010000021.1 GCA_029260715.1 Phycisphaeraceae bacterium | reverse complement strand
GAGTTGCTGGAGCGTGAAATCTTTGACACGCTGTACGAAGCCAAGGTCTTGATTGAACGCTGGCGGGTGCATTACAACACAGTTCGTCCACACTCGTCGCTGGACTATCGGCCGCCGGCCCCGGAGGCTTGGCTCGTTGTTGAGCCGGACTTCGCTACGCTTCGTCCGCCTCAACAACCCCAAGGAACAGACGTTCAACTAACATAGACATTGGTACAACACGTGGGGGCAGGTCAATAAGGGTAGACCGCTTCTGATCCTTGACGACTCGCACGCGGGCTTCACCGCGGCGCTCTAGCAAGCCCTGCACAACCGCCTTGCCAACAGTCCCGCGCCCCTTGGGTAGCTTGCGACGTTTAGACTTGTGCATGTTCCGCATTTTGCCGCCAATGAAAGTTTCATCGCCTTCAATCTCGCCCTTTATGCGTTTTTTGAACGACTTGGTTTTCATCGCCAGCCTGACGCGATGCAGCATGAACCACGCCGATTTTTGAGTCACCCCGATGGCGCGAGCCAGTTCGCACGAACTAATGCCGTTCTTTGCGTTGGCGATGCTCCAGACCGCCACAAACCATTTTTGCAGAGACAGTGGGCTACCCTCAAAGATCGTGCCTACCTTGGTGGAAAACTGCTTGCGGCAGCCCTTGGATTTGCATTGGAACATGCGTCGTGATGCAATCTCGCCGACCTTATCACCGCCGCATTTTGGGCATACAATGACGCCATCAGGCCACCTAATGGATTTCATGTAATCATGGCAAACCTGCGGATCGGCAAAGTAAGTAACGGCATCAATAAGCGTTTTGGGGTGTTCTGTACTCATGATGCCCTATTCTAAGTAGGCACGCTTGATGAGTCAAGTATATAGTTGCCTTTGAATTCGACCTAACCGTCGTCCCAGAACCCGGTGGGTTGATGGTGATGATACTTCGCCGCCGTCGCCCCGTGCCGCCGTTGGTGCGGGCAGGATGAGATCTATCGGTTTCTAGAAAGGAGAACGAGATGGTGACAAGTTCCGGGTGGTTCCGAATGGCGTTAATAGCGGGGGTCGGTGTCCTGGGCGCGGCCCATGCGGTCGACGCGGAGGTGAGCTTCCAGGGACTGGGTGACCTGCCGGGGGGGGACTTTCTCAGCCGAGCGTTCGGCGTCTCGGCCGATGGGTCGGTCGTGGTAGGGTTTAGTAACACTTCGACGCTTGGGTTTGGTGAGGCGTTCCGCTGGACGGCTAGCGGTGGCATGCAAGGGTTGGGCGACCTACCGGGGGGGGACTTTGTTAGCGCAGCGTATGGCGTCTCGGCCGACGGGTTGGTCGTGGTCGGGTTTAGTAACACTTCGACGCTTGGGTTTGATGAGGCGTTCCGCTGGACGGCCGGCGGCGGCATGCAAGGGTTGGGCGACCTACCGGGGGGGGACTTTCGTAGCGTAGCTGCTGGTGTCTCGGCCGACGGATCGGTCGTAGTGGGGGGAAGCGTCTCGGCGTTGGGGACTGAGGCGTTCCGCTGGACGGTTAGCGGTGGCATGCAAGGGTTGGGCGACCTACCGGGGGGGAGCTTTGTTAGCGCAGCGTATGGCGTCTCGGCCGACGGGTCGGTCGTGGTCGGGTATAGTAACACTTCGACGCTTGGGTTTGATGAGGCGTTCCGCTGGACGGCCGGCGGCGGCATGCAAGGGTTGGGCGACCTACCGGGAGGAGGCTTTCACAGCCGAGCGTTTGGCGTCTCAGCCGATGGGTCGGTCGTGGTAGGCCAAGCCCTACCGGCGTTAGGGGTAGAGGCGTTCCGCTGGACGGTCGGCGGCGGCATGCAAGGGTTGGGCGACCTACCGGGAGGAGACTTTTACAGCCGAGCGTATGGCGTCTCAGCCGATGGATCGGTCGTGGTCGGGGAGGCCGAATCGGTATCGGGGACTGAGGCGTTCATCTGGGATGAAGGCCACGGGATGCGCAGCATCCAGACCCTGCTAAGCATGTCTGGGGTGGACCTGACGGGCTGGCGGCTAATCTCGACGACTGGTATTTCAGCCGACGGCTTGACTATTGTCGGCGACGGCACGAACCCGTCGGGTGCATTCGAGGCGTGGCGGGCCGTGGTGCCGGAGCCGGGCACCGCCACGCTCGTGCTGACCCTTGCCACGGTGGTTATCGCCACACGGCGGCGGGCGGACATGAACGCGTAGTAGCTCTTGGTTTGTGGAGTGAACCGTGTGCTTTAGCGGATGACAGGAAAGAATCAATCCATGGTGATGAAGTGGAACATGATTGTGATTCCGCCAACGACCACCTACCCGTCGTAGCGGACTACGCGATACCGGAACCTGGAAGCTGGGTACTGTTGACGGCCACAAGCGTGGCGTTTCTCACTCGCCACCGGCGGATGCGTCCTTGTTAGATGCTCAGGTGAATTAGCCGTGTGAGATTTGTATACCCCGGTCCTAAAAACCCGCCGCTTGTGTGTTGGGGGATATTCCCCCCTCGCGCAAAATAGATTTTGGGGGCATACCCCCCCGGCCTGATTTGCTCATTCCTTCACGGCAAGCACCAGCGCCACGACCCCCGCCCGGATCGCCGGGGGCAGGGTCGGCCAAGCGGCCACGATCGCGGCCAAGTCGGGGGGCAAACCTATGGCCGCTTACTTGTCGAGGTGGTCGATATCGTTTGCCCAAACCCCACCAGTCGTAAAGTTGTAGAGCCAACCGACTGTCGGTGTGCCGCTAACCCCTGCGGGTGGGTTACCGGCCGTCGCGCCCCAACCTGTCGCTCCTTTGTTCGGACCGGTGGGTAAGGGCGGTATCTTATCCAGGTAAGGGCTGAATATGTAAACAGCAGTCTTTTGGCTGCCCATCGCCCCCGTGAGGCTGGTGTATTTGGTAATCGCTGTGAGGGCACCGGGATACTTTCCATCGTGTTCGGCCGCGTACATTTCCAGTGCACTACGTATCTGGGAAAGGTTGGCCATCAATGCCTTTTCGGCGGCTTGCTCCGTGCTGCGAGCCATGCGTGGCACGGCGATGGCTGCAATGATACCGATGATGATGATGACGATCACCAACTCAACAAGCGAGAAACCGAGTTTTCTGGCCGTTTGTTTCTTCACGGGATTAGAGTCGCGTACTTAAAGCAATATCGGACAATTGTTTATGGCGATTGAATGCAGCTTGCGGTAAGGCTATGCGCTTGTGCCTACATTTGAGCTATGTATATGTTTCGGCGCAAATACCGATCTATTCTCATCGTCTAGCCGCTTTCACCAGCGCCATAATCCCCGTCCGGATCGCCGGGGGCAGGGTCAGCCAAGCGTCGATGATCTGTCGGTGTGCTATTGAGGTGCGATGGCCTGTTCAATTCGGCTGGCCAGATCTTCGGAATTCAACCTTTGCTTGACTATGAATCCTTGGATACCGAAATGGGCACATTCCCTAACGTGATCGCTCGTTGAATGAGCCGTTAACATAATAATGGGTAAGTGTTTTGTGGCCATATTGCGGCGAAGGGTACTGAGCAACTTGATACCATCCATACCGGGTAGATCAAAGTCCAGCAGCACCAGATCGATATGGCGAGTAGAAAGAAATGGCACCGCATCTAGACCGTTGTGTACCTGGTAGACATCGTACTTCGCGATGTGCAGCAATTTAACGATTAACCGACAAAATGATTCGTCGTCATCTACCACGAGGACTTTCTTATTCAAAGGCCTTACACCCTGCGGTTGCAACTTCTCGGGGTCAGGGAGATCATCTGGGTTGAGGGTGTCAGACATGCGGAGCTCCCGTCAGACTCGTGTACCACTATTAGTTTGTACTGCGGATCGCTGTTGACTGACATACAAATTAGCTTAAAGGCCTCGTCAAGAACAGCTGAGATGAACGGATTTACTCTATAGATTCGACAATCTGTTGAAGTGTAAGCGAGCTTATCGATTGATATCCCATCGACTTTGCACATACACCAGCGTCGTTTTATTTCGTAGCCACGCGCACTATCGCCACGACACCCGCCCGGATGGCCGGGGGCAGGGTCGGCCAAGCGGCCACGCTGCTCGTTTATCCTTTGAGCAATCTGCGGACCGCTTCGGCCCGCTCGGCGTCGGTCAGTCCCGGCAACGCCATCACCGCCCGGACGGCTTCTGCGAAGGGGTGATTGCCCGATTCTGCTGCGCTTTTTGCTGCGCCTTGTGATGGATTGTGCGGTTTTTCCGGGGTATTAGCGGGGTTGTTCAAGTCCAGTATGGCCCACTTCTTTAAACACAAAGAGTCACCGTTTTCGCGGTGACTCTTTGTGTTTAAAGAAGTGGGCACACGTTTGAGCACTGGTCGTGCCCAGTACGACTGGTTTAGCAAATTGCAGGGGTCACGATAGCGGGCAGGCCTGGCGCACGCGTTGTGTCGGGGTATTCGCGGCGCCCTTGAGGCCTGTTACTTATTCCAAAACCGCGAGCCGTAGACAGCCATATCGCCCAGTTGCTCGGCGATGCGGATCAGTTGGTTGTACTTGGCGTTGCGGTCGGAGCGGCAAGGGGCGCCGGTCTTGATCTGGCCACAGTTGGTGGCTACCGCTATGTCTGCGATGGTGGCGTCCTCGGTCTCGCCCGAGCGGTGGCTCAGCACGGCGCTGTAGCCGTTGCGCATGGCTAGGTTCACCGCGTCGAACGTCTCGCTGAGCGTGCCGATCTGATTTACTTTCACCAGGATGGCGTTGGCGGTCTGCGTGTCAATGCCCTTCTGGAGGAACTTGGGGTTGGTCACGAAAAGGTCGTCGCCCACGAGCTGCACCTTGTCACCGATCTTGTCGGTCAGCGTCTTCCACCCGTCCCAGTCGTTTTCGGCTAGGCCGTCTTCGATGGAGCGGATGGGGTACTTTTCGCACCAATTCGCCCAGTAGTCGGCCATCTCCTGGCCCGATAGCACACGGTTGGGGTCGCTCTTGAAGAAGACGTACCCGCCTTTCTTGGCGTCGTACATTTCGCTGGTAGCGGGGTCGAGGGCGACGAAGACCTGCTCGCCGAATTTGTACCCGGCGGCGTCGACGGCTTCGGCGATGACCTTCAGCGCGTCTTCGTTGTCCGACAAGTTGGGCGCGAAGCCGCCCTCGTCGCCCACGGCGGTGGAGAGCTTGCGCTTGGTCAGGACTTTCTTAAGCGCATGGTAGATCTCCACACCGCATCGCAGCGCCTCGCCGAAGTCGTCGAACCCCCAAGGCTGGATCATGAATTCCTGGAAGTCGACGTTGTTGTCGGCATGTTTGCCGCCGTTGAGGATGTTCATCATGGGCACGGGCAGTGTCTTGGCGTGGCTGCCGCCCAGGTAGCGGTACAGCGGCAGGCCCGACGCCTCGGCTGCGGCATGTGCGACGGCCATGGAGACGCCCAGCATGGCGTTGGCGCCCAGGGTGGCTTTGTTGGGCGTGTCGTCGAGCTCGATCATGATCGCGTCGATGGTCTCCTGGTCTCGGCTGTCGATGCCCAGGAGGTTGGGCGCGATGCCGGTGTTGACGTTGTCGACGGCTTTAGTGACGCCCTTGCCGAGGTAGACTTTCTTGTCGCCGTCGCGGAGTTCGACGGCTTCGTGCTCGCCGGTGGAGGCGCCGCTGGGGACCATGGCCCGGCCGGTCGTGCCGCCGGTCAGGTCGACCTCAACCTCGACGGTGGGGTTGCCGCGGCTGTCTAGGACTTGTCTGGCGTGGACGGCCTCGATTTCAAAGCTCATCGGAGAAGGTCCTTTTTATACACATCTGGGTTAATCCGGAGTCGATGCACATACGAGAAGAAACCGCTTCCTTACGGGCGCGGCTCGTTGTGGGGCTGCTTGGTTCAGATCGCCTTGGGTCGATGGGTATTAGAGCGGCCGCACGTTGACCGAGCGCCCGACGCGGCGTTTACGGCTGAGCATGCGTCGGCCTAACTTGGTCCTCATCCGGGCTCTAAATCCGAACTTACGAGCCCGCTTGATCAGGCTGCGGCGTTTGGGGTAATGCGTGGGCATGGCTGGTCCGTCTCTAGCTGTGCGGTCAGTGCTTGGGTTTACCGATCTCCAGCAGCAGGGCTTTGTAGTACGCGTTTCCCATCGCGTCGATCACCCGCACGGTCACGGCGTGCGGCCCGGCTGAAAGATCGGGGATTTTAAGGGTAAATGATTCCTGTGTCGAGTCGTAGATCAGGTCCTGGGGCAGGGCGGGCAACCAGGGGTCGGCGCCGTCGATGTTGTAGCTGACCCGCCGGATGGCCGAAAGGGCGTCTTGGGCCTGCGTTTCGATCCACAGCACACCGTCTTTGACGCGGTGTTCAAGTGAGCTAATTGTGGGTGGGGTGTTGTCGATCAGCACGGGGTCGGCGCGGCGGACGGCGGTTTTGGTCATGTCGCCTGTGTTGCTTGGGCTGTCCGTGGCCGTGAGGCGCACGGTGTACCACCCGTCGGGGATGCGCAGCGTCTGCCACTCGTGCGATTGCTCGGTCAGGTCTTGTGCCAGCGGCAGCCACTGGTCGGTGCCGGCGGGCTGGTATTCGAGCGTGTAGAGCAGTTGGTCGCCGTTGGGGTCGGCCGCTTCCCACTCAATTTCAAGCGTCGAAGCCTTGGTTGGGGGGTCGGTTGTGTTGCTGTCGTCGTCGGCTTCCGGGTAGGCCGCGTGGATGCTGGTGATCGAAGGCTTGAGGTTCGGCACGACGTAAGTGACTTGCACGCGGTCGGCCACGGGCGAGGTGTTGGCGGCGCCTTTGAGCGTGAGCTTGTACTGCAAGAACCTGGCGGGCGGGGCGTCTACGGGGAGCTCTCGCGGCTGGAGGGGGTTGCCGTCGGTGGTGAACTGCAACACTTGCGGGTCGGACCAGGGGGACCAGGCCGCTTGGTCGGGGTCTTGCACATTGCCCGATCGTGTTTGCAGGGCCAGCGTGGCGCCTTGCGGGGTCGTGGTGGTCAGGTGGGCTTTGCCCCAGAGGCTCACTTGGGTCGCGTCCAGGACGGAACTGGTGAAAGTGCCCTCTTGGGCGAAGCCGGCCTCCAGCGCGACGAGCACAGCAGGGTTGGCGGTGCCCAGCAGCACGCCCCCGTTCTTGAGCGGTGTCATGGCGGGAACCTGCTGGGGTTCAAGATCGACGAGGATGGTTGTTTCCTCGGCGGTGGGGTTGACGCGGAAGAGCTGGCCCTCGTTGCCGGTGGCGACCAGCAGTGACCCGCGTTGAGACGGGTCTTCGAGCAGTTTGAGGATCATGACCGACTCGCGGAAGATTTGTGTCACGAAGCCGTTGGGGTCGATGCGGTAGATCGCGTTGCCGTCTTGCTTGCCCCGGCTGGCACTTTGAGTCGATTTGCTGGATTTCGATCTGCCCAGCTTGCGGAAGGGGGACGATTTTGGCTTGGACGCCTGGAGCGAGCCGGACTCACGGGCCTTTTCAAGGCGCTGGCGGATGACCTGCCGGAGGCGGTCACGCTGCTGGGCGGTGGTCGCGGCGGGTTGTTCCGCTGATTGCGGCGCGTCGGCGGCCATGTCGCGGGGCGCGGGCGGGTTGGACGCATCGTTACGGGCTTGTGTGGCGCGGGCTGAGAGAGGGTGTGAAAAAACACCCTCGTGTTGGCGTCTGACTGCGGGCTGGGCTTCATCTTGTGGGGCTTCGGGCGCCTCGTCGTCCATCGGCTGGGGCTCAGGCGGGACCTGGGGCATGTCGCCGGGGTCGGATTCGCCCTTGGCGGGTTCGGAGGTTTCGGGGCGACCCGATTCTGCGGTGGCGGCTTCTTCGAGGCGGCCGGGCTTGGCTTGGTCGGCGTCGGCGGTGCCGGCGAAGACCGTGCCGTCGGCCATGACCAGGATGGCCCCGATTTCAGGCTCGGGCGCGTCGTAGAGCACAAACACCTCGGCGGGCGCATCTTTATTTAATGTGATGCGGTAGACCAGCCCCTCGCCGTCGCTGCCGGCGTAGAGTCGGCCTTGGGCGTCTCGCCCCAGGCACAAGAGATTAGGCTGAGCGGCGTCGAGTAGCTCCGTGACGGTCGGGTTGCCGTCGTCATTCTTCTTGTCCAACTCGATTTTCAGCAGCTTGCCCTCGGGGCCGGTGGCGACGAACAGTTTTTTCTTATCGACCAACACATCCCAGATGTATCGCACGCCTTCAAGCTCGACCAGCGTGTGCAACTCGTCGTTTTTAAGCACCGCCAGTCTGCTGGTGTTTGGCGAGCTGACCGCGGCCAGCAGCTTGCCGTCGGTCGTGGCCGCCAGGGCGAAGACTTGCTCGCCGGGCAGTGCCAGCACTTGCTGGATCGGCTTGTCGTCGTGTTGCTGGATCAGCAACGAGCCTTCGGGGCCCGCGGCGATGTAGAGGTCGCCGTTGGGGGCGGTCTGCAGGTCGTGGATGACACTGGCTTCTTCGGTCAGCTCGCCGGCTAGGCGTGTGCGCGTGGCTAGCTTCACGTCGCCGAGGTTGGTGACGACGGTGTTCTCGGTGTGGCCTTGGGCGAAGTCGGCTTCGGCGGTGTGGACCCACTGGGCGGGCTGGATCGCGGCGGCGGGTGTGACGATGGCCAACACGGCGGCGGCCGTTGTCACGTAGAGCGTCTGAAAGGACCGCGGTGACTTCATAAAGCGTCTTTCTGTGTGTGTGGCGTGGGGCGGTGGCATGGGGTGATTGAGTTCCTTACAAAGCCCGGGGTCGGTTGTCCGTTATGGGGTCAGTTGCTGCCGCACGCTGATGGTAAAGTGGGCTTGGCCCTGCACGACGAACCCCAAGGCGTAATCTTTTTCAATCCATTGGACGTAGGGCGCAGCCATGGTGTTGGTCGGCGTTTCAAAAAGCGCCCGCCGGCTCGAGGGCAACTGGGGGAATTCCCGGTTCCCGATCGCCAGCCCCGGCTCGGGCAACTCAAGCACGGCGTAGAGAGACTCGCTTGACACGTTCAAGATCCGCTGAAGCACCTCGGTGAATTCTTCAACGTTGGTCGTCGCGACGAGGTGCGGGCGGTAATCGAAGAGCAATTGGAGGTAGGTCTGCGCGTCGCAGACCGTCAGCTCGTAGTCGCCCTCGGTCAGTTCGTGCGGCAACGCCAGCTTAATGTGCCGTTTGATCAGCGGTTGGCCGTTGGGTTGGAGGCGCAGTGTGATGCCCAGGGTATCGCCCGGCGCGGCTTCGGCGCGGTCGATCCGGGCGTCGAGGATGCTGCCGGTGCGCGTCTGGGGCTCGACGTCGGCGGTGAGGTTAAGCGCGTCGAGTGAGAGCGTCTCGTGGGGGTTGTGCGTCTGTGTGGCTATCAGGGTGACCAGTTCGAGCAGCATGTTGTTCGCGGAGGTGTCAGTAAATGTGCTGTTGATCCGCAGGGCGTGGCCGCCGGAGAACCGGGCTTGGCCGTGCAGGCGCACCGTGTTTTCAAAGGGCAGGTTCCGGTCCGCTAATACGCTGCGAAGCGTGACGGCCGAGGCGATGAACGGCGTCAGCCGCGGGTGGTGGACAACTTCGTAGCGGTAGCTGTTCTCGATGGGGTCGCCGATATATTTCACGTTTACCGTGACGGGCGCGGTGGAGAACGTGCCTTGGGGGTGCCCGATGACGGCGCTGTTTTCGTCGCGCACCAGGGCGCCGCGGATGACGGCGCTGTTGCCCAGCTTAAAGCTGCTGCTAAGCGACGGGATGATCATGTGGACGTACCCGGTGGCCATGGGCACGGCGATGGGCCCGCGCCCGAACATGCTGTGCCCGAAGCCCAGGACCGTGCCGTCGGGCAGCACATCGGTAACGGTGCCGATGCCGCTGAGGTCCATATCACCGAAAGCCAGCGGCACACCCAGCACACTGCCCGGTTCGAGGCGGATGGCTTGGAGGTCGATCCCGGAAGGGGGATTACCCACGGCTGTGCCCGCCGCGCCGGCCGCCAGCGCGCCGGGGGCGGTGCTTAACAGCGACGCGGACGACGCCACCGGCTGGATGCCCAACGCCGACAACACCGGTGCCAGCAGTTGCGCAAGCTGGGGCGAGCCGGTGTCAAGGGGCATCATCATGTCAATCGCTCGCCCGTTGCCAAGGGCGGGCGGCTGCTGCGTGGTCTGTATTGCTGATGCGTTAGCCTCGGTTTGGGGCGGGCGGCTTGGGCTTTGGGATAGACGCAGCATGGCCCGCGACCGCCAATGCCCGGCGGGGTCCGCATTGAGTTGTGGGATGATCGGGTTCAGCAGTGCGTTGGCCGCGTGCGTGGCGGGGGCTTGGCCGGTGGGCGGCGCGTGCGAGGCGGATTCGCGCATCTGCTCGATCGGCTGGACGCCGACGTAACAATCCTTGGTCGCGGAAAAGCCCAGCGCGAATGCGCCGATGAGCAGCCCCCCCTGGCCCGGTTCGTGCTCTTGGCCGTCGGGCCAGAGGTAGATCGGCGACCCGCTCATGCCCTGGACCGGCCCGGAGACCTGCATGCGCTCGTCGGGGCAGCGCACCCAGATCACGCCGCGCTTGGGCGAAAAATTGTGGATCACCGAGATCACCTCGACCTTGAAAGGCTCGATCTCGGTGCCGTGAAAGACCGTCAGCCCGTAGCCTTTCATGCCGATCCGCACATCCTTGATCGGCATGATCGGTGTCGGCTCGGTGGGGGCCGGAGTCTGCGCCCAGGCTGCGCCGACCGGCAGGAAGACGGAAATGATCACAAGCCACAGGCATTTGTAAACGAATGAGTAACGGGTCGGTGCGGTTCCCATCCGAGCAGCGTAATCAGCGATATGATCATTGACAAGCGATTGGACTGCTTGGATACTCCCGTGAACCCGTGGCGACGCACGCTCCTTCGCGGAACCAGACCCACCCGGCTAAAGCCCCAGGCCTCGCCCGATGACTTAATAACACGATTGGTAGACCTCCCCCTGTGACGAAAAAGCGCGACATTGTTGAAGAAGCCTACACGGTGTTCGGCTACCGCTTCAAGGACAAAAGCCTGCTCAACGAGGCGTTGACGCACGCGTCCATCGCCGGGCACCGGTTGCTCAGCAACGAGCGCATGGAGTTTTTGGGCGACGCGATCCTCAACTACGCGGTGTGCGAGTACCTGTTCCGCAACCACACCGACATGCTCGAAGGGGAGATGACCAAGATCAAAAGCGCCGTGGTCAGCCGCAAGGTGTGCGCTAAGATCAGCAAGCAGTTGAAGCTCAGCTCCATGCTCAGCCTCGGCAAGGGGATCAGCACACGCGCCGCCCTGCCCGACAGCATCGCCGCGGCGGTGCTCGAGTCGGTGACCGCGGCGATCTACCTCGACGGCGGCATCCGCCAGGCCCGGCGGTTCGTCCTTAAGCACATGACGCCGTTTATCAAGGAGGCCGCCCAGTCCGCCCACCAGCAGAACTTCAAGAGCGTGTTGCAGCAGTACGCCCAGAAGTACCTGCCGAACAACCCGCTGTATGTGTACCTGGACGAGAAGGGGCCCGACCACTCAAAATGTTTTGAGGTGTGCGTGGAGCTTGACGGGCGTCAGTTCCCCTCGGCCTGGGCGGCGTCTAAGAAAGAATCCGAACAAAAAGCGGCGCTTCAGGCATTGGTCGGCTTAGAGCTGGCCGCGGTGGAGGATGACGGGCAAGTATTTCTACGAGAACCGCTGGCGACGGAGCCGCCTAAAAAACCGGCAAGCACGACAGCCAAGCGGAAGAAACGAAAAAGCGCGTCTTGATTTTTTAAATTGCATAGCCGCACGCACACCTGCCTGCTCACCGCGTTTCGTTGAGCTTGGCTAGCACCTCTTGAGCGTGATCCGCGGGCTTGACCTTGTCCCAGCGGTGGGCGATTTTGCCGGATGGGTCGACGAGAAACGTCGTGCGTACCACGCCCATGTACTTGCGGCCGTACATGCTTTTTTGTTGCCACACACCGTAGGCGGTGCAGACGGCTTTTTCCGTGTCGGCCAGCAGGGTGAAGGGCAAGCCGAATTTGGCGGCGAATTTTTCGTGTGAGGCCGACGAGTCCGGGCTCACGCCGAGCACCACCGCGTCTTGCTTGCCGAGTTGTGAGAGGTGGTCGCGGAACCCGCATGCCTGTTTGGTGCAGCCGGATGTGTCGTCTTTGGGGTAGAAGTACAGCACGATCCACTTGCCCTTGTAGTCTTTTAACTGGTGTTGTTTGTCGGCTTGGTCGGGCAGCTTGATCGCGGGGGCTTTTTGTCCAATCTGGGGCATCTCGGTGGCGGTGTTGGCTGTGTCTGTGGGCATGGGTGGGGTCCGTGGTGTTGTGGGTGTCGGCTGATTGTATATTTTTTGAAGACAGGCGGCGGAAGGGCCTTGTGACGGACTATTATAGCTGTATGCCGCGCCACCCTTGCGGGCTCGGCGCCCAGCGGCTATATACGATTTTTCGCACACCTTGATGTGACACCGCCTAAGAAAGCAACACCCCGATGGCTCAGAAACGCGCGTTGATTACCGGCATCACCGGCCAGGACGGTTCGTACCTGGCCGAGTGGCTACTGAAAAAGGGCTACGAAGTCCACGGCATGAT
Source organism: Phycisphaeraceae bacterium (assembly GCA_029260715.1). Taxonomy (GTDB): domain Bacteria; phylum Planctomycetota; class Phycisphaerae; order Phycisphaerales; family Phycisphaeraceae; genus OFTM12. The sequence goes on along the minus strand of JAJDCS010000021.1, from coordinate 19,562 downwards.
CCGGCGGTCGTCGTCGTTCAACACCGCGCGTTTGGAGTCGATCTATCAAGACCCGCACGTGGCCGGCGCATCGATGCGCCTCTACTACGTGGACCTGACCGATGCGAACGGCATGGCGAAGATCATCAACCAAGTTAAGCCGCAGGAGGTGTACAACCTCGGGGCGCAGAGCCACGTGCGCGTGAGCTTCGACGCGCCGATATACACGGCGGACGCCACGGGCGTGGGCGCGTTGAAACTGCTCGAAGCCGTGCGCGATTTGCAAGAGAGCACGGGCCAGCAGGTGCGGTACTACCAAGCGTCGAGCTCGGAGATGTACGGCAAGGTCGTCGAGACGCCCCAGACGGAGGACACGCCGTTCTACCCCCGGTCGCCTTATGGCGTGGCGAAGGTTTACGCCCACTGGATTACTGTCAACTACCGCGAGAGCTACGGCATGCACGCGTCGTGCGGGATTTTGTTCAACCACGAAAGCCCGCGTCGCGGCGAGACGTTTGTCACGCGCAAGATCACACGCGCCGCCGGCCGGATCAAGTGCGGCCTGCAGAAGAAACTCTACCTGGGCAACCTCGACGCCAAGCGAGACTGGGGCTTCGCCGGCGACTATGTGGAGATGATGTGGCAGATGCTCCAGGAGGATCAGCCCGATGATTACGTGGTCGCCACGGGCGAAACACACTCCGTGCGGGAGTTCTGCGAGAAGGCATTCGGGCGGCTGGGGCTGAATTACGAAGACTACGTGTCGATCGACCCGCGTTATTACCGCCCTGCGGAGGTGGACATCTTGCTGGGCGACCCATCGAAAGCCAAGCGGCAGCTCGACTGGGAGCCGCGCGTCTCGTTTGAAGAGTTGATCGAGATGATGGTCGACGCAGACCTGGAATTGGCCCAGCGGGAGCAGACGCTGATCAAAGCGGGTCACAAGCTGAGCATGGCTACGGAGGAGGGCGCATCGTCGTGATGGACCTAGCCAAGGAGCGGGTTTGTGTGACGGGCGGCGGCGGGTTCCTGGGCCGATTCGTGTGCGAAAAGCTCAAGCGGCTTGGCGTGCCCGAAGACCGGCTGATCGTGCCGCGGCGCGCGGCGTATGACCTGACAGCTGAAGCGGACGTCGAGCGCCTGTACGAAACAACTAAACCAACTGTGGTGATCCACCTCGCGGCGGAGGTGGGGGGGATCGGCGCCAACCGGATGCACCCGGGCCGCTTTTTTTACGCCAACATGGCCATGGGGATGCACCTGGTCGAGCACGGCCGGAGACGCGGCCTCAAAAAATTCGTGCATACCGGCACCGTTTGTGCCTACCCTAAGTTCACGCCCGTGCCGTTCAAAGAAGAGAACCTGTGGGACGGCTACCCCGAAGAGACCAACGCGCCGTACGGTGTGGCGAAAAAAGCGCTGTTCGTCATGCTCGACGGGTACAAGCGGGAGCACGGGCTCGACAGCGCGGTGGTCGTGCCGGTGAACCTGTACGGGCCTTACGATAATTTTGATTTGGAAACCTCGCACGTCATCCCGGCGCTGGTGCGCAAGTGCGACACCGCGGTGCAAAACGGCGATAGCGAGATCGTCTGCTGGGGCTCGGGCAAGGTGTCGCGTGAGTTTTTGTATGTCGAAGACGCGGCTGAAGGGATCGTCCGCGCCGCCCAGCAACTCGACACACCCGAGCCGATCAACCTGGGCACGGGCAGCGAGATCACGATCAAAGACTTAGCCGAGCTGATCGCCAAGCTCAGCGGCTTTACCGGGCGGCTGGTGTGGGACGCCTCCAAGCCGGACGGCCAACCCAGGCGATGCCTCGACACGACGCGCGCCAATGAGGCGCTTGGTTGGCAGGCCCAGACCTCGTTCGAAGACGGGCTCAAAGCCACGATCCAGTGGTGGCAGGCCAACCGATCGGTTGGCTGAGATTACTGAGGACGGCCTGAACACACGCCGCTTGGTTCCCGTCATGTGGAGCGAGTCTTCTTACGCGTGTATAAGGGCGTTCTCCGCACGCACCCGCTTCTTGACGGCCGCGGCCCGTCGCGAAGACTTGATGAGCTATTGGAGCTTTTAGGCATGGCATCCGGCAGCGTGATCACCATCGGCAATTTCGACGGCGTACACCTGGGGCATCAGGCCATCCTTGTTAAAGCCCGTCAGATCGCCGACCGGCACGGCGTGGTGGTCAAGGCGTTGACGTTCCACCCGCACCCGGCGTCGGTGCTGAGGCCGGGGACCGAGCCTGGCGTGCTGATGGGCCTACAAGAAAAGACCAAAGCGTTGCGGGCTTTCGGTGCGGACGAGGTGGTGGCGCTCGAACCCACGAAGCGGCTGCTGTCGCTTGACCCTCAAGCGTTCATCCAGGAGGTGTCGGATCAGCACCACCCGGTGGCGATTGTGGAGGGCGTCAACTTTAGATTTGGGAAAGACCGGCGGGGGGGTGTGGACACACTAAGCAGCCTTGCCGAGGCGATGCGGTTCGAGGCGCACGTTGTTCCGCAATTGGAGCAGGCGTTGGGCGACTGCGTGTGCGTGCCGGTGAGCAGCACCTTGGTGCGTGATCTGCTCGCGAGCGGGCGCGTGGCCGATGCGGCGTTGTGCCTGGGGCGGTCGCACACGCTCAGCGGGCCCGTGGTGGAAGGCGGCAAGCGGGGCAGATCGATCGGCTTCCCCACGGTAAACCTGGACCCCGAGGCCGTCGCGGGACGGGCGGCGGTCGGCGTGGGGGTCTACGCGGGTTGGGCACGCCTCAAAAGCGGCGCCTCGCACGCTGCCGCCATCAGCGTTGGGTTTCAGCCGACTTTTGAAACGCACAAACTCATGGTCGAGGCGTACCTGTTAGGCTTCGATGGTGATCTGTATGGCCAAACCGTCACCATCGGGTTTAGCCGGTGGCTACGCGACCAGCAGCCGTTCCCGAACGCCGACGCCCTGGCCGGGCAGTTGAAGCACGACGTGGCGTTAACCGCGCGGTGGAAATCGATGGGGTATTTGGACCCAAAACCGCGCGCGGGCGCAGTGTCCGCGAAGATCGCGGTGTAAAGAGAGACAATGACGGATTACAGCTCCAATCTCGATCTGGCTCAGGCCGCGGACAAAATCCTCGACGCCGATCATATCGCCATCACCACACACTCTAAGCCCGACGGCGACGCATACGGCTCGGTTGTGGCGGTGGCCGCGGCGCTGTCCATGCTTGGCCGCCAGGTATCGGCGAGGTTTATACCGCCGGTGCCGTCCGTATTCGATGATCTAAAGGGCCGGGACCTGGTCAGCTTGTACAATCCGTCGGCCCCGTTCCCGCCGGCTGATTTGCTGCTGGTGCTCGACACGGGGGCTTGGTCCCAACTATCACCGATGCGCGAAGCCTTGTCCGGGTTGCTGGAGCGGACGCTCATTATCGATCACCACACCACGGGCGACCTGCCCGCTGCGCACCGGTACATCGACTCCAGCGCCGCGGCGTGTTGCGAGATCGTCGCCCAACTCATCGAACAGATAGAGGGCAAGAGCCAGGGGCACAACGGCTTGTTTACGCCGGCCGTGTGCGAGGCCCTGTTTGTGGGGGTCGCTTCGGACACCGGGTGGTTCCGTTTTTCCAACACCCGCCCGCAGTCGCATGAACTGGCCGGTCGGCTGCTGCGGCTGGGCGTGGACCAGGCGGATATCTACAGCAAGCTTGAGCAGACCGCCAGGCCCGAGAAATTGGCGCTTCAGACCCGGGCATTGAACAGCCTGCAATTCTTGGCGGAGGGGCGCGTGGCCATCATGGTCCTGCGGGCCGAGGACTTCACCCAGACCGGGGCGAAGCTGGAAGAAACCGAGCGGTTTGTCGACATGCCCCAGTCCGTGTCAACGGTAGACCTGGTGGTGCTCATCACCGAGCCGCCGTCTCACAAGCACCCCGGGCCGTCAGCGGGCGACGGCGCAGACGAGGCTTCGCCTAATCCGGTGCCGTCGGGCCAAGCGGTCCGGCTTAGCTTCCGCAGCAAACCCGGGCCGAACGGCGTGAATGTGTCCCAGTTGGCCCAGCGGTTCGGCGGCGGCGGCCACGCCCGCGCCGCGGGCGCCAAGGTCCATGTGACCGTGGATCAAGCCATTAGCCAAGTTCAAGAGGCTGTGATGGCGCTGGTCAACGGCCCAAGCAAGGGTTAGCCCGGTCTCTCAAGCGTGCCGCCTAGCCTAGCCGCATGATTGAGCATGGCTAACATCCGTGTGTCGCGTGCTTCTAATAAAGATAGGCCTTTTTATGGAGGCTATGTCCGACTCCGCCATGGTGTGGGAAGTTGGGGTGTATGGTCTTGATATACCGGTCTGCGAAGGCGGGCAAGAGGTCAAGACTAGTGAAAGCGATATTTCGAGGAGGTTGTCAAGGGTCCGGCTTGTTGTTAATATCGTCTAAGTCTATTTTAGATAGAAGATAACAGTTGGTTTTAGGCTTGCTTTTAAGCAGAGTGGTTGCCGGGGGGTTATCCGTGTAAAGACACTAGGCAAAGCACAGCTATTTTGTTATCATGATATGTTGGTGGTTTTTAGCTATAAAAAGAGTGTTGCTTGGGGTTTCATTCTACAAAATCTGTGGTTTACTTATCTAAGCAGAGTGTTCACGCGCGTTTGTGCGTGAACAGAGTGTTTTTGTGCGGCCGAGAGTTCTAAAATTCCACCTGAACAGGAGGTTGCTTTGTATTTAGCGGGTGTTAGGGCTTGCTTGCGTGTGGTATTGCTGCTGTGTGTCGCGGCATGGTTTGGCCATGTTGAACCCAGCTTCGCCGACGCAGGCAGCCAAGATAAAACGACAACTGAGCATAAAGCGAACGGTGACACCACCAACTCGGGTGGGTCTCAGCCCGCCGAAGCTCAATTCGAGCAAGGTCAGACCCCCCAGCCGGGTCGGGACCTTGACCTCGATCCTATCGAAAACGGCCAAGGCGATAAGACAGACACCCCGGTTGAAGGCGACACGATGTCCGACCAGGGGGCGGTCGTCGCCGAACCCGAGCCTGAACCGGTGCCGGTTCCCATGGACGCCGATGGCCCCCGGTACAAGGTCACGAAGCTCATCCTTGAGTACGCGTTGAGCCACTCGGACCTGCCTTCGATTGCGGAACTCAGCGGGGTCGGCGTGGACCTGGTGCTCACCGAGACCGGTTACATCGCCGCGAGGCCGGGGCTGGCCACGGTGCACGTGCCCCTGTCGAGTATCGACGATGAACTGCCGCACCTGCCGCAGTTCTGGTTTTACGCAAGCGCGCTGAAGCAGATTTCCACAACGGTCGTCACCGAGCTGAACAGCCGTGGGTACATCGGCGTTTTTGTCGCGCCTGATCCCGACGAGATCGAGGAAGGCGAAGACCTCCGAGACTCTGACCACACCTCGCTGCGATTGATCGTCCGTACCGCCAGGGTCGCGCAGATCAGAAGCCTGGGGTCGGGCAGCCGCGTGCCGATGGAAGACCGCATCAACCACCCCGCTCACCAAGGGATCTTGGACCGCTCGCCGCTGCAGGCGTCCGCTAAGCCGGCCGAGGAAGGCCAAGAGCCCGTCATCGGCGACTTGCTCCGTCGCGACCTGCTTGATGATTATGTGTATCGCCTCAACCGCCACCCCGGGCGGCGCGTGGATGTGGCTGTCTCGCGGGCGGAGAGGCCCGGCGGCGTGGTGCTAGACTATTTGATTTCCGAAAACCCGCCGCTGTTGGCGTATTTCCAGATATCCAACACAGGCACCGAGCAAACCTCGGAGTGGCGCGAACGGTTCGGCTTATCGCACAATCAGTTAACCGGCAACGACGATATCTTCAGCCTCGATTATGTCACCGCTAATTTTGACGCGTCCCACTCGCTGATGGTGTCTTACGAAGCCCCCGTGTTTGACACCCAAGCCCTGCGGTGGCGGGTCTTCGGGTCCTGGGGCGAGTTCACCGCAACCGACGTGGGGCAGACGCAAGACGAGTTCGTGGGTGACAACTGGTCGTATGGCGGTGAGGTGATCGTCAACGTCTTACAACACCGTGAATTCTTTATGGATTTCATCTTTGGGGCCAGGCAGGATCAGATTTTCGTCGACAACCGGGCCACACTCACGAGCGGCCGTGAAAACTTTTTCGTTGGGTATCTGGGTTTGACGCTTGAGCAAGTGGGGGAAGTGTCCAGCTTGGTAGGCGCCGTAACGGTGGAGCGTAACTACCCGGGCGTGGCCAACACCGAGCAATCCGTCATCGACAATTTCGGCCGAAACAACGTTTCGGATCAATGGACGCTGCTCAACGCGAACATTTCTCAATCGTTCTATCTTGAGCCGTTGCTGAACTACCAGGCTTGGCGCGATATGGCCTCGCCCGAAACGTCTACCTTGGCCCATGAAGTGGTGCTGTCACTCAAAGGCCAGCACTCTTTTGGCGCCCGCCTGATCCCGCAGAAAGAGCAGGTCGCCGGCGGGCTGTACACGGTCCGCGGGTACAACGAATCGGCGACAGCCGGTGACACCGTCGTGGTCGGCAGCGTCGAGTACCGCTTCCACCTGCCCCGGGCGTTCAGGATCCAGCCAAACCCCAGCAAGACACCGCTGTTCGGCAAGCCGTTCCGGTTCGCCCCGCAGCAGGTTTACGCCCGGCCCGACTGGGACCTGATCTTAAAAGTATTCGGTGACTGGGCCCGTGTGCTCAAAGCCGACCTCGAAGCGTCGGAGGAACACGAAACCCTGCTGAGCGTGGGTGCCGGTGTGGAGTTTCAGTTCCACAGGAACATCAATGTAAGCGTGGACTGGGGTGTGGCCCTGGAGGCGGCGGGCGGCGTCGAAGAAGGGCACAACGATTTTCATATAGTCGCAACGCTGCTGTATTAAAGGTTGAACTTGGAGGCGATAGGTGGTTGTTAGCTATGGATTCTGAGAATGGCAAATCAAACGTGCGTACACGGGGCGGCCATGACCACAAGACCAACAGAAGCTGGTTTCACGGGAGGGAAACAGTAATGAAAACTCACAAGTCTTACTCACCGTCGTCTATCCGAGTGTTGTCCGGGTCGAAGGCATTGCGTGTCTTCATCGCCTGGAACTTGGTGTTCGGGCAGATGGTGTTCGCCGCGCCCCAAGGGGCGCAGGTCCAGAACGGCCAAGCCAGCATCCAGCAGGACGGCGCCACCACGCACATCACCGCCTCCAACAACGCGGTGATCAACTACACCGGCTTCGATATCTACAGCCACGAGACGGTGCAGTTCCACCAGCCAAGCGCCTCATCACGCGTGCTCAACCGGGTGAACAGCCCCGACCCCACGACGATTGCCGGCAAGCTCCAGTCCAACGGCATCGTCTACATCGTCAACCCCGCGGGCATCTACTTCGCCAACGGGGCGCTCGTGGACGTGGGCGGGATCTACGCCGCCGCGGCGCAGATCAGCAACTCGGACTTCCTGAGCAACATCGACCGCTTCACGAGCGCATCGGGCTCGGTGATGAACTACGGCGTGATCGACTCCGGTTTCACGCACCTAATCGGTAAACACGTGTCGAACCACGGGACGATCCTGGCCGACCAGGGCGTGATGACCATGGTGGCTGGCGAGGACGTGCTGCTGACCAAGTTCGACGACCACGTCATGGTGAAGATCACCGGCGCCGCAGCCGACGTGGCCCAAGCCGACCAAGCGGGCGTCGAAAACCACGGCACAATCCAAGCCAAGGGCGGCAAAGTGACCCTGGGCGCAGGTGACATGTTCTCACTGGCACTGGGCAATGGCAGCGTGGTGAAAGCCGACGCGATCACCGTCGAGGGCGGCGAAGGATCGACGGCACAAGTGGCGGGCGTGCTAGACGCGTCAAACACCGCGGAAGGCGCCACGGGCGGGTCCGTGCATGTGCTGGCTGACAAGGTCGTGGTAGACGGTGCGAGCATCGACGCATCGGGCGACGCAGGCGGCGGCGAGGTGTTGATCGGTGTGAACGGCGACCGGTCGCGAATCGCGTCGCAGACGCAAGTGACCAACTCACAAATCACAGCACAGGCCTTGACCACCGGCGACGGCGGGTTTGTGGAGATTTCCGGCCACGCGCTGGGTTACAGCGGATCATCAGTGAACCTGCTGGCTGCGGACGGCCAAACGGGCATGTTCCTGCTGGACCCGCTTGTCACCATCATCGGCGACACCGACAGCCCCCTCCCGACGGACGAGCCCTTCCTCATCGCCGCGGCGACGCTGGTAAGCGACCTGAACACCGCCAACGTGACGGTGATGGCTGACACCTCCATCACGGTCAACAGCCTCGTGGACGCCAGCGCCAACGCCAACTCCAACGACCTGACACTCACCGCCCCCACGCTGGATATCAACGCGGGGATTATTCTCAACAGCGGAAACCTAACCCTCAACGGCGGCACGGGCGGCGTGACGATCGACGGGGCGCTTGGCACTGTCGCCAACCCGCTCTCATCGCTGATTGTTGAAGGCGACACCATCGCAATCAACGCGGCGATCACCCTGAACAACGGCAACAACGTGTTCCTGCGTCAAGCCACCGTCGGCCGCGAGATCGACCTGGGCGGCGCGCTGGGCGGCACCCGACTGCTGCTGACCAACGCGGACCTGAACCAGATCGCAGGCGGTGCCAACATCACGATCGGCGACAACCAGAGCGGCGCGATTACGGTCAGCGACGACATCACCTTGGCCCAGGCCGCGGTGCAGAGCCTGCGGCTCGATACAACGGGCGGCATCACGGGTAGCGGTGTTATCGCAGCCGAATTACTGGACCTGCGTGCCTCCGACAACATCACGCTCAACACGAACGTGAACAACCTCCAAGCCCGCGAGCGGGCCGGCAACAACGCCAACCCGATCGATATCACCATCGTCAATGATGGCACGGTCACCATCCCGGGCGGCATCGCCAACGGCGCGATTCAGAGCCAGGGCGGAGATGTGAGCATCACCTCCAGCACGGGCGATATTGCGCTCAATAGCGACGCGATCCGCGCCGGCGCCGGCAACGTGAGCCTAACCGCCAACACCGGTTCAATTACAGCCAACAGCGATACCATCACAACAGAAATCCTCATCGCAGCCGGAACGACCAACACCGACCCGGACAACCCGATGGGCACCGTATCGCTGTCGACGCAGTCGACAGGCGCGAACTCGATCGACATCCAAAACGCCACCGCCTTGACTGTAACCAACACCGGTGCGGGGGATATCAACGTCCGCGAGGCGGGCACGCACTCGATCGCGAACACAACCGTGACCGTCAACAGCGGCGCCGCGGGCAGGGTCTTGCTCGATTACGAAGGATCGTTCACGAAAAGAGAGGTCGATGCCGGCAACACGTCTGCTGACAGGGGCGTTGATATCACCGGCTTAACCCTGACCAACGTTCAACTTGATCACGATTTTACATTCTTCGGCAGCGGCGGCGACATCGAAGTCCAGAACATCGACATCGGTGCTTTTGACGCGGGCGGCTCCCCCGGCGCGACGCTGCGTATTGAATTAAGCGGCAACAACGCTATCAGACTCAACGACCGAGTCGATGATGCCGGCAACCCAGACGACGCCGCCGATTGGGGGATTTTGGCGCCCAACGGCACCGTGATACTCAACGCCGTTGACGGCAGCATTGTGTCCGTCGATGTCAACGCGCCCGGCCCCGGAGGGAACGGCAGGCACGGCAATTTTGAAATTTTTACAGGCAGTGTGACTGAAGGTGTCTCCAGCGTGCAATTAGCGGCCCGCTCCGTGGGCACGGTTTCGAATCTGGTGGACCTCTTTCTAGTTGCTGACCAGATCTCGATCACAGACACCGGGGCTGGTGATATCTTTGTGCGCGAGCTTGAAATTGCTGCTATAGCCCCGACGGACCTGAGCATCGACATCGGCGGTGCCAACTTCGGCAGGGTTTTAATTGAACGGGAAGACCGCGAACAAACTCCGCCCGTACTTACGCCACTGATCGACATTACGAATCTAGCCCTGGCTAACGCCCAACTGGGCGGCACCAACCTGACGCTGCGCGGCGACGGCTCCATCACACAGCCCGGCGGCATCATCAGCACGACGGGTGCCTTGGCTATCGAGGCTCGCGGCGGTAGCAACAGCATCACGCTCGGCCAAGCCAATGCCATCGATGGCGCGGTAACGCTCAAGGCCGGAGGCAACGCGACGCTGGTCAACAGCACCGCGTCGGCCATGACGTTGCTCACCGTGGACGACGGCAACGGCGACCCGACGTTCGACGTGGGTGGCGACCTGACGGTAACAAACAACGGCACAGGCGGGATCGCGGTAGAGACCGTGGGCGGCCAAGAGGCGCCACTACAAGTCGGCGGCACTGCCACACTCACCAGCAACGGCAACAATTCCACCACCCTCAACATCAACGCGGACATCGCCTCCGGCGACACGGTGACCGTTACCAACTCTGGCGCTCTTAATGTCAACGCGAACATCACCGCGACCAACACCGTCGCCATTACATCAGGCACAAGCGGCAACGGCAGTTTAAACTTTGGGTCAAACGTTACGTTGTCTAGCAGCGTTATCACACTAAGCGGCGGCAACGGGTCCGGGTCCACCGCTGAAGTCTTCGCTGTGGCCAACGCTCCTGAGTTCCGCAGCGCCAACGGCAACAGCAACCCAACGAGCTTCACCATCGAGCAAGACGACACGATCGACAACGCCTTCAACGTGCCCAACGCGGCACAGTTTTTTGGCGACTCGGTGGAGGGCGTGCAGTACGGCCTCACAGCGTTGGCCGGCAATCTGAACGTCGCCTCGGTTACCAAAGTGGAGGGCACCGACCTGACGCTCGACGCGTCGGGTGATGTAATTATTTCTGATGTCCTAACGCTCAAATCGCTGACCTCCAACGCGGCGACAACTCGGTTTAGCGGTACATCCGGCGTGGCCACATCCGGCGTGTCCACGCCTGGCGCCGCGGGCCAGAGCTACACCGGCAACGTGGAGCTAGCCTCCGGCGCGAACGTCACGCTGACGGACACAAACGCGGGCTCAACCGGTTTGGCATTCACCGGCACAGTGACGGGGGCGGGTGACCTGACCCTTGACGTGCAAAACGCCGGTGCCACTACGACGTTCATGGATGCGGTGAATATCGGAATCCAGGGAGATGCGCCGGGTGTTGCGCTGACTATCCACTCACTTGGCACCACGGTTTTTGAGGACACGCTGACCCTCGATGGCTCGCTGCGTCTGACCGACGGCAACGGCGGCGGAGCGGTTGGCGGCTTGACGTTCCAAGGCAGCGTGGCAATGAGCAATGCCGACGCCACGCTGCTGTACGGCGACGTGTCGTTCGCAGCCAACGACACGGTCAACGGGATCACCTTTACGACGGACGGCCGAGTCGAGTTAGGCAACTTAGGCCTTACTATCGCCCCGCAGGTGACGGTGACCAACGGCCCGCTGGTGATGGCGTCGTCCCAGGTCGCGGGTGCTGACTTCACGCTTGCGATCAACGCGGACGTGGACGGCGGCAGCCAGGCCCTGTCGTTTACCGGTAGCAGCCTGCTGATCGACACGGGAAGCACGATATCCACCAACAGCACCGTGGCGCTAAGCCCGCAGAGCGGTGAGGCGATCTTCTTTGTAGCCTCCGGGGACAAAGACACAACACAGTTCACATTAACGGACGCCGAACTGGACCGTATCTCCGCAGCCATGGGGCTGACCATCGGCAGCACCAACGCGGGCGCGATCAACTTCAACGCCCCGATTTCCCTGACGCGCATAGGCGGCGTGGGCGTGGACGAGTTGGCGCTGATCACTGGCGGCGGCGTGCCCAGCACGGGTGGGCAACTAACGGTGGCTGCGCTGGCGCTTAGCGCAGGCCAGGCGATCGGTGCGGCCGACGCGCCGTTCTTCGTCGAGGTCAACCGCTTCGCGGCCAGCACCACGGCCGGCGGGATTTTCCTGGAACACAGCGGCACTTTAACAATCGACACCGTGGCGACCGAGTCGGGCCTATCGACCTCGGACAACAGCGACATCCAGGTGATCGTTGACAATTCGCTGGTGCTCAACGCGCCAGTGAACGCGGGCAACGGCCAGGTGTCCCTGGTGGCAAACGGCGGCACCATTACGGAAGGGCCAGACGCGACCTCGCCGTCGGTCACAGCCGGCAGCCTTGTGATGAGATCCAACGGTTCTATCGCAAGCGGCGGCAACCCGCTGGACACGCAGATAAACACCCTCGCGGCGGATGTCAGCGCTGGGAGCGTGAACGTGAACAACACCGGCAACCTGACGATCGGATCGCTCGGCTACACCGTTGTTGGCGACGGGCCTTTCATTGTGACGGTCACGGGTATCGACACCGGTGACGGCGGCCACGTCGGCATTGAAACATCCGGCACACTTGCCGTGAACGAAGAGGTGAGAGGCACCTCGGTCACCGCGGTGGCCGACGGGACGATTACGCTTAACAACGTCGTCCGTTCCGATTTTGGACTCGTCGGCGGCCCTGTGGAGTTGGTATCCAGCAACGGTTCGATCGTCGATGATTCACTCGCGACCGGGCCTTTCGTTGACGCGGACACCCTGCTTCTTGACGCGGAGGGTGACATCGGGTCTAGCGGCAACCCATTAAACACAGAGGCGAACTCTTTGGCGGCCCAGTCCGCTACGGGCGGCGTGTTCATCAACAACACCTCGGAACTAACCATCGCATCGCTGGGCGCGGTCTCCGGCATAAACGCGAACGGCAACGTCTTCGTCCGCGGGAACGGGTTGATCGTAAACCAAGCGGTGCAGGCCGATGGAACGCTGGAATTGAATTCGGGCGCGGGGGCTATGGACGTGAACGCCCCGTTGACAGCGACCGACGAAGCAACTTTGTTAGCTGGCGAAGGTATGACGCTGAGTGCTTTGATAACCGCCGGTGGCAGTGGCATCACACAGCTAAATGCAGGAGACAGCGTGGTGTTCGACGCAACCGGTTCGTTGAACAAGAGCGGCAGCGGCTCGGTGTTGGTCAATGCGATCGGAAGCACATCGGGCACCGGTGACATTGATATGGCCGATGGTTCGTCGATCGACGCCGGCGATGGCCGTGTGACTCTCTCAGCAAATCAGGACATCAGGCTGTCGCTTATTCAGACGACCAACGCCGACACGGGCGGCATGGCTGCGGTGACGCTTAGAAGCACTAACGGGGGAATTGTAAGCAGCAGGGCCCAGCCCAATCGAAATGTCGAGGCTCCGAACGGGACGCTCAACATCGAATTGGCTAATTCAGTCGGTGTCCTGTGGGGTGATGTCAGCACCATCAAGCTCACCAAGGTCACAGGCGATGCAACATTCATGTACCAAAACATGGCGGCGATAAGCGGTGGTACCCTCAACATTGCCCAGTCTGAAGTCACTGGCAATCTGTCGATAAACGCTTTTGACGGTACGAATATTGATGACGCCGGCACGCTGACGGTGGGGGGCATGATCGATCTGGCGACGTTCAACAATGGCGGGGCCAACATCACACTCGACGAAGCGGGTTCAACTTTCGGCTCTGTCAGAGCAAGAGCACTGACCCAGCCCGCCGGTAACTTGGCTGATAAAACGGTGACGGTGACGGTCAATGGCCCGCTTACCTTAGCCGAGGTTCTTACGGCCGGGGACGCGGTCTTGACCGGTTCAACCGTCAACGTTGCCGGCGATGTCAGAGCGGACAACACGCTCGTGGTCACGTCCGACGACTTGAACATCTCTGCAGGCGGTCAGTTGGTCAGGGGCGGCCCAACCGGGGCCGGCATCTTGGAATTGCGCACGATGACAGCCGACCTGAGCATCGCTCTTGGTAACGGCGCCTCGGGTGCATACAGCCTCACTTCCGCTGAAATCGGCCGTATCTCCGGGTTTAATACGGTTGAATTGGGCAACCCTGGCGACGCCCACGCGATCGAACTGGGCAGCGCCGCGATGCAGGCGCCGCTGATGGTACAGACCGCGGACTCGGTAACGCTCCGCGGCCAGTTCCACGCCGACGGTGGTATCACCATCAACAGCGACCTTGCGGTCGGCTTGAACGCTTTCGGGGTCTTATCGACCAACGGCAACGATATCACGATAAACGGCACGGTGGATAGCGAAGACCCCACGCAGACCAGCCTCCCTGCTGGGTCGCTGATCTTGGACACCCTTGCGGGCGGCAGCACGGGCAAGGCCACCATCACCGGCGACGTGGGCGGCACCCACGCCCTGGAGTTTGTCGACATCATCGCCGAGCAGATCGAGGTGGCCAGCGTGACGACCTTGGGCGGCCAGTTTTACTTTGCGGACGCCGACCCAGTCGCGATGGACCCGATCACACTGCGTGGCAGCTCATACAGCAGCACCGCGTTTGGTGACTTATTTTTCGACGGCAATGTGGTCCAAGACACCACCGCCGCTTACACGACCACGGACGGGAACATCGTGTTCACGGGCATGATCGAGGCCACCGGCGGGGTGGCTATTACCGCCCGCAGATCACCGATCGAAGGCAGTGGCGGCGGTGTGAGCGTCCACGACATTAACATCACGGGCGGCGGCGATCTGCTGCTCCAATCAACGGCCAGGCAGTCCGGGCTTACGCCGCTAGGGTTGATCGAGATCAATAGCAGCCTTACCACGGACGGGGGCGACATCAGCCTGAACCCCAACACAGCGACCATGCGTGGTGTTGTGCCGGACGTGGCAACCATCAAAGCAACCGGCAACCTGAATATCAACACGGGTGGCGGCGAGTTTATTATGGGTGTGCGTGAGAAACTGACCGCCAACGGTGACATCAACATCGTCACCGGCAACGGCGACGCCACAATCAGCGATTTAAGCTCGACCGGGAACATCGCCTTCACGCTGGGTGGTGGTGTTTTGAAATTCAACTTGCGTGAGATCGGCAGCGTCCGTTTGGCCAACTCGACTGTTCAGGGTTCGGACCAAGGCACGGACGTTGTCGCGGCTGGCACCATCGAAGTCATCAGCGCTAGCGCAATAGACGTCGCTTTCAGAGCGCCCGGCGCCGCGAACCTGAACCCTGTTTTCGCCTCGGGCACGCTGGGCGGGATCAAGCCGCTGCCGGTCGGGACAACGGTCAATCTCCCCATCGGGACGGCCAACCCGTCATCGTTGGATATCGGCGTGCAGGGGGTGTTTGACCTGACGGTCGGTGCGCTTACCGGCGTGCTGGACCAGGTCTTCCCGTTCGTCTTCGTCCCGCAGAGTGATGAGATCGACCCGGTGACCGATTCACTGAGCCTTGAGCAGAGTGAAAAAGACCTGCTCCGGGAGATCGGCGTCCCCGCGACGGACGAGGAACTCCAAGAGCTATTGGAAGCCTTGTTCAGCAACAGGCTGTTCAACGATATCACCGCTTCGGACGTGGAGGGCGAGCACGAGGTGACGGTGAACCGGATGCTGACCTCCGCGGTACACGGTGCGTTGAAGAGCTACCGGACACTTTACACCGCGACCGAGGTGGACGAAGAGGGCAACGTGGTCCGTACCAGCAAAGCCGACCGCATCCGCGAAGTGCTCACACAGGCGTGGATCGACTATCGCACCACGGGCGACGAGATGGGCCCGATCAGCTTCTACGATTACCTGGCCTCATCGCCGGAATCGGAAGAGGCCCTCACCTACGTCAAGCAACTGCGGGCGATGTTTAACCAGTTGCGTATCATGGGCCTGACCGACCGGGAACTGGCGTACACCAAGTACGTGCTGGTCGAGCGTGGCGAGATCATGCCACACGGCATGAGCCGCACCGAATTTGATCAGTTGATCTTGGGCGAGGTCCCCCATGAAATCAGCGCCGTGCCAGCCACCGGCAAAGACGGCGGTGATGGCAGCGACATCGACCTGTTCGATCAAGAGTTGAAGCTTGAGCCCGCCAAGCCGGTGGAGCCCGAGTTCCCCGCGGAGATGGGGGCGGCCCCGGCCGGTGACGACGGCGTCGCGGTGGGTGAGCCGCTAGCGGTTAGGGCGCAATAAACAGAGTTCGCTCTGCTTGAACCCGCCGGTGTCAGGCGATTGTTTTGCCAGGCCGGCTCAACAGAGCATGTGTGAGGTTGGGTATGGGTATCGACATAGAAGGTTTGCTATCGGATATGCCGGGTGAAACGCCTTGTGGTGAAGACCTGGGGTACGACCCGGCGTACATCGAGCTAGAGGGCATGGCCCAGGGCAAGGCCGAGCAGGTGATGGGCGATCAGGTCATCGCCGCCGAGGAGCCGAACTGGGGTCAGGTCAAGACCCGCTGCCTGGAGTTGGCGAAGCGTACGCGTGACCTGCGGGTGACGATGTACCTCACCATCGCGTTGCTCAAGCAGGAGGGGCTGCCGGGGCTGCGCGACGGACTGGCCCTGCTGCACGGGATGATCGACAAATTCTGGGACCACCTCTACCCCCTGCTCGACCCCGACGACAACAACGACCCCACCGAGCGCGTCAACATTATCGACTCACTGGCCAAGCAGGCCCACACGCCCGGCGACCCGATGCAGTTCCAGCAGCGGCTACGCGAGACGCCGCTGTGCAGCTCTAAGCAACTGGGGCGGTTTTCGTTGAGAGACATCGCCATCGCCAAGGGCGAGAGCCAGCCAACAGGCGATGAACCCCCGCCGAACATGTCCGGCATCGACGCAGCCTTTATGGACACCGCGTTGGAAGACCTCCAGGCCAACGCCGCGGCTGTCAGTGAGTCTATCGATCACGTCAAGTCCATCGAAAACGATCTGACGAGCAAGATCGGCGCGGGCAACGCGCCGAGTCTGGGTGGATTTGTTTCGGTATTGGAGGATCTCAAAAAGAATCTCGACGGTTACTTAGCCCGCCGGGGCGTGGGCGTTGAGGGTGGGGCGGACGCCGAAGGCGGCGCAGAGGCGGGGGGGCAACCCGCCGGTGGTGGTGGGGCGGCGCCCGCCGCGGCGGCTGGAGAAATCCGCTCCCGCCAGGACGTTGTACGGATGCTCGACAAAGCTTGTGATTATTACATGCAGCACGAGCCCTCAAGCCCGGTGCCGCTGCTGTTGATGCGTGCTAAACGCTTGGCATCAAAGAACTTTATCGAGATTATCCGCGACCTGACGCCCGACGCGGTCAAGCAAGTCGAGGTGTTCCAGGGCGTTGACAATGAATGAGATAGCGGTTAATTTGGCCTAGTTCGGCATGTCGTTCTATTTTTCGCCCGTAGAAGGGGGATTGAGCCCGGAGGGGAAAAGGTAATTCAACACCTGAGAAAGGGGTAACAATGGCAAAGGCAAGCAGTCAAAAGTTCATCGCACGCAACCGTGCTCCACGCGTCCAGATCGAGTACGACGTGGAACTTTACGGAGCGGAGAAAAAAGTTAACCTCCCGTTCGTCATGGGCGTGATGGCTGACCTGTCGGGCAAACCCGAAGAGGCGCTGCCCGCCGTCGCCGATCGGAAATACCTTGAGATCGACGTCGACAACTTCGACGACCGGCTCAAGTCCATGAAGCCCCGCGTAGCCTTCCAAGTGCCCAACGCCCTCACGGGTGAAGGCAACGTCAACGTGGACCTCACGTTTGAAAGTATGGACGATTTTTCGCCCGCCGCGGTGGCCCGGAAGGTTGAATCTCTGAACAAGCTGATGACCGCCAGGACACAGCTTTCAAACCTGCTGACCTACATGGACGGGAAGGGCGGCGCCGAAACGCTCATCGCAAAAGCATTGAACGATCCAACATTGCTCCAGTCGCTCTCTTCGGCTCCGAACGCGGACGCCGGCGGTGAGGGCGGCGACGCAGAGAAGGGGGGTGAGTAATGGCTGAAGAAGAAGCACAAGCTCAAGAACAGGCGGCTTCCACAACGATGGAGGCCTCCGAGTTCGAGTCGCTCTTAACCAAAGAGTTCAAGCCCAAGTCCGACAAAGCCAAGGAGGCGGTCGTCGCGGCGGTCCAGACGCTGGCCGAGCAAGCCCTGGCCGGGACCACCACCATCTCCGACGACGCGATCAAGAGCATCGAGTCCATGATCGCCGAACTCGATAAAAAGCTCAGCGATCAGATCAACCTGATCATGCACCACGAAGACTTCCAAGCCTTGGAAGGCTCGTGGCGCGGGCTGCACCACTTGGTGAACAACACCGAAACCGATGAGACCCTCAAGATCCGCGTCTTGAACATCTCCAAGAAAGACCTGGGCAAGACGATCAAGAAGTTCAAGGGCACCGCCTGGGACCAGAGCCCGCTGTTCAAGAAGATGTACGAGGAAGAGTTCGGCACACCCGGCGGCGAGCCGTACGGCTGCCTGATGGGCGACTACCACTTCGACCACAGCCCGCCGGACGTGGAAATCCTAAGCGGCATGGCACAGATCGCCGCCGCTGCCCACGCCCCGTTCATCGCCGGCACCTCGCCCAAGCTCATGAACATGGACTCCTGGCAGGAGCTGGGCGACCCCCGCGACTTGACCAAGATTTTCCAGACAGCGGAGTACGCCCCGTGGCGGTCGCTGCGTGAATCGGAAGACTCGAAGTACATCGGCCTGGCCATGCCTCGGTTCCTGTCGCGGCTGCCCTACGGGTCCAAGACAAGCCCCGTCGAAGAGTTCGATTTCGAGGAAGACACAGAAGGCGCCGACCACAACAAATACACGTGGTCCAACGCGGCCTACACCATGGCGGCCAACATCACCCGCTCGTTCAAGCTCTACGGCTGGTGCTCGTGCATCCGTGGCGTGGAGAGCGGGGGCATGGTCGAAGGCCTGCCTTGCCACACCTTCCCGACCGACGACGGCGGCGTGGACATGAAGTGCCCCACCGAGATCGCCATCACCGACCGGCGCGAAGCGGAATTGGCCAAGAACGGCATGATGCCCTTGTCGCACTGGAAGAACACGGACTACTCGGTGTTTGTCGGCGCCCAGTCGCTGCACAAGCCCGCCGAGTACGACGACCCCGACGCGACCGCCAACGCCAACCTCGGCGCCCGGCTGCCGTACCTGTTCGCGACCTGCCGTTTTGCCCACTTCCTCAAGTGCATCGTGCGCGACAAAATCGGCTCATTCGCCGAGCGCGACGACATGGAGAAGTGGCTCAACAAGTGGATCACCAACTACGTCACCACCGACCCCAAGGCCAGCCAAGAGGTCAAAGCAAAGTACCCACTGGCCGCCGCGGAGGTCCGCGTGCAAGAAGTCGAAGGCAACCCCGGTTACTACACCTCGCAGTTCTACCTCCGCCCGCACTACCAGCTCGAAGGGTTGTCGGTGTCGCTGCGGTTGGTCTCGAAGCTGCCTTCGGTCAAGGGCGTGTAAGGGTCTCGCCGCCGCTCACGCGATGGCGCAACGAGACAGCGACAAAGAAGTGTCGGGAGGCTGCGTAGCGCTCCTGAAAAAATATGGAATTATAAGCAAACGGCATTACCCGAAAAAGGAGACTCCAAATGGCGTTCGACGCATTCCTAGAGATCGAAAACATACCCGGCGAATCGACCGACAAGGGCCACGGCGGCTGGATCGAGATCCTCTCGTACAGCCACGGGCTGTCACAGATGTCCAGCGGCTCCCGCTCCAGCGGCGGCGGCGGCGGGGCCGAGCGGTGCGATCACTCGGACTTCAGC
>JAJDCS010000003.1 GCA_029260715.1 Phycisphaeraceae bacterium | reverse complement strand
ATCTTGAGGGGGGCTTCCCGCTTAGATGCTTTCAGCGGTTATCCCTGCCGTACTTAGCTACCCAGCGATGGCCTTAGCAGACCAACTGGCGCACCAGGGGTACGTCCTTCCTAATCCTCTCGTACTAAAGAAGAATCCTCTCAAAGTTGCTGCGCCCACGACAGATAGGGACCGACCTGGCTCACGCCGGTCTGAACCCAGCTCGCGTGCCACTTTAATGGGCGAACAGCCCAACCCTTGGGACCGCCTTCAGCCCCAGGATGTGACGAGCCGACATCGAGGTGCCAAACCGCCTCGCCGCTATGGACGCTCGGAGGCGATCAGCCTGTTATCCCCGGGGTACCTTTTGTCCGTTGAGCGACGACCCTTCCACACGGTATCGCCGGATCACTAGAGCCCACTTTCGTGACTGTTCGACAAGTACGTCTCACAGTAAAGCCGGCTTGTGCTCTTACACTCCACACACGGTTTCCAAACGTGCTGAGCCGACCATTGCGCTCCTCCGTTACTATTTTGGAGGAGACCGCCCCAGTCAAACTGCCCAGCTAGCACGGTCCCCGACCCGGATTCACGGGATCGGGTTAGGTCACAAGAATATTCAGGGTGGTATTTCAAGGATGGCTCCACCCCGGCCTGAGCCGGGACTTCAAAGCCTCCCACCTATCCTACGCAGAACATGCTCGTGGCCAATACAAGCCTACAGTAAAGGTCCACGGGGTCTTTCCGTCTTGCTGCGGGTATACGGTATCTTCACCGCATCTTCTATTTCACCGAGTCGGTTGTTGAGACAGTGCTCCAGTGGTTACTCCATTCATGCGCGTCGGAACTTACCCGACAAGGAATTTCGCTACCTTAGGACCGTCCACTGTTGTTACTCCGACACTGACCAACCCTTGGATAGATCCTCGGGCCAACCACCGTCGGGGGCTGATCATTTCTGCCAGCCTCTGCGTGTCGCCACGCAGGTCGGACTATATCATCCCGCTCGTGCGAGCGGGTTCGGCGTATAGTCTCTGAAGATTCCGTTCAACCAAAAACCGCAAGAATCACCTGGTCGGTGTGCTTACGTTTGCCGCCGTCATTCATATGCTCCCGAAGCTTTAATAGCTTCCGGATACCCGCCTCGTTGAGGTGGGCGTCTTGCCTCATCAGCTTGGCCATCTGCTGAAAAGTCGAGAAGTCTCGTTTTTTCTTAGCAGACAGAAAGCCGAATCGGCGGAAGAAAGGAATGACATTTTCGTGGATCGCGGTGAGGTTGTTCACCTCATACATCCAAACACCGCCACTTTTAGACCTGAGCGTGCCGCATTTCAGGTGCCGCTTGAGTAGCGCCAGAATCACCCGGTCTTTTTGGGATACATTCAAGCACAACGACACCTTCCAGGGCATGCGGTAGTCCTTGCGACGGCGGAAGGTCATATGAAAGCTACCCTCGCCATCCACGAAGCCAGCAAAGTAATACCCGATGTGTTCAGGGATACGATTCACTTGCAGCATTAGGGGAACGGCCTTTCCTGCTGATTGCCTGCACCGGACGGATTGTCACTGCCCGTAATATGCACGAGCGAGTACCGTCGGATACTCAGGTGTTCCAGCATATAGCCAAATTTTACAACTACGAATGTTTACATAGTTACGGCCGCCATTGACCGGCGCTTCGGTTGCAAGCTTCTTCAGATAAATCTAAATGACCTGCTTCCTTAACGTTCCGGCATTGGGCAGGAGTCAGACTGTATACATCCTCTTGCGAGTTCGCACAGTCCTGTGTTTTTGATAAACAGTCCCCAGAGCCTTTTCTCTGCGCCCTTCCGGTCAAGCCGGGGAGGGCCCCCTTATTGCGAACGTACGGGGTCAATTTGCCTAGTTCCTTAACAACCGTTCTCTCGAGCCCCTGAGGTTATTCACCACGCCTACCTGTGTCAGTTTTAGTACGGATCCGCTGATCGTCCACAGACGCTATTTCTTGAAACTTCCGCTACGTGCTTCGGGATCAAATCGCCCTCGGTCTTGCGACACGCACTCGTCTAGCCGTGCGACACGTTTGAGAAATCCGTCACGCTGCTTCAACCTCACAACGAAGTGCAGGAATATTAACCTGCTTCCCATCGACTACGCCTTTCGGCCTCGCCTTAGGGACCGACTAACCCTGGGCGGATTTACCTTGCCCAGGAAACCTTAGGCTTACGGGGAACAGGATTTTCACCTGTTTTATCGTTACTCAAGCCGGCATAATCACTTCCTGACGCTCCACGGGGCCTTAAGACGCCCGCTTCAACGCTGACAGGAACGCTCCTCTACCGCTCGTACATAAATGCACGAGCCCGCAGCTTCGGTTCAAACCTTATTCCCGATCATTATCGGCGCTAGGATCCTTGACCAGTGAGCTATTACGCACTCTTTAAATGATGGCTGCTTCTAAGCCAACATCCTGGCTGTCACGGCATCCTAACTTCCTTAAGAACTGAGGCTTGATTAGGGACCTTAGCTGGCGGTCTGGGTTGTTTCCCTTTTGACCACGGAGATTATCCCCCGTAGTCTGACTCCCATGTCAAAGTCCTGTGGTATTCGGAGTTTAGTTGGGGTGGGTAGGCGGGTAGCCCCCCATCCCCATCCAGTAGCTCTACCCCCACAGGGTGTTACATGAGGCTAGCCCAAAAACTATTTCGAGGAGAACGAGATATCTCCCAGTTTGATTAGACTTTCACTCCTCCCCACAGCTCATCCCATAACTTTTCAACGTTAACGGGTTCGGTCCTCCAGAAGGTTTTACCCTTCCTTCAACCTGGCCATGGGTAGATCACAAGGTTTCGCGTCTAACCCCTGCGACTATACGCCCTTTTAAGACTCGCTTTCGCTTCGACTTCCCCAGGGTATGGGTTAATCTTGCCACAGAGGCTAACTCGCCGGCTCATTATGCAAAAGGCACGCCGTCACCCGTCCGAAGACAGGCTCCGACCGCTTGTAAGCACGCGGTTTCAGGTTCTTTTAACTACCCTTATCGGGGTTCTTTTCATCATTCAATCACCCTACTGGTTCGCTATCGGTCGTCAAGGAGTATTTAGCCTTACGGGGTGGTCCCCGTGGTTTCACACCCAGTTCCACGAGCTGGGTGCTACTCTGGTGCACCTAGGCTTCTTTTTCACGCTGCTACAGGACCGTCACCTTCTTTGGTCCGGCTTTCCAGCCGGTTCACAGCACGATTGAGAGGCCATATTGGTGTCCGCAACCCCGGCCCGGAGGCCGGTTTGGGCTATTCCGATTTCGCTCGCCGCTACTGACGGAATCGAGGTTTCTTTATTTTCCTTCAGGTACTGAGATGTTTCAGTTCTCTGAGTTCGCCTCGACAGCTTATGCATTCGGCTGCCGATGACCTGCCCGAGGGCAAGCCGGGTTTCCCCATTCAGAAATCCTAGGATCATAGCTTGGTTACCAGCTTCCCTAGGCTTATCGCAGGTTCCCACGTCTTTCATCGCCTCTTGACGCCAAGACATCCACCGCGTGCTCTTAATAGCTTGATCGCACCGACCAAGAGCCGATCCGCCAGCCCGCACCTCGGGGAGAGGGACGAGTGAAAGATCGAATTTGGCAAGTGTTACCTGCCGGGTTAACGATAAAAACCCGGCAACCCAGCACCATCTAAGCAAGAAAGATGGTCCGGGCAAGCTCCTCAAGAGCTTCTACTTTTCTCGGTGTTACATATTTGCAACTACCTGGCTATCCACTTGTCAAAGAGCGAGTCGCCCGCAGCCAAAACGGCTTAGGGCTCGGCTTAGGGCCGAACGTAATACTGTAATCTCGCGGCAGGGGATGTCAACTCGGTGGGAAGCGGGGGCGTGACGGGCCAGGTTTTCCCCCGGTTGTTAGATATTTATCTTATGGGTTTTCGGTCATTCGTGTCTGGGCAGTCCTGGACCTACGGCAGACACTGGGGCATCCGCCTTAGGCGGACTTAGCCCCAGGCAGCCGGCTCAAGCGATCAAAGACACCTACCCCCGCCGCCACAAACCCCGTCAATGGTGGCCGCGGAAAAAACAGACCGATCCGCCACCAGGCAAACCGAAAATCCGACCCGCTACAAAAATCGAAATCACATGCGCCAAACACTTACAGAACGCTTAGTTCACGGCGTTGGGTGGCACTGGTCCGCCTCAGGCGGATCCGCACTGGCGGCTTGTCCGCTAGTGCGATATACCTTGCAATACGCTTTTTGTACGGACAAATAACGGAGCAAGTCGCTCTAATGCCACGACCTCGCAAACGAAACCGCCTGCTCGTCGCCTCCCTAGCGCTCAACGCCGCGCTGCTCATCGTCGGCGGCTACGCCGTCCACAAACGCGGCGGCCTGCCCTACGCCCTCGACGTCTTAGCCATGAAAGAGGTCGATTTTCACCGCGACCCCTTCCAGACAACCATGGCCAAGGTCTATGAAAAACTCCCCAACACGCCCGGCGAAATCGTCTTCCTCGGAGACAGCATCACCCGCCAAGGCCCCTGGTCCGAAATATTCTCCAACATCCGCAACCGCGGCGTCGGCGGCAACAGCACACGCACGCTATTGAACCGCTTAAGCGAAGTCACCGACAGCAAGCCCGACAAAATCTTCCTCAACGTCGCCACCAACGACCTCGCCCGCGGCATCCCACTCGAACAGACCGTTAAAGACTACCGCCAAATCCTCCAACGCATCCAAACAGACACCCCCGACACCCGCGTCTTCGTCGTCAGCCTCCTGCCCGTTAACAGCACGCTCATGAACGTGCTCGGCTACAGGAACGACCACATCCAGAAGATCAACGAACGCATCAAATCGCTCGCCGACGAATTTGGCTACACCTACGTGGACCTCTACAACCCATTCACCGACACCCAAGGCCGCCTTCGCCGCGACCTCACCGTCGAAGGCCTACACCTCAACACCGAAGGCTACCTGCACTACTGCAAGCTCATCGAACACCTAGTCGCCCAGTGACCCGGACACAAAATGGCTTGGCATTATGGGGTGCCACTGGCTGCTTGCCAGCCAGTGTGAATGACGCACTGATACGCATAACGACGGGTGGACGGGGCTAAGTCCGCCTAAGGCGGATGCCCCAGTGGCTTCCCCGGACACGATTAACTTTATAGGCCCTTGCGACATGCAGTCCTCCCATCCAAACCGATAATACCCCCATGACCCACGCCACCGGCCCGCAACCCACCACGGCCGCCACACCAGCGGCAACCACAGCCGTGCCCGCGCTGACCCGCGTCGCGCCGCCCCTGTGGCGGAACATCAGCTTCATGCTCATGTGGACCAGCGTCGCCGCCAGCGGGTTCGGCGATCGGCTGATCCAACTCGCCGCCTGGGCCATGCTAGGCGTACCACTCGCCGGCTCCGACGCGGCGAGCATCCAAGCGGGCGTCTCATTCTTCTTCTTCCTGCCCTACGTCCTGCTAGGCCCCGCAGCCGGGTGGCTCGCCGATACACTCCCACGCAAGTGGATCATGCTCTTCTGCGACGAAGCACGCGCCGTCATACTCCTGCTCGCCTTCGCCATCGTCCCCGCCGGCGCCGCCGTCGTCATCCCCGGCGACCACCACTGGAAGGTCTACGCCATCATCGCCGCCGTCGGTGTCCTCGCCGCCATCTTCAGCCCCGCCAAAGCAGCCACCATCCCCCAGGTCGTCACCCTCCGACAGCTCCAACCAGCCAACGCCATCGTCCTGGGCATCGCCGTCATCGCCTCGCTCATCGGCTTCATGATCGGCGGGCCGCTGATCGAAAAAGTCTCGCTGCGCGCCGGGCTCATCGTGGCGGTGCTCACCTACGGCATCAGCGGCTTGTTCTTCGCGTTCATGCACGTCCGCCCACACGCAGGCAAATACCTCGACCAAACGCCGCCCAGCCAACTCCAGCGCCTCGCCGACGCCGTCCGATACGTACACACACACAAGCCCATCTTCGACCTGATCGCATTAAGCATGCTCTTCTGGGCAGCGGCCACCGTGCTCATGGCCGCCATCGCCGCGCTGTGCAAAACACGCTACGGCATCGCAAGCAACGAAGTTATCTCACACACCGGCGCCATGATGGCCGCCATGGGCGCCGGCATGCTCGCGTCAAGCCTGTGGGTCGCCTGGATGAACAGCCGACGCGAGTCGTCATGGTTCCTCATGATCGGCCTGTTCCTCACGGGCCTGTTCATGCTCACCCTCGCCGTCAACCGCTCGTACACCCTGGGGCTTGTCTTGGTCCTAGCCACCGGCTTCTGGGGCAACACCGCCATGATCTGCGTCGCCACGCTCACCCAGTCCCTCGCCCCCGACTACATCCGCGGGCGCGTGTTCGGCGTGCGCGACCTGTTCAACACGCTCACCGCCGTCATCGTCAACCTCATCATCTGGCAACTGCCCAACGCAGACGGGTACATGATCCCCTCGTTGATCGCCACCGCCGGGGTGCTGGCCGCCGTCGCGGTCTGGGGGCTTTGCGTGCAGATCACCTCAGGCCCGTTCCCGCGTCGGGGCCAAAACGTCGCCTGGCGGCTCTGCCGCGCGTACACACTGGTCTGGCACCGCCTCCAATGGGTCGGCCGGGAAAATGTGCCCACCACAGGCCCCGTCATCCTCGCCGCCAACCACACGACCGGGCTCGACCCGTCGGTGATTCAATCGGCTGTGCCGCGCGTTGTCCGATGGGTGATGCTCAGCAGCTACCGCTTCGCCGCTCTCGAACCCTTGTGGCGCGTCATCGAGCCGATCGCCATCGAGCAGAACGGCGGAGACACCGCGCAGATCCGCGCCATGCTCCGCATCCTGAAAGACGGCCAAGTCGTGGGCATCTTCCCCGAGGGCGGCGCACAGCGAGACACACGCGAGCTCAAGCCCTTCCAGCCCGGCATCGGCTTGCTCGCCCGACGAAGCGGGGCGCCCATCGTGCCCGTCTGGGTCCACGGCACGCCCCAAACAAAAAGCATGCTCTGGCACTTCCTCAAGCCCAGCAAAACCACCGTCCTCTTCGGCCGACCGTTCACGCCCGACAAGTCCACCCCCCACGAACAGGTCGCCGACGAACTCAGACGCCGCATGCTCGAACTAGCCAAGTCGGTCCAATAGCACGAATACAAAAAAACGGAGCCGCGTCCCCGGAAAGAGGCACGCGGCTCCGTTGAGTCGAAGCGTCGGAAGCTGGGCGGATCAGACGATCAATCGTACAGCGGGCTGATCGTGTGCGTCACCACCGGGTGCAGCTTCATGTTTGTGTCGATCCGGAAGTTCGACTGTGTCGTGTGACGCTCGGCGAAGAAGAAGTCCAGCGTCTTGTCGTCGTAGCCCGAACCGCCCACGTCGAAGTACTTGCCGTTGCCGCCCGTGGCGTTGTCCGTGCTCTTGACGTACACGCCCTTCACCGACTTGCCGCCGTTGTATTGCGTGCCCTCGAACGTGCCGCTGGTAACACCGTTGTTGAAGCCGGTGATCGTCTGGTTCGTGCCGTCGGCGAAGACCAGCGTGATGTTCGAGAGGTCCTGCGCCGAGTGCACCGTCACGGAGTCGCCGTTGAAGTCCACGCGGGCGTCGGGGCCGCCGTCGTTGAGGTTCAGGTCAACGTACCGGTCGCCGGAATCCACCGGGCAGTTACCCGGCAAGCCCAGGTTCTCCCACTTGTCTTGCAACTGGCTACGCATGCTGCTCGAGACCTGCTGCACCAGCGAGCTCAGCGGGAAGTCGTCCTTCTCGACAAACACCTTGCCGTCGAACAGCAGAACCTCACCGTTCACCGCCGAGTGCACCCCGCCAAGGTCGATCACCTTGATCCCATTAACGTACACCCACACGTCGTCGTCACCGGTAAACTTAAACGTCTGGCCGGGTGTGTAGGTAAACGTCGTGTGCAGCTCAAACGTGAAGTGGAAGTTGTAAGGCAGCCCTTGGTTGCCCAGTATCTGCCCGTTGATCGGGAAGAAGGAGTTGCTCGAATACGTGTACACACCGCCCTCGGTGGATTGGCCGTTGTCGAGTGTAATCTCCAGGCCCTGGCTGGCGTTGACGTTCGGCACGTCGTTGTACCACGCCGCCAGGCTCTCCGCCGACTGGATCGTGTCCTTACTAGGACGATCCGAGTTGTACACGGGCTTGCCGTCTTCGCCCAGCTCCATGGACACCAAACCCTTCACATGCCCGAACCGGCCCATCGAGCCGGCCGTCTGGAAGTCAGGGTGCCCGTCAGGCAAATCGCCGCGCTTCAGGTCGCGGACAATACCACTCAACTCAAAACTGTCCGCCATCGCCGGCGACACCATCGCCGCCAAAAGCCCACAAACCGCCGTTGCTTTCGTCCATTTGCTCGTCATGAAAAACCCTTTCAATAGCTTCCCGACCGCTTCGTCACGCCAATCCCCCCGGGACCCGGCGCGTGGCCCACTTCGGGGCCGTCTTCTACCCAGTTAATCTAACATTACGATTCACCGGGTAAGCACGCCAAGCAATTTTAAAAAAAGTATCTTTCGGCAGCTTGCCTAATCGTTACAGAGTGAATTTCGCCCGCTGATGCCGTGTGTTGCGAGGGGTGTGCCGGGCGTGTCGGTTATGCAAGCACGCCCACGCGGCGAACACGCCGGCAGGCTCCAAAACAACGGGTTGTGTGGATTAAAGCGTTAACGCCGCCGGATCAGAAGGTGACGCAAAGCCAGGGCGATTTCCGCCAGCCCCCAGGTAATCGCCGAAGCCAGCAAACCCGCCAGCAGCACGAGCAGGCAAACCCCAAGCGACCACTTAAGGTCCCAAGCAACCAGCATCAGCTTCGCCGACCCGCCCACCGCCAGAAATGCCATCACACGCAGCAGCCAACCAGCGATCAACAATAACAACGGCGATTGACCGCCCACCGCCGACACCTGCTCAGACACCGTGGCTGTGCTCAAGGGGATCGGAACCCCCTGCGCACGCGGCGACGCCGGCTGCGAAGACAGCGGAATGGCTTTCGGCTCAGACTGGACGGGTTGAGGCTTGGGCACAGGCTGAACGCGACGCCTACCACCGGATGCGGTGATCGGTTTCGCGTCGGGCTGAGGCGTCGGCTGCGGCTTGGGCTTAGGTTTCGCTAGCGGGATACCCACCTTGGGCGAGGCGGCCGCGGGTTCAGACACCCGTTCGTCAGGCTCCGTAAAATCCACCTCGTCGGTCGGCTGATCAAAAAGCTCGTTGAGCGGGTGATCCTCGTCAGCCGGTTCAGGCTCATCAAACGCCTCCTCCACCGCCGCTTCCTCATCGCCGTCGGACATAGCCGCCAACGCCGCCAGAGGGTCTTCTCCGTCCCCCGCTTCGGGCTCGAAGCCCTCTTCTTGGTGCTCAGCGAGCCGATCAAGGTCAGGCGGGGAAGGCTCGGGGAATTCTTCGTTTTCGTATGCGTCCGGGTCGTGCTGGGTGTCCGTCATATCGGGCGTAGGCGCGTCATCGACGGGCTCGGAACCCGCCGCCGCAGCCAGAGAGTTCAGTGACGTCTCTTCGCCCGTTTGGACGGTCTCGTCGAAGTTATCGGCGTCTTCCGGGCCGGGCGCGCGCAGGATAGCGCCGCATTTGGGGCACTTAATCTTCCGGCCTTCGGCGCCCTCGGGGACTTTGATCTTGGCCCCACAGTCTTCGCACTGCAGGCGGATGGGCATGGATTTCTCCAGATGGGCCGTTGTACTGCGTGTCTGGGCGGCCATCTCCTGCTCCCTTCTCTACTGGTGAACATATCGGCAGGTTGGCCCGGCGGCAACAGTTAGGCCGGTGGTAAGGGCACACCCAACGCCCGCCAAGCCGCCAACCCCCAAGCCCACCGCCCAGGCGGATATGCTGTGTCAAATGCCAACCCAAGTCGATATCGCAATCATCGGCGCCGGCGCAGCCGGGTTAGCCGCGGGCATATTCGCCGCACAAGCCAACCCCGACTTGAAAATTATCTTATTGGACGGCGCACGCACCGTCGGCGCGAAAATCCTCGTCTCCGGAGGCGGACGCTGCAACGTCACACACACACGCGTCACCCCCCAAGACTTCCACGCACCCAAACGCCTCATCGAACGCGTCCTCAAACGCTTCGATGAACACGCCGCCGCCCAATGGTTCGAGTCCCTAGGCGTCACCCTCAAAACCGAGCCCACCGGCAAGCTCTTCCCCACCACAGACTCCGCCCGCACCGTGCTCGACGCTTTACTCAAACGCTGTGACCAGCTAGGCGTCACACTGCTCACCGAGCACCGCGTGCGAGACATCAAGCCAACGCCCGACGGCTTCGACATAACCCACCAGTCAGGCCGAATCACCGCCAAGCGCGTCGTCATGGCCACCGGCGGACGCTCGCTACCCAAAACCGGCTCAGACGGGCAAGGCTGGGCCATCGTCAAACGACTCGGACACACCGTCACACCCACCCACCCCTCGCTCGTCCCGCTCGTGTTAGCCGACGCTTTTTTTCACGGCTCGCTGTCCGGCATTTCTCACGAAGCAGCCCTAACCACGCGCGTCCAAGGCAAAGTCACCGACCGCCGCACCGGCAGCCTCCTATGGACCCACTTCGGCGTAAGCGGCCCCGTCGCCATGGACGCCAGCCGGTTCTGGGTCATCGCAAACGCCCACGGACAAGACACAAGCCTAGAGCTTTCATTCCTACCCGATCAATCGTTTGAAAGCGCCGACCGTTGGCTGTCGCCCACGGACAACGCAGCCAAACAAAAGACCGTCGCCGCAACACTCGCCCAACGCCTACCCGCCCGCGTCGTCCAAGCCGTCTGCGCCCACGCCCAGCAAGGCCCAACCGACTTAGCCGCCACCACCCTCAACCACCTGCCCCGCGACCACCGCCGCGCACTAACACGATCACTCACCGAACTACGATTACCCGTGACCCGCTTCCGCGGCTGGAACTACGCCGAAGTCACCGCCGGGGGCGTGCCCTTAGAAGAAATAAACGTGCGCACCATGGCCTCGCGCAAAACGCCAGGCCTATACCTCATCGGCGAAATCCTCGACTGCGACGCCCGCATCGGCGGCTTCAACTTCCAGTGGGCTTGGGCAACGGGGTTAATTGCGGGGCAAAGTGCGGCGCGAGATAAGGCGGATTAAGTGGTGCATAAATTTTGGGGTGGCACCCGGCGTGGTCGTGACACGAATAAAAGTTTAACGCTTGAGCGGCGACCCCGCCTCGCCCATGTGCATCAGGGGCAGGGGCATGGGGCTGTCGCTGCTTATGAAGTAGATTTTTGACGAGGGGTCTTTGGAGATGGCTTTGAGGGCTTCGAGGGCTTGTAGCTGTATGTACGCGGGGTTGGAGGCGACGGCTTCGTTGATTTTTTGTATTTCGTAGGCCTGCGCATCGGCGAGCATCACGCGTTGGGAGGCTTCTGACTGTGCGGCTTGCAACTCGGCTTCGGCTTGGGCGACTTTCTGTTCCTGTTCGGTCTTGAACCGTTCGAGTTCGGCTTTCTGGCGTTCGACCTCCTGCTCGCGTTCTTTCTTACGCTCGATGGCTTTGGTGATGAACATGGGCAGGCGGATGTCGCGCAGCAGGACGGCTTGGACCTCGATGCCCTTGGGCTGTAGCTCTTCCTTGAGGGTGTCGTTTAGCGAGACCTGGATCTTTTGCTGGGTCTCTTCTAGGAAGAAGTCTTCGGCTCGTTTGATGCTCTTGCCCTGTTCTCGCAGGGCGCTGCGGAGCAACGGGACGAGGTGGACGGCGATAGCGTCGCGCACGGTGCCGGTGTTTCGTAGGATTTTGGGTGCCATCTGGCCATCGATGCGGTACTGCACGGACACGTCGAGGGTGGTGGTGAGTTGGTCTTGGCTTGGGACTTCGGCTTGCTCTTGGTGGGTTTTCTGGCGTGCGTCGAAGAGGGACCACTTGTAGAGGGGGTTGACGGGGAAGTGCATGCCCTCGTTGTAAGGCGCGGGCTGTGCTTGGCCGAACAGTGTGGCGACGCCGACGTGCCCGGCGGGGATGGTTTTAAAGGTGCTGGTGGCTAGCAGGCCTACTGCGACGAGGACGATGATGGCGAAAGCTAGCTTGGCTTGGAGGCGGGGGTCCATGAGTGAGTTCCTTCTGTGTATGAGTTCGGCTGTGAGAACTGGGGTATATGTCTATGAAGATCATACACGGTCGGTGATCTGGCGTTTTTTTAGAGCGTTTTTCTTTTTGGTGTACGGCTTGATTGCTGTGTGATCGATCCCCTGCTCCATACGGGACCGCTCCCTGACGGTCGCGGCTCGTCGTGGAGCCATACACCAAATCGAAAACACTTTAGGTTTGCGTTAGTTACCGTTTATTGAGCCAGGGACGCGATGGCTTGGGCGGCTTGTTCGGGTGTGGGTCGGCCTTCGAGGAGGATTCGTTGGCTGCAGGTGAGCACGGGGATGCGCGTTTTGTAGAGCTGTTCGGTTTGTGGGTCGTCGGTGATGTCGCGCTTGGTTAGCGTGACGGGGCGTGAGCGGCGGAGCGATTCAAGGTGTGGGGCGATGAGCTCTTCGAGGCGGTCGCAGAGTGAGCATTCGGGGCGGGTGTAGAGGGTGAGTTCGAGGGGGTTGTTCATGGGGTGGGTGAGTCTAACCAGTCTGTTGTCCCTCGCACCCGGCGAGTCGCCTGAGACGGATCTACGACCTTGGGTGCGGTGTGGGCTCCGGGCGTGCTTTGAACTTCGAGGCTTTCACCCCTCACCCAGCCTCTCCCCTGAGGGGAGAGGGATTAGATGTTGTGTTTATTATGAGGCGTGTTTATCGCGTGATTAGGTGTTTTGGGTTTTGTCTTTTTCGATCATGGCGTAGGCGTTGTGGTTGTGGATGGACTCGAAGTTTTCGCTGGTGACGCGGTACCAGGCGATGCGGTCTTCGGCGTCGAGGGAGATGGCTAGGTCGCGGACGATGTCCTCGACGAACTTGGGGTTGTCGAAAGCTTGTTCGGTGACGTGTTTCTCGTCGGGGCGTTTGAGCACGGCGTAGACGGGGGCGCTTGCGGCTTGTTCGAGTAGCTCGAAGAGCTCTTCGATCCACATGGACTTTCCGGGGGTGAAGCGGACGCGTGCTTCCATCTCGCATCGTTGGTTGTGGGCGCCGTATGCGGCGATCTCTTTGGAGCAGGGGCAGAGGCTGGTGGCGGGGACTTTCACGCCCATGATGAAGTCGTCGTGGCTGTTGCTGGCGCACTCGAAAGTGACTTGGATGTCGAGCATGCCGGGGGCGCCGGTGACTGGTGCTTTTTTGTGGATGAAATAGGGGAATTGGAATTCGAGGTGGGCTTCTTCGGCTTGAAGGCGGCTTTTCATGTCGTGGCAGACAGCCATGACTTGGTCTGAGCGGATCTCGCCGTGGTGCTGGTTTAGGACTTCGAGGAAGCGGCTCATGTGCGTGCCTTTTTGGTAGTGGGGCAGGGCGACGTACATGTTTACTTGAGCGACGGTGTGCTGTACGCCTCCTGTGACGGGGCAGTGGAGTGTGATGGGGTATGTGATGTGCTTGACGCCGACTTTGTCGATGGCGACTTTGCGGCGGTCGGGGCAGGCCTGGACGTCGGGTATGGTGGGGGTCGCATCGCAGGGTGGTGAGTCTGTGGCCATGAGTGGTGCCCTGTCGGTTAAGGGTTTGGTAGGTCGAGCGATTGCCGGGCCGCTTGATTGATCTTATGGGCCGATCCGGCGGCGGGCAATATTTCCGCTAGTGTATAGAACCGTGCGGGCCTGGGGTGTATTCCCTGAATAAAATGGCGGGCGGGTTGGGCGATTCGCTTTTTCCGGGCGCGGGTTGCGTAAAATGAGGGTCGGTCATGTTTTTTGGAACTGGCAAACACGAGGTGCCGCGATGATCTTAGCAGCTAGACACGAGCCGTCGGGGCGTGCGCCCGGCGATGCCCAACGCCCTGGCGCGCCGTCTTCATCGGCGCACTTCCGCGAGTTTTGCCCGGTGGATAGCTGGTCGCCGGCGATTAATCTTTACCGGTTGAGGCAGCGTGTGGACGTGTGCGTTGATCTTGCGGGGGTTGAGCCGAAGTCGATCGTTCTGCGTATCGAGTCGAGCAAGCTCGTGATCGAGGGGGTGCGGGTGGCTCCGCAGCCGGCTGCGGAGGGGGACGATGTGATGTGTATCGAGTCGATGGAGATCGACCACGGCCCGTTCTGCAGGCAGGTGGCGCTGCCGCCGCATGTGCGACACGCGCGTGTTCAGATTCAATACGCCCAGGGGTTGTTGTGGGTACGCATCCCGATCGGCAAGGGCAAGTAGCGGGGTGGTGGGCATGATCGGTTCGCTTTACCGACGGAGGGACGCATAGCGTGACACCCAAACCACAAGCACACGGATATTCACTGGGGGGGCCTGTTCATTGAGTCAGCAGCAAAGACCACAGAGCGCGCTGGCGCCCGCGGCGTTTTCGATGTCGGCAGCGGCGGCGCCGGCTGAAGGGGCGGGCGGCGGTCAGGCGGCGGGCGGCGCAGTGCGCGTGGATCAGATCGAAATCCCCGAAGAGCTGCCGATCTTGCCGATCCGTGGGACGGTGATGTTCCCCGGGACGATCATGCCGCTTGGGGTGGGGCGGGCGTCGAGCAAGAAGCTGCTGGACGAGTGTTTGCCCAAGTCCAAGGTGATCGGGCTGGTCACGCAGCGTGACGAAGACGAAGAAAGCCCCGGCACGTCTGGGCTATTCAACATCGGCACGGCTGTGATTGTGCTCAAGCTGGTGCGTCAGACCGACGGGACGATCTCGATCCTTGTGCACGGGCTGTCGCGGATCCGGGTGAAGGAATACCTGCGGAAGAAGCCGTATTACGTCGCCCGTGTTGAGCGTGTGGTCGAGCAGCCTGGCGGGGGCAAGAAGTTTGAGGCGGGCGTGGGTCAGCTCAAGGAGCAGTCGCGTCAGCTTATCGAGATGACGCCCAGCGCGCCCGAGCAGGCGCAGACGGTTTTGGCCAACATCGACAACCCGAGCAACCTGTCCGACTTCCTGGCGGCGAACCTGAACCTCGACATCCAGCAGAAGCAGGACCTGCTCGAAGAGTTTGACGTGGCGAAGCGTGTGCGGGCTGTGCACCAGTACGTGTCGAACCAGCTCGAGATCGCCAAGCTCCAGCAGAAGATCCAGAGCGACGTGCAGTCTTCGATCGACGAGGGTCAGCGGAAGTTTTTGCTTCGTGAGCAGATCAAGGCGATCAAGAAGGAACTGGGCGAAGACCAGGAGAGCGGGACGCAGGTCATCGCGGATGTGCGTAAGCGGTTGGAGGAGGCCCGGCCGCCCGAAGAGGTGATGGAGGAGGTGCAGCGGGATTTGGACCGGCTGGAGATCATCCCGCCGGCGAGCCCGGAGTATTCGGTGGTGCTGGGTTACCTGGAGCTGGTGGCTGACCTGCCCTGGAACACGTCGAGCAAGGACAAACTTGATTTGGTGGCTGCGCGGAAGGTGCTCGACCGCGATCACTTCGACTTGGACAAGGTGAAGCGTCGCTTGATCGAGTATTTGGCTGTGCGGAAGCTCAACCCCGGCGGTCGTGGGCCGATTTTGTGTTTGGTGGGGCCGCCTGGCGTGGGCAAGACGAGTTTGGGGCAGTCGATCGCCGACGCAATGGGCAGGGAGTTTTCTCGGATCAGCTTCGGGGGTATCCGCGATGAGGCTGAGGTGCGTGGGCACCGGCGCACGTATATCGGGGCGATGCCGGGGCGGATTATCCAGGAGCTGCGTCGCGCGGGGACGAACAACCCGGTGATGATGCTCGACGAGTTGGACAAGCTGGGCGCGGACTTCCGGGGCGACCCGGCGAGCGCTTTGCTGGAGGTGCTCGACCCGCGTCAGAACCACGCGTTTGTGGACCGGTACCTCGATCTGCCGTTTGACCTGTCGCAGGTGATTTTCATTGCGACGGCGAACTACATGGGCACGGTGCCGGCGGCGCTGCGGGACCGGATGGAGGTGATCGATATTCCGGGCTACAGCGACGACGACAAGGCGCAGATCGCCAGGCGGTACTTGGTGCCGCGGCAGCTCAAAGAGAACGGTTTGACCAAGTCGCGGTGCTCGTGGGCGATGACGGGCATCCGCAAGGTGATCAACGACTACACGCGTGAGGCGGGTGTGCGCGAGTTGGAGCGTCAGATCGGTGCGGTGTGCCGCGCGGTGGCGGCGGAGGTGGCTAAGGAGAAGCGGGCGGGCAAGCGCAAGTGGGAGGTCGACGCGGACCTGGTGCGGGTGTGTTTGGGGCCGGAAAAATACGGGCGTGAGCTGCACACGCGTGTGAAAAGCCCCGGCGTGGTGATCGGGCTGGCGTACACGCCGGTGGGCGGGGAGATTTTGTTTATCGAGGCGACGACCTACCACGGGAGCGGGAAGGTCACGCTGACGGGGCAGATCGGGGATGTGATGAAAGAGTCGGTCAGCGCGGCGATGAGCCTGTTCAAGACGCGTGCCCAGGACTACGGGTTTGACGCGGAGAGCTTGGGCGAGCGCGACCTGCACATCCACGTGCCCGCGGGCGCGGTGCCCAAAGACGGGCCAAGCGCGGGTGTGGCGATGTACACGGCGATCGCGTCGCTGATGCTGGGCATCCCCAGCGAGCAGAAGCTGGCCATGACCGGTGAGATTACGCTACGCGGGTTGGTGCTGCCGGTGGGCGGGATCAAGGAAAAGGTGCTGGCCGCGTCGCGCGCGGGCGTGAAGACGGTGATCCTGCCGGCTCGGAACAAGGGCGACCTGGAGGAAGTCGACGCGCGGGTGAAGAAGAAGCTGCGTTTTGTGTATGTGGAGCGGGTGGACCAGGTGCTCGAGGCCGCGCTAGGCAAGCGCCGGCTGGCGGCGGCGAAGCGGGCGGGGAAGAAGAAGAGCAGCAAAGCGTGATGTTTAGAGCAGTTTTCTGCTTGGTGGCCGGTTGGTCACTTCGTCACACATCAGCCTTCGGCATGATGTGTGGCATCAGTCTGTACTCCGTTGGCCTAGGGGCAGAGGCAGGTCAATGACCTGCCCTACCACACTATTAATCCATGTGCGTGTTAGAACGGGAACTGTACGCCTGCGCGGACGGTGTGTGCGGTGTAGTTGTCGCGTCCGGTTTCGGTGTTGAAGTCGATGTAGGCGGCGATGTCGTCTTGTGAGATGAACGTGACGCCGGCTCCGATCACGAATGAGGTGGCCCCGATGTCGGTGGTGTTGAAGCTGAACGCGCCCCCGCCGCCGGAGGCGAACCGTGCGGTGACGGAGCGGGCTTGGTCTTCCACTTCGTTCTGATAGAACACGCGGAATTCGGGGATCATGCGTGTGCGAGCGAGCTCGACGGTGGTGGCGAACCTGGCGCCGACGCGTAGGAGCAGGGAGTCTGCGTCTTGCTCATCGACGGTGAGGTTCAGGGCGCCGGCGCCGGTCTCGGTGTAGTCGTCGATGGTCAGGTGTGTGTACTGGACGGAGACGGTGGGCTCGACGATCCAGCTACCCCAGGCGAAGTCGAAGCCCGCGCTGACCATAGCGGAAAACTCGACGCCGTCGGGGTCGGAGGTGGCGGTGCGGGTGGTGGCGCCGAGTTGGACGTTGCGGTCGGTGTCGTAGAAGTTGATGCCGGTGCCGATCATGGCGTTGACGTAGGCGCCGGGCACGAAGACGGTGCCGTATAGGCCCGCCTTGATTGAGTTGACGTCGGTCTCGCCGCCGTTGGAGTCCACATCGACGTTGGACATGGCGTATCCGAGCATGGCTCCCAAGACGGTGTTCTGCGAGACCTGCCGGTCGACGCCCGCGGTGATGCCGCCGGTGGTGAACTCGTAGCCCGGTTGCCCGGCGTCGGCGTCGATCTCACCGAAGGTTCCAGCCCCGGAGACGAAGGCGCTCCATGCGTAATCGGGGGTGGCGATCCTGCGTAGTGCGCTGTCGCTGGGCTGCCAGGGGTCTGTCTGCCCTGATAGGAGCATGAGGTCGTCGTCGCTGATGGTGCGGCGGAGGTTGGCGAGTTGGAGGTTCCGCGCGCTGTGGCCGGTGGCGCCCTGGCGCATCTCGGCGAGCCGGTTCGAGACGTTGGTCGACTGGGTGTTGTTGTTTGCGAAGCTGATGTTCGACATCGCTCCGACCTCGTCGGGGACGATCTGGTTCAGCGCGGTCTGCAGGTCGCTGACGCTGAGCATGGCTAATTGGTTGATGACGGTTTCCATGTCCGAGCCGGGCGTGACGGTGGGGCGGATGCTGTCCAGGACGGAGGCGACGCCTGCCTGGTTGGGCGACACGGCGGAATTAGCCAGCGGTGTGATGGAGATCGACAGGACGAGGTCGAGGCCGCTGTTGGCGGTGGTGGTTTCAAAGCTGAACCCTGCTGGGGAGGACACGATGTCGTCGGTGTCGAAGTTGCCGGTGATGCCGCCTGTGGTGGTGAAGATGGTGTATGAGTTGCCTTGTGTGGGCGTGAAGCCGCTGAGCGCGACGACGTTTAGGATGCTGCCGGTGTTGATGGTGGCGGCGCCTGTCATCACGCTGTAGCTGTCGGCCAAGGTGGACGAGGCGACGGTGACTTGGGTGATGCTGCCGGCGTTGAGGGTGAGGTTGCCGTTGACGGTGAGTGTTCCTGTGGTGAGGTTGTTGGCGGGTCCGGCGTTGAGCGCGCCGCCGTTGTTGACGGTGAGGTTGCCGTTGATGCTGCCGGTGCCGACGAGCAATCCGGTGGTGTTCACGATTGTGTTGCCGCCTACGGCGCCGCTGAGTATCAGTGTTCCGGCGTTGATGTTGGTGTCTCCGGTGTAGGTGTTGGTGCCCATAAGCTCGAGGGTGCGTGAGCCGAGCTTGGTCAGGGAGCCGGTGCCGCTGATGACGCGGGCGAGCACGGTGTTGCCGGTGTTGGTTGTTGTGATGGTTCTGTTTCCGGTGAGGGTGAAAGCTCTATCGATGGTGAGGTCTTGGGTGCCTCCGACGGTGAAGTTGCCGCCGATGGTTATTGCCACGGTGTTTGGGATGACGCGAGCGCCGCCTGTGGCTTGGAGGGTGCCCCCGTTAATGGCTAGGGCGGTGCCGAACATGCTGTCGTGTCCGATGGACAGGCTGCCTCCGGAGTTGAGGGTGGTGGCGCCGGTGACGGCGCCGGTGCCTGTGGCGGCCAGTGTGCCGCCGGAGTTGACGGTGGCGGTGCCGGCGACGGATCCGGTGCCGGTGAGGTTTAGGGCGCCGGTGTTGACGATCGCGTTACCGCCGGCGGTGCCGCTTAGGGTGAGTGTTCCGCCGTTGACGTTGACATCGCCCGCTCCGACGGCGCCGGAGATTGTCAGGGCGCCGGCTGAGAGCGTGGTGGGGCCGGTGTAGGTGTTCGTTTCAGATAGTTCGAGTGTCCCTGTTCCGGCTTTGGTTAGCCCGCCGGTGCCCGAGATTATACCGGAGAACTCGGTGTTGCCTGTGTTGTTCACGGTGACGGTGCGAGTGCCCGTGATGGCGAAGTCGCTATCGAGGGTGAGGTCTTGGTTGCCTCCGATGGCGAAGTTGCCGCCGATGTTGATCGCGACGGTGTCTGGCAGTGTTTTTGGTCCGCCGGTGGCGAGGAGCGTTCCGCCGTTGATGTTCAGGTTGCCCCCGAGCGGGTTGCTGTTGCCGATGGACAGTGTGCCGCCGGTGTTGAGCGTGGTGTTGCCGGCGACCATACCCGACGCGTTGACGGCGAGTGTGCCGCCGGTGTTGATGAACGTGTCGCCTCCGGCGGTGCCGGTGAGCGTGAGCGTTCCGCCGTTGACGTTCACGTCGCCCGTGGCGAGATCGCCCGAGACGAGCAGGGATCCGGCGCTGAGGGTGGTGTCACCGGTGTAGGTGTTGACGCCCGACAGTTCGAGCGCCCCTGACCCTGTTTTGGTCAAGCCGCCGGCTCCGCTAAGGATGCCGGCGAACACGGTGCTGCCGGTGCTTGAGACGTTGACGCTGCGTGTTGCGGGGAGGGTCATGTTGCCGTCGAAGGTGAGGTCTTGTGTGCCTGCGATGCTGAAATTTCCGCCGAGCGTGGTGGTGACCCCGGCGGCGACGGTCGCGGCGCTGCCGCTGGCGAGGATGGTGCCGCCGTTGATGGTGAGGCTGCCGCCTGCGAGTGTGGGGTTGTTGCTCAGTGAGAGTGTGCTGGTGCTGGTGGCGAGTGTGACGGCGCCGCTGACGGTTCCGCCGTCGAGCGACAGCACGCCTGTGTTGATGTTGATGTCCCCGGCGACGGTTCCGCTAACGGTCAGTGTGCCGCCTGAGATGACGGTGTCACCGGTGTAGGTGTTGCTGGCGTTGGACAGTTCCAAGGAACCGGTGCCGGCTTTTGTTAGCCCGTTGGCGCCGCTGATCGCGCCGGAGAAGACGGTTGTTCCGGTATTGGACACGGTGACGGTGCGGTCTGCCGAGAGGATGAGGTTTCTGGCGATTTCGAGGCCTTGGCTGCCTGAGACGGTGAAGTCTCCCCCCACGACGAAAGTTCCGGCGCCGGCGATGAGCCTGGCGGCGTTGCCGGCTTCGACCGCGCCGCCGTTGATGATCAGGTCGGAGCCGCCTGGCAGTGCGCCGTCGTTGCTGAGCCGCAGTGTGCCGTTGGTGATGGTGGTGGCGTCGACGTAGGTGTTTATCCCGGACAGTTCCAGCACGCCCGTGCCTGATTTGGTGATGCCGCCGGCGCCGCTGAGGTCTCCGCTGAGTTCGGTGTTGCCGGTGTTGGTGACGGTGATGGTTCGCACGGCGGCGACGGCGATGTCGCTAGCGAGTTCCAAGTTTTGGGTGCCTGTGACGCTGAAGTTTCCGTTGACGTTGACGGCTGTTGAGCCGGGGACGGTCCTGGCCGCTCCGCTGGCTTGGATGTTTCCGCCGTTGATGTTGAGCGCGCCGCCCAGGGCGTTGTTGTTGCCGACGGCCAAGGTGCCGGTGGTGAGGGTGGTGTCACCGGCGATGGTTCCGGAGACGGTGAGTGTTCCGCCGTTGACGTTGGCGGCGCCGGCGACGGCCCCCGAGACGGTGAGTGTTCCGGCGGCGACGTTTGTGGCGCCGGTGTACGTGTTAGTTCCCGAGAGGGTTAGCGAGCCGGTGCCCGCTTTGGTGAGTGACTGTGCGCCGCCCGCCTCGCTGATGTCGCCGGCGATGGTGGTGCTGGCGGTGTTGGTGACGGTGATGGTGGGGCTGAAAGTGTTAAGCGTGACGTCGGCGTCGACGGTGAGGTTTTGATTGCCGGTGATGCCGAAGTTGGCGCCGATGTCGACGGCGACGGTGTCGGCGATGGTTCTCGCTGCGCCTCCGGCTTGGAGGTTGCCGCCTGCGATGGTGAGGCTAGTGCTGGAGCCTAGCGCGCTGTTGTTGTTGAGCGAGAGCGTTCCGGCGTTGAGTGTGACGGGCCCGTCGAAGGTGTTGGCGCCGCTTAGGGTGAGAGTGCCGGCTCCGTTTTTGGTGATGTCGCCTCCGGCGCCGGAGATGATGCCGGTGATTGTGGTGTTTTGCGCGCCGGCGACGGTGAGTGTGGCGCCGCCGCCCGCGGACAGGTCGATGCCGCCGGTGCCTAGCGTGAGGCTGCCGGCGTTGGCGGTGATGGTCAGGCCGGCGGCGGTGGCGATGAGGTTGTTGTTGAGCGTGTGTGTGAGCGTGCTGTTGTTGGTTAGTGTTGCGGCGTTTGAGAAGGTGATGCTCTGGCCGCTGAGTGTGAAGATGGATGTCGCGTTGATGTCAAACGTGACGGTGGATAGGTCCCAAGCGGTATCGACGTTTGGGGTGGGTTGTGTGGTTCCTGTGAAGGTGAGTGTGGCGGTGCCGTCGTTTGGGGGCGCGATGTCGTTGTTCCAGTTTTCGACGGTGCTCCAGTTGGTGTTGGCGCCTCCGCCGTCCCAGGTGGTCTGTGCGAGCGATGGCGCGGCGCCCCCGATCCACGCGGCGGCGGCGCAGAGGGCCACGAAAAGATTTGATATCGGGTATGGCTTTGATCGATTCGCCGTGTGGGTGCTCATTGTGCAATCGCCTTTCATCACTAATTCAGGTCGTCATCCCCTCCCCGCAGCCGAACGATTCAACCCCGGCAACCGATGCGGGTGGCGTTTTTAGTGGGCTCACGGGGCAATAAGAGGCCCATCATACCTGGCGGGCCTCTTAACAGCAGGCTATTGGATCATCGCGTCGGCTCGGCGTCAAGCAAAATCTGCTGTGGACGGTTGTTACGGCTTGGCGAGAGCGGGCGTGGCGGGTCAGGCGTCGGTCTCGGTGGAGGGCTGCGTTTTTGGGGCGGCGGCGGGGTTGGCGTTGAAGTTGTTCATGGCTTGCTCGATGCCGTGTTCAAGCCAGCACTCGACGGCGTCGCACGCGCGGTCGAGCGTGGGTTCGATGACCCGCTTTTGCTTTGGTGTGAAGCCGCTCAGTACGTAGTCGGCTTGTGGGACGCGTCCGGGCGGGTCGACGCCGATGCGTAGGCGTGGGTAGGCGCTGGTCGCCAGTGCTTGCTCGATGTCACCGAGCCCGTTGTGTCCGCCGGTGCCGCCTTCACCGCGCAGGCGGATCTGCCCGACGGGTAGTGCGACTTCGTCGACGATTACGAGCAGGTCGACGGTTGGGTCGATCTTGTAGAACCGCACGGCCTCTCCCACGGCCAGGCCCGAGCGGTTCATGTATGTCATCGGCTGTATGAGCATGCACCGCTGCCCGGCGATCTGCCCGTCGTGCGTGCGTGAGTGGAACTGGCTTCTTGGTATTGACAGGCTGTGCCGTGAGGCCAAGCGGTCCACGACCTCGGCCCCCACGTTGTGGCGGGTGTTGGTGTAGGTGGTGCCGGGGTTGCCTAAACCGACGATGAGCTTCATGGTTATTTCTGTCGAGTGTGTGAAAACCCACTGAAGCTGGGCTGTTCAATCCCTGGGCTTCGGGGTTGATTGTGATCGAGTCGGTCGTCGTGGTTACGTCGACAAGCGTGTCGCCGCTAGGGCTGCTCGTCCGGCGTTTCTTTCTTCCCGATGACTTCCGGCTCGGCTGCGGCTTCGACGGCGGGAACCTCTTCGGGCTCCTCTTCGACAATCTGGATGGAGGCGACCATGGTTTCCGGGTCGTCGATCGCGACGACGCCCGAGGGCAGTTGCAGGTCGCTTACGTTGAGCGATTGCCCGGCGTCCAGTGCGCTGATGTCAATGGTGATCTTGTCGGGTATCTGCGACGCGAGGCACTCGACTTGGATCTCGTCCATCGGGTGCTGCAGGAACGCCCCGGCTTGCTTGAGGCCAATGGCCTCGCCGAGCAACTCGATCTCGACGTTCACGGTGACTTTCTCGGTCATGTCCACGCGTGCCAAGTCCACGTGGAGGATGTGGGCTCCCAGGTGGTCCCACTGGACGTCTTTGATCAGGCACGGCTCCGTCTTGGCGCCCACGACGACTTCGACGATGTGGGCTTGCGTGTGCAGCAAGTCGGTGATCTGCTTCTGATTGAAGCTGATGTGGACCGGGTCTTGCTTGTGTCCGTAGATCACGGCGGGCATCTGTCCGCTTGTGCGTAGTGCTTTGGTGCTGTGTGTGCCAACGCTGTCGCGGGGGTTGGCTTCTATTTTTTGGATCTGTTGGGTTGCCATAACGTCTGCTTCCTGTTGGCGGGCTTAATCGGCCCACGTGCCTGCTGAATCTCGTAGTCCGTGATGATAGGCGGTCTGGCCCAAGAGTGACACCCCCCCCGGAAACCCCCGGAAACCCCCGGAATCCTCAGAACCTCCGGGCACCCCCCCGGAACCTGCGAAAACCCCGACATTCGGGCCTATTGTTTGTCATATGGCCGTTTGCCGTCACCGTTAAACTGGAACAGTATCGACACGGACTTGTGGTGGTGTATCCGGTGGATCGCCTCGCCCAACAAGCCGGCCACGCTCAGTTCCACGAGCTTTGATTCTAACGGTTTGCAGCGCGGTTTGGTAGGGATGGTGTCGGTGGTGATCACCTTTCGGATGGGCGACTCGGCGAGTCGTTCCAGGGCCAGGCCCACGAGCACGGGGTGGGTGCAGGCGGCGATGACCTGCTTGGCGCCGTACTCCATGACGAGTTTTGCGGCTTCGCACATGGTCCCGCCGGTGGAGATCATGTCGTCGACCATCATAACGGTTGAGTCTTTGACGTCGCCGATGATGTGGGTGGACTCGACCTCGGTGCCGCTTTTGCGGCGTTTGTCGATGATGGCCAGGTCGCCGCCGAGCCACGAGGCGTATTTGTTGGCGACTTTCACGTTGCCGACGTCGGGGCTGACGAGCGTCATCTTGCCCCATTCGTCGCGGATGCTTAGCAGGTGCTCGACGATCACGGGGGCGGCGTGCAGGTGGTCGACGGGGATGTCGAAGAACCCCTGTATCTGCTCGGCGTGCATGTCCATGGCTAGCACGCGGTCGGCGCCTGCGGTGGAGATGAGGTTGGCGACGAGCTTGGCGGTGATGGGCGTGCGCCCCTCGTCTTTGCGGTCTTGGCGGGCGTATCCGAAGTAGGGCAGGACGGCGGTGATCCGTCGGGCGCTGGCGCGGCGGAGGCAGTCGATGTAGATCAGCAGTTCCATCAGGTGGGCGTTCACCGGGTGGTAGGTGCTCTGGATGATGAAGCAGTCGCGTCCGCGCACGTCTTCTTCGAGTTTTACGATGATCTCGCCGTCGGGGAACATGTGCGTGTGCCCCTGTCCTATGGGCAGGCCCAGGTGGTTGCATATGCGTTCGCACAGCTCACGGCTGGCTCGGCCGCAGAAGATCTTCAGGTCGTCGCTGTCGGGGCAGGTCATGCGGATTCCTTTGTTTTGCGGTTGGCGCTGGGTTGGGCTTGTGAGGCACGCATGATCCTGTCCACTTCGTCGAGTTGCTGGGGCGTGTTGACGCCCATCACCTCTTGGGGCGGGGCGTTGCCGACGATCGCGACGGTTCGGCCTGCTTGTTTCAAAATAC
The DNA here is from genome assembly GCA_029260715.1 of Phycisphaeraceae bacterium. GTDB lineage: Bacteria > Planctomycetota > Phycisphaerae > Phycisphaerales > Phycisphaeraceae > OFTM12. Next base: position 152,343 of record JAJDCS010000003.1, on the reverse strand, counting down.
CCGGAACGTCGGTGAGGTAGAACTCGCCTTGGTTGTTGGTGTTGGTGATGTTGGCCAGGCTCTCGAACAGGTGGTTGCTCTGGAAGCAGTAGTAGCCGGTGTTGATCTCGCGGACTTGTTTTTGTTGGGGTGTGGCGTCTTTCTGTTCGATGATGGCTTGGAAGGCGTTGGTGTTGTCGCGGATGACTCGGCCGTACCCGGTGGGGTCGTCGAGCACGGAGGTGACCAGCGTGGCGGCGGCTGCGGCGGATCGGTGGGTGTCTAGCAGTTTTGAGAGTGTTTGGGGCTTGATCAGGGGCCCATCGCCGGGCAGGACGAACACGTCGGCGGGGGGTTGGCCGTCGAACAGCGGCCCGGCCATTTGCGTGGCGTGGCCGGTGCCCAGTTGCTCGTCCTGGCGTACAAACGCGCACGAATCGTGGTAGTCAGTCAGCGCGTCTTTGACCTGTTGGGCGTGGTATCCGACGACGATGAGGCAGCGCGAGACGCCTGCTTCGAGGCAGGCCCGCACGACCCACCAGACCATTGGCCGGCCCGCGACCTCGTAGGCGACTTTGGGCAGGTCGCCGCCCATGCGCGTGCCCTTGCCGGCGGCGAGAATGATCGCCTGCGGGGCGGTGGTTGAGCCCGAAAGAGGCGAAGCGCGGTCTATAGCGTCGTCAGCGGCCATGGTGTACGGGTGCAGGGTATCGGCGGCTCGATGATGTGCAAGTATGTATTAAGCTAGCCCGCCAGGATTCGAACCTGGAATACCAGTACCAAAAACTGGGGTGTTACCGTTACACTACGGGCTAATGGGGTCAATAATCGCAGGCATTATACGCAAAAGCGAGGGCGGGGCATGGGGGTGTCGGGCGGGCGGGCGTGGGGTGGGTTGTGTGGGTTTAGCGTGCGTGTAGTTTTAAGAGCATGGCGGGGCTTTCGGGCTGGGTGGTGCGTGCGCTGAGCAGGCAGGCCATGCAGCAGGCCAGGACGGACGCGTCGCGGACGGTTGTGGGCGTTGGTGGCTTGGCGGTGTTTGTGTCGCTAATCAGGTCTTTCCAGTGCGAGGCCACGAGGGTCGCGTAGTCCACGGCTTGGGGCTTTTGATCGGACTGGTCTTGGCGGTGCCCGGCGGCGTCGAACAATTGGTAGCCGGTGTCGGTGGCGAGCAGGTGGCCTTGGGGTGAGATGATTTGCAGTGTGCGTTCGAGCTGCGCGGCGCGGTCGCTGACTTGGACCGCGGCGGTGGCGCCGTTGGCGAAGCGCGCCAGGGCGTTGATGTGGCCGGTGATGCCCCTGGGGTTTTCGGGCGCTTCGGGTAGTGGGCCGCTTAGCGCCGCGTCGATGCGCTCGGGCAGTTGGGCGACAACGCCCAGCACGGTTCGCCACGCGTCAAACAGCCTGGCGAACAGGGAGCAATCGGTGGGCTGTCCCGTGCCGGCAAAGAAGACGGCTTGGGGCGGGCCTAGGTCGGGGTCGGCGGCGCTGACCCATCCCTTGCTCCGCTCAAACGCGGGCAGCCACACGACGCTTGTCAATGGCGGTTGCGCGCCGGGCGCGGCTCTGCCGGTTGTTGAGCGTGACGGGCCGGCGCCGGCGGCGGCTAAGAGCGGTTCGGATAGCGCCGGCTGGCTGATGTCCGAGACGATCGGCTCAAGCGTTAACACGGTAAACCCTTGCTCGATAGCCGTCAGGGCGTCGCTTGGGCCTACGCCTTGCATGGACGCCAACAAAAGGAACTTCGCGGGGTGGTCGATGAGCAGCTTGCGGATGTCGTCTTCGTGTGGGCAGGCGAGTTGCTTGGCGAGTTGATTGATTTGTGCCTGGCGTGGCCCGCCGATGCCGACGACGCGCGGGGCGTTGCCCATGGCGTGTACGACCCGCTGGACGAGGTCGGCCCGATCGGCGTCGAGCCAGATCACGGTGTCGTGGTCTTGATCGCTGGGCATGGGTAGCAAGGTATCACACAACGTTGCCACCGGCGATACCCCGGCGGTGGGGGCGTGTGCCGTGTTGAGTGGGGTGGGCTTGGTGGCGTATTATTACTTAGTGGCGTGGCGCGGCGGCCGCCCGCTGGTTTAGGCCGGCGGGAGGAAAGTCCGAACACGGCAGGACACGGTGGTGGGTAACGCCCACCCATCCGCCTGAGGCGGATGAGGGACAGCGCCACAGAAAACACACCGCCGATGGCCCGGCTGCGGCTGGGCACAGGCAAGGGTGAAAAGGTGCGGTAAGAGCGCACCGCCGGGTTGGTGACAGCCCGGGCATGGCAAGCCCCACCGCGTGCAAGGCCAAGCAGTGCCTCCGCCCCCGCGGGCGGTGACCGGTCCGGTTAACCCGCGTTAAGCGGGTGGGCGCGGGTAGGCCGCTATAGCCGCTCGGCAACGGGCGGCATAGAGAAATGGCCGCCCCCGGTCCGTTGTGTGTTGCCGGCTTGTCCGGCGGCATGTGTCGGGTCGGGACAGAATTCGGCTTAGGCGTCACGCCGCTAAACCGTTGTGGGCCACCGGGCGAGAGTTCGGTGGCCCACCTTTTTTTTATGTTGTGTGTTTGCGACGCCGCGCGCGGAGGAGACTGCACTCTGTCACGCACAAGCGGTGAGTTCAGAGTCTGTTGCATGTTAAGTTGTTTGCGGATCGCCCGGAGACCGCTCCCTGATCCGCCTGAGGCGGACGGCTCGTAGCGGGTGGCTTACTGTTAATCCAGATACACGTTATCTCGCGATCAACTGCACCACGTCGGAGGTTGGTAGTGTCAGCGCGCCGTAGGCTTGTGCGCCGGCGTTGACCAGGCCGCCGCGTGAGGTTTTGACCAGTTCGAGCAGCTTGGCCAATTGGGCGTCGCTTAGGTCGTTGCCGTAGAACCGCGCCGACTCGGCGAGGCTTTCGAGTAGCGCCACGCGTGGGTTGAGCGGTCGTGTGGCGTCCATGGCGGCGTCGGCGATGGCGCTCTGTGCGGCGGGTTCGTCGATCACGGCCAACACGCGTGCCGCCTGGGTGGCGATTTCTTGTCGGTCGTCACCGAGGGCTTGTATCAGGGTCGGCAGCGCGTCGGAGACGTTGTACACGGTGCTGTTGCTGGCGGCGATCTGGCGCAGCAGTCCCAGCGCGGTGGAGGCGAATGTTTTCGACTCTTGGGGGTTGATGGTGGCGCCGAAGTTGGCGCGGTGTGCGCGTTCGAAGACGTCTCTAAAGCTGTCGGTGGCTGCGTTGCCCGGGTTTTCGGGGTGCAGGGTGGTGAACAGCCTGCTGTTTTCGCCTAGTCGGCGCGCCAGTTCGATTTTGTCGATGGGTTTGACGACCGCCACGATCGGGACGGAGGCCAAGCGGTAGTCGCTGAGTGTCTGCCTGAAGATTTCGGCGACGCGTCCGGCGCTTGCTTCGATCACAATCAGGTCGACGCTGGGGCTTGCGTTGATCTGCCCGGCGACCTCGTCGAGTGTGAGCCCGCCGATGGGTTCGTATTGGAGGTCTCGCACGGTGGCCATGAGGCTGTTGAGCGTGTCGGGCTGTGGGGTGAGGACGACGGCGTGGCGAGAGGCGCTCTGTCGCACGGCCTCCGCCAAGACGGGGACGACCAGGTCGCTGCCTGGGAAGGTGAATCGGGGTCGCGCGTTAGTCATGGCGAAGGCGGCGTTGAACCGGACGCGCCGGTCGGGGTAAGTCAACGCGCGGAGCAGGGGTTGTATCGTGCCCTCGCGGTTGATCAGCGCTTCTGTTCCGGCGGTGGAGGCGAGGGCGGCGACGGCGTCCAAGGCTAACGCGATGTCGTTGTCTTCGAGCGCTCGGTCGAGGACGTCGTGCTGGCGCAGGGGCCCGGCCATTTCGATATAGAACGACGGCGGGTGCATGGCGGCGGGGTAGCTCCTGTCTTTGACGCCTTGTGGTAGTCGGTTTTCGCGTCGGAGGTTGGCCATCAGCCAGAGGCTGAGCGATTCGTCCATCTGTGGGCTGAGGCGTAGCGCGTGCTGGGCGGAGCGCATGGCCAAGGCGTCTGCGTAGATTTCGCTGGGTACGGGTATCGCCACGAGGCCGGCTTCGCGGTCGTATTCCCAGACAAGCCCTTGCTGTGTGTCGGCGTCGTAGCCTGGGGCTTCGGTGCCTTTGGTGCCCGCGGTGTATTGGCGTAGTCCCAGCGACAAGAACAGCTCGGCTGCGCTGGTGTGGACGGAGATGTTCGCGTCTTCGGCGAGGCGGTCGAATGCGGATTGGATGATCGAGAGTGTCAGCGGGTTGGCTCGGCTGGTCTCAAGGACCTGCTTGAGGTAGGGCAGGGCCTGTGGGTAGCCGATTTCCGCGAGCACCTGGGCGGTCTGCCCCAATGGCACGGGCTCTAGGTGCGGCACCGCCACGGACAGGGGGTACACCATGGGCAGGCCGATCTCGACCATGGCGCCGAGTACCACGGCGTGTAGTTTTTGTTGATCCTCGTCGAGCAGCGCCGCCAGGAGGTAGGGCGCCGCGTATTGGCCGCCGGCTTTGAGCCGTTGGGTGGCGTTGAAGTTGGCGCGTTTGCCCTTGGCGAGGTTTTGGATGTCGTCGAGGATGCGTTGGGGTTCTCGGCTGCGTTTGATCTTGGCGGCTTGGATCTGATCGGCTATTTGTTGGGCGGTGTCGCGTAGCGATTCGATCCGTGAGGCTCGCTGGAGTGTTTGGTCGTAGTCTTTGTATTCGCTGGCCTCGACGATATCGAGCAGTTGTTGGGGGTTGGCTTTGCTCATGAGCGCCTCTGCGGCGGCCTGGGCCAGGTCCGGTCGGGCGACACGTACGTAGTGGTTGAAATCCCCCCACAGTGAGGCTGGTGTTTGCTCTTGTGCCCTGGCTGTGCCGGGCGCGGTGGACACCGCCACCATGATTAGACCCATCGCCGCGGCTCGGAGCAGATGCATCGGCTTACTCCCATATCTGGAATGGTTAACAACACTGCGGGCAGCACTTATTAAGGAGACTATCACGCGATGAACCCTCGTCAAATAGGGTGTTGATTCGGCGTGAGCCGCTTTGATGGCGACTGCCGCCGACCGATCTATCACTTGCCGCGTTTGGCCCGGGCTTGGGCTGGTGCGGCGATTAAATCGAGATTATACCGTAAGCAATATATAACGGGTGGAGTTAACGCGAATGGGCCTGGGCAGGGTCCACCCCGCCGGGGGGTGGGCGATCCGGCCGGGGCGTTGCTTGTGACAGGATCGGGATGCTGAAGTTTCGTGTATATGACGGTGGTGGCCCCGCTAAGCGGTGTGCGCTGGTGCAGGCTTACCTGGTCGGCCCGGACGGCAACCCGGTGCGTGCCAATATCGCGTTTGAAAACGGGCTGATTGTCTGTGAGAAGCGGGACGCGGGGTCCGCGGCGTTGGCGTTGCAACAGCTTGTCGAGGGGTGCGGGCGGTTGGTGGTTCAGACGTGCCTGCTGCAAGACCGGCCCGAGCCCTACCTGTTGAGCTTGGAGTTGGCGCGGCACCGCGTGCAGTTGCTGTACGTCAAGTTGGAAGACTGGGCGATGTTTGATGTCGGCCTGCCGGCGGCCCTGGCGAAGCGGCTGGAACTGGCCCGGCGTCTGTTTATCAAGGCGCTGGGCTACCGTGGCGACGACCCGGCGCGGTGCGACAAGACCGCCAAGCGGTGTTTGGCGGTGGCGATCGACGCCAGCGAAGCGCTGGCGCTGGCGCACGCGGATTTGCTGCTATCGCGTCGGTTGGCGGGGGTGGCGCCCAAGCACCCGATTGGTTGCGGCATGTCGATCGACCAGCCCGTGGAGCGGCTGGGCACGGGGCTGCTTGCGAACATCGATTTTTTTTACCTCCCGATCACCTGGCGGGACCTGGCGCCCGAAGAGGGGGAGTATCGCTGGGCGCTGATGGATCGGTGGTGCGCGTGGCTCTCACAGAGCCGGTTCCCGGTGATCGCCGGGCCGGTGGTCAGCCTTCAGCCGGGGCACGTGCCCGACTGGGTCTACCTGTGGGAAAGCGACTACGAGACGGTGCGCGATTTTATCTACGAACACACGCATCAAGTGGCCACGCGATACAAGAACGTTGTCACGGCTTGGAACGTGGCATCGGGTCTGCACGTGAACACGCACTTCCACTTCAACTTTGAACAGATTATGGAGCTGTCGCGCATGACCACGATGCTGGTCAAGAAGACGCAGCCGGCGGCGAGGGTGTTGGTGGAGGTCTGCCAGCCGTTCGGGGAGTACTACGCGAGCAACCACCGCTCGATCCCGCCGCAGCTTTATGCGAACCTGCTGGTTCAGAACGCGATCCCGTTCGACGGTTTCATTATCAAGTTATTGATGGGCCAAGACGAGCCCGGCCAACGGGCAAGGGACTTGACACAGATCAGCCACCTGCTGGACCAATACGCGCACTTGGGTAAGCCGTGCACGGTGGCGATCGCCGCGCCCAGCGGCCCGGCGCCCAAGCAAACGGGCAAACACGCCGACCGGCGCGACGCGGGCAAAGACAACGAGGCCGGGGGGTATTGGCGCAAGCCGTGGTCGCAGCTTGTGCAGAGCCGGTGGCTTGAGACGGTGTGCCGGGTCGCGTTGAGCAAGCCGTTTGTTGAGTCGGTGGCTTGGTACCAGTGGGCGGACGGGCCGGACGCGGAGCTGCCCATGAGCGGGTTGATCGACGCGAAGAAGCAGCCCAAAGCGGCGCTGCGCAAGCTGGCGTCGCTGAACAGCGGCAAGCTTTGGCCGCGAGAGGGCAAGGGGACCGCTGAACCACCGGCGCCCGAGGGTCGGTGAGCGGGTGGGTGTGTCGCTGTTGTTTCAGCGGCCCGGTGAGTTTGCGTTGATGCCTGGCTTGGGGGCCGCGTATGCGTCTACAACTGATGAGTCATTCAACGGCGCTGCTCGTTGGGTTTGTTGCGGCCATGCTGGGGGTGACGCTGGTCGTGAGCGCGACGCGTCCGCTAAGCGTGTCCGGCTATGAACCGCAAAGCACGGGGACGTTGCTGGATATCAACGCGGCTGGGGCGGATGAGTTGGCGTTGCTATCGGGGATCGGGCCTAGCTTGGCTCAGAGGATTGTCGAGCACCGCGAGGCGGTTGGTGGGTTCACAAGCATCGAGCAACTGCAAGACGTGCACGGGATTGGGGCGGTGAAGCTTGAGCGGGTTCGGGAGTGGGTGGTGTGCGGGGTGAAAGAGGCTGCGCGTCACGAGTAGCGGCTGTAAGGGAGCGTTTCTTTCAATTCGTGTCCGGGCTGGCCCGGACCTACCGGGCTACTCACTTGACAGAGGCTTGCTCATAGATGGCACCCGGCCCTTATTTTACCCAGTTTAATATTTTTGAATTCTTTAATAATTTGGGAAGTATATACTTCCGGATGGGCCTGGGCGTGCTGGGCATGGCTAGGCGGCGGCGGGCGGCATAAAGAATCACTCAATACCCCCTCTTCCTTTTAGAGCACCTGTCGTGATTATCTTTGATGGATGTTCGGTGGTCGTTGACATGGCGAACCCGCATTTCACGGCTTGCAAGCAAGCCGTGCCACCCAGTCAATCAAATTTATAAATGCAACGTGCTCTAGGGAGAGGGCAGGGGTGAGGGTTGGGCTTTGAAATATCGAGGGTTTCACCCCTCACCTAACCTCTCCCCTGAGGGGAGAGGGATTAGATGCTGCGGCACCCCCTCTCCCTTCCAGGGAGAAGGATTGGATATTGTGCTTTACCCTAAGCCGTGAAGAGGAGAGGAATTCAACGCTGTGTTTTGGGGTATTCCTACGCCTAGCCGTTAACCTTGCTTTGTGTTTTGGGCTTCATGTGAATCCTCCGCTTCGCGTCAAATGTATTCCGCTACCGCGTCGGGGTGGTGAATCACGTCGTCGTTCGTCACCCGGATGACTTTCAAGCCTTGTTGTTGCAGGTAGTGCGTTCTTCTTTCGTCCGCATCAGCGTGGCCTACGTGGGATAAGCCGTCCAATTCCACCACAAGTTTGGACCGTGGGCAGTAGAAGTCCACCACAAACGGGCCAACGGGTGCTGTCGCCGGAATTTGAAGCCGCCAAGTTGGCCGGCGCGCAGGATACCCCAGAGCAAACGCTCCGGAATGGTGGCGTCGTGACGAAGCCGGCGAGCCCGTTGTGTCTTTGGCGGTTCAATACGATGGTGCCGCATGCGGTTTGCATTGCCTTGAGACATGGCGAAATCTTACTCCCAAACGATCGAATCGGTGGCAATCAAACGCCCAACCCTCACCTTCATCCTCTCCCTGGAAGGGAGAGGAGATCGCCCGCTGCAAAGCGCTCTCGCGTCGATTTGGCGGGTGGACGGCTCGTAGCGGACGATTCAATTCATCATTCCAATCCATGTTACTGCTTGGTGCTCTTGAGCCACTTCTGCAACTGCGCGGCTGTCATGGCGTTGATCACGTCGCCCTTGGTCGCGCCCGCGCGGCGGGCGGTGATGACGCCGTAGATGAGTTGGTCCATGTCGCCTGGGCCGTGGGCGTCGGTGTTGATCGACAGCTTGGCGCCCGCTTCGATGGCGGCTCGTGCGTGGGCGTCGTTGAGGTCGAGGCGCCAGTTGTTGGCGTTGATCTCCAGGGCGATGCCGCGTTGTGCGGCGGCGGCGATGACTTGCTTCATGTCGGGGTGCAGGCCCTCGCGGCGGTTGATGAGCCGGCCGGTGGGGTGGCCGATGACGGTGACGTAGCGGTTCTCGACGGCTTTGATCAGGCGCTTGGTGGCTTTGGCGGGATCTTGGTTGAGCGCGCTGTGGGGCGAGGCGATGACGACGTCTAGCTGTGCGAGCAGGCTGTCGGGGTAGTCGAGCTTGCCGTCGGAGAGGATGTCGACCTCGCTGCCTGCTAAGACGGTGATCTTGTCTTTGAGTTTTTTGGCCACGTCGCGTATGGCTTGGATGTGCTGCTCGAGTCGTTCGCACGACAGGCCGTTGGCGATGGGCTGGCTGCGGGAATGGTCGGTGATGGCGACGGTGTGGAATCCGCGTTCTGCGGCGGCGATGGCTAGTTCGTGGATCGACCAGCGTCCGTCGCTGGCGGTGGTGTGGGCGTGTAGCTCTGATTTGATATCGGTTAGCTCGATGAGCCTTGGCAGCTTGCCCGCCTCGGCCAGCGCCAGCTCGTTGCGCCCCTGTCGCAGGGCCGGGGGGATGGGCGCGAGGCCCAAGGCTTTGTACACGTCCTGCTCGGTTTTGGCGGCGATGATTTTTTCGCCTTTGTATAGGCCGTATTCGTTGAGCTTGGCGCCTTGCTTGATGGCGCGTTCGCGTAGCTGGACGTTGTGTTCTTTCGAGCCTGTGAAGTACATGAGCGCCGCGCCGTAGCTTTCGAGTGAAACCACTCGCAGGTCGACCTGGATGCCGCCTTGGGCGTTGCCGAATGAATCGGCGGTTCGGATGGAAGTTTTGGTGGGGCCTTTGACGAGGATTTCGCTGACGGGTTCGAGCTTTACAAACGCGTCGCTGATGGCCTTGGCGGTTTTTTCGTGGTTTTTCCCGCCGTCGGCGGCGACGATCAGGTCGATATCGCCGATGGTCTCCTTGCCGCGTCGCAGGCTGCCGGCGTATGCGGCTTGCTGCACGCCCTTCAACTGCCGCAGCTTCGAGACGAACCAGCTTGCCAGGGGCAGCGCCTGTCCCAGGCGGACGCGTCGGCCCGATGTCTGGGCGAAGGCCATGCTCTTGCGGATGTTCTCCAGCTTCTTGGCGCCTAGTCCCGGCAGCTTGGCCAGTTCATCGCCTTGATCGAGTTTGGTTTTGAGGTCGGCCAGGCTTTCGACGCCGCCATCTTTCCACAGCAGCGCGACGGTCTTCGGCCCGAGGCCGGAGATGTCCAGCAGGTCGAGCAGGCCTGGTGGGAGCTTCGCGAGCAGTTCGTCGTGTTCTTTGATCTTGCCGTTTTTGAGGAACTCGGCGATGCGTTGTGCGGTGCCTTTTCCGATGCCCTCGATGGCGGTGAGTTGCTTCACGTCGGGGCCGATGGCGGCGAGGTCGTCGATCAGGTCGTCGATGACGCGTGCGGCTTTGTTGAAGGCGTTGACGCGGAAGCGGTCGGCACCGAGTATCTCCAGCACAGCGGCCATTTGTGAGAACACCGCCACGAGTTGTTGGTTAGCCACGCTCATTGGGGTTAGGGGGATTGTACCGACGGGTCCGCCGCGCGTGGGAGCCACCGGGGCACGCTTTGTTTAGCCCCAGCCACACGCCTCGAAGACTTTGCCCGGTTTGTGTACACTTCTTTGTCGTTATCCAACGCGAGAAAGCACCCTATGAACTACGTGCAGATTACCGAAGATCAACGCCGGGCGATGCTCCAAGCCATCGGCGTGGAGCGTGTCGAGGAGCTTTACGGCAACCTCCCCAAGGCCTACCGGCTCGACGCACCGCCGCAGTTAGACGGCCTGCCCAGTGGCAAAAGCGAGTTGGAACTGGTCGACACATTGAACGCGTTGGCCCAGCGGAACCGACCCGCGGCTGCGCCGGGCGGGGCCTGCTTTATGGGTGGGGGCGCTTATGACCACTTCATCCCAGCGGTGGTGGACCATATGGCTGGGCAGGGCGCGTTCGTCACCGCGTATACGCCGTACCAAGCCGAGGCTTCGCAAGGGTCTCTCCAAGCATTTTTCGAGTTCCAGACACAGGTCTGCCAACTGACGGGCCTGGATGTGGCCAACGCGTCGCTTTACGAGGGCGCCACGGCCGTGGCTGAAGCGGTGATCATGGCTTTGAACACCACCGGGCGGCGGCGCGTGCTCGTGGCGTCTACGTTGCACCCCGACTACCGGCGGGTGATCGGGACTTACCTGTCCGACTTGCCCGTTGAGTTGGTTGAAGTACAGGCCGACCCGGAATCCGGCACGCTCCGCGTTGAAACGCTGCAAGCCGAGCTGGACCACGGCGACGCGGCGTGTGTGGTGGTCCAGTCACCGAACGTTTACGGGCAGATCGAAGACTGGGCGTCGCTATTCGCCGCGACGCACACCCAAGAAAAAACGCTCGCCATCGCTGCGTTCAACCCGATCGCTTGTGCCATGCTCAAGCGCCCGGGCGACTGCGGTGCTGACATCGCTGCCGGTGAAGGTCAACCGCTGGGCATCCCGCTGCAGTACGGCGGGCCGTACCTGGGGCTGTTCGCCGCGAAGCAGGCGTTGTTGCGCAAGATGCCGGGGCGGCTGGTGGGTCAGACCATTGACGCGCAAGGGCGACGCGGGTTCTGCCTGACCCTCCAGACGCGCGAGCAGCACATCCGAGGCGCCAAGGCCACGAGCAACATCTGCACCAACCAGGGGCTGCTGGCGTTACGCGCCACGATTTACATTACGGCCATGGGCCCGCACGGGCTGCGCGACGCGGCGCGACAGTGCTACCACAAAGCGCACCACGCAGCCGATCAGATCGCGTCAATAAAGGGCTACTCCCTGGCTTATGACGGGCCGTTCTTCCACGAGTTTGTCGTGAACTGCCCCGTGCCCGCGCAAAAAATCATCGACGCGGGACGCGCCCAGGGCATCCACCCCGGGCTCGACTGCGCCAAGCTTGGCGTCGGCTCGGCCAACCAGTTGCTCGTAGCCGTCACCGAGAAGCGAACCGCTCAACAAATCACCAGCCTGGTCAACTTGTTAAAGGAGTTGGCGTGACCCCGACACTACTCATGGATCAACCGCCCAACACGGCATCGGCAACCCCCACCCCTGCGAACGCGTCGCGTGCCGGCGCGCGTGGCGTGCCGCTGATCTTCGAGCAATCCACGCCGGGCGCTCGGGCTGTGGACCTGCCCGCGCTGGACGTGCCCGAGGCGGCCGAGCCGGCGGGGCTGTTGGCCGACGGTCCGCCAGCGTTGCCTGAAGTGGGTCAGCTCGAGTTGGTCCGCCACTACACGCATATCGCGGCGCGGAATTTCTCTGTTGATGCTAATTTTTACCCGCTGGGTTCGTGCACGATGAAGTACAACCCGCGTGTGAACGAGACCGCCGCCGCCATGCCCGGCTTCACAGCCGTGCACCCTTTGCAAGACGACCAAGACGCGCAAGGCACACTGGCGATGCTGTATCAGCTCCGCACGTGGCTGGCGCAGATCGCCGGGCTTGACGAGGTGTGCCTCCAGCCGTGCGCGGGGGCGCACGGCGAGTACGCGGCGCTAAAAGTGATCCGCGCTTACTTCCAAGACCCCCAAGGCGGCAACGCGCCGCAGCGCCGGACGGTGCTTGCCCCGGATACCGCGCACGGGACGAACCCGGCTTCGTGTGCCATGTGCGGGGCGAACGTGGTGAAGGTGCCATCGAAAGATGGGCTGGTTGATCTGGAAGCGCTACGCGGCTTGGTGAACGATGAAACGGCGGCGCTGATGATCACGAACCCCAACACAGCCGGGCTGTTCGACGGGACGATCACACAGATCGCCGACATCCTGCACGAGGCTGGGGCGTTGCTCTACCTCGACGGCGCGAACATGAACGCGATCGCCGGCGTGAGCCGCCCGGGCGACTTCGGCGTGGACGTGATGCACTTCAACACGCACAAGACGTTTTCGACGCCCCACGGCTGCGGCGGGCCCGGCGCGGGGCCGATCGCGGTACGGTCGTTCTTGAGCCCGTACCTGCCGGTGCCGCAGGTGGTGTGTGAAACCGACGCGGCTGGCGGTTCGCGTTACCGTTGGGAAAACAGCCGACCCAAGTCGATCGGCAAGGTGCGTGGGTTTACGGGGCAATTCGGGGTGTTGCTGCGGTGCTGGGCCTACATCGCCGCTTGCGGGCCTGAGGGGTTGCGTGATATTTCGCACACGGCTGTGCTCAGTGCCAACTACCTCGCCGCCAAGCTCCGTGATCAATACGAGACGCCTTACTTTGACCCGCAGAACAAACGCTTCTGCGCCCACGAGTTCATCACCGTGCCCAAGCGGCTGCTAGCCAAGGGCGTCACGCTGGTCGATATCGCCAAGCGGCTGATCGACCACGGCATCCACCCGCCCACCATGCACTGGCCCGTACACGACTGCTTCATGATCGAGCCTACGGAGACCGAGAGCTTGGCGGTGCTGGACCGGTTCGTGGAAGTGATGCTCAAAATCGCCGACGAAATCGCGGCTGACCCGGAGGCGCTGAAGGCGGCGCCGCGTAATGCGCCGGTGAGCAGGTTAGATGAGGTGGGGGCGGCGCGGAATCCGGTGCTTAAGTACGAGGGTTGAGCGAAGGTCACTGGGGCACGCTTCGCTTAGCCCCAGCCACCCGTCGGGTATTGATAACGTTTTCGTCGGTCTGTTGTGAATCGGCACCCGGCGGACCTACGAAACATCCGACTTGATAAGCTGAAGCCGGTGGGGATGAATTGACATTTGGAAATGCTTCACGTCGGACCGAAAGGTACGGGCAATCGATAGCAATTCCTGCGATTGCACTGCATCAGTTTTGCACCCCAAGACGAGTTCTACAAGCGAGCTTCTAGGAAACTCAAAATTTTCGTAGTCCCCATCCGTCCCTTTTTGAGCGATCCAAACGAATCTCCACTCTTTTTCGTATCCCCAATCCGAGTGTTTTGTCAAAGCCCATTCACGCTCGTGTACCTTCAAATCCGGCTCAGTAAGCCCAAATATTATTGATCGACTCCAAGCCTTCGGATCAATGAGTTGAGGTAGTTCATCCGTGTAATTGATGGACTCCAACGGACGACGCCAAAATCGCTCCATCGCTTCAGTATCAAACCCCAGCACAACACCCCGATGCTGATCCGCGTAATGCGACCACATGAGGATGGAACAATCCGTCTCAGAGAGACAGAAAACCCTCATTCTACGCCTCATATCGTGTATCTGTTGAGTATGCTGCTTAGGCACTTCGGAACTCGTTGCTGCATCCCGTGCAAACTTTGCGATTTCCTGATCGCGTTGTGCCTCTGGTCGTTGGTTAATACTGGTTCGCACTTGATCTATTGCGGCCTTGTGTTCCGGATCAGTGTTGTTTGGCCATGAGCGTGGATTATGCAATGCTTGTTCTATTAGCGTTTGCTCGTAATCACGCGCCTCCGGCGTGGACACCGGCCACATCACATCCCACTGGGAATCGAGTGGATCGTTGTACTTGAGCGGGGATTGAAACCGAAGCTTCCCGGTCGAAAGAACGATGCGAGCTGTCTCAATCGACATGTATTTATAAAGGATAGCGGGAGGCTGTTTCGATCGCGACCGAATGTGTTCCTCGAACTGTTCATCGCTCATTGGCATGATGCCTACTATATCGCTCGGGTGCCACGCAGCATGTGTGCGATCCAGAAGAGACCGCTTCCTTACGGTCGCGGCTCGTCGTGGGCGCTGTTGTGGTGTTGGTGTTGTTACCGCGGGATCTGGTCGGCGAAGCGCTTCTTGAACTTGTCAAGGTTCGCCACGCCGTCGGGCATTTTGGCTTCGTCGATTAGGAGGATGGGGATGCCGTCGCGGATGGGGTAGCGTAGGCCGCCGGTTTGGCCGACTAACTCGTTGCCGACTTGCGTGAGTGGGCTACGCGTTAGCGGACAGACGAGGATTTTGAGTAGTTCCTCGTCGATGGCGGCGGGGTTGGTGGGGTTGGCTTGGGCGGTGTCTGGCATAGCGGATATATGTTAGCTGAGTCTGGGCTCACTGTCTTGTTGGGCTGGTGCCATCCGAGTGGTTCAGGGGGTATGCACGGCCGACTCGCTTTGCTCGCTGGCCGTGGCACCCAAATCTGGCACCTGGCTATATCTCAAACCCCGAATCGTCGTTGGCCTGTGACGGTGCTTCCGTGGCTTTGGCTTTATTCTTGGGCTTGCGCGCGGCGGTGATTTTTAGCTCGGAGAGCTTCATGGAGACGGTGTGGTAGGCGGGCACGGACTGTGTGAGGAAGACGGAGCCGCCGATGGTGGACCCTTGGCCGATGATGGTGTTGCCGCCGAGGATGATGGCGCCGCCGTAGATGGTGACGTCGTCTTCGATGGTGGGGTGGCGTTTTCGCCCGCGCCAGACTTGCCCGCCTTTGGTGGATAGCGCGCCGAGTGTGACGCCCTGGTACACCTTCACGCGCTTGCCGATCTCGGTGGTCTCGCCGATGACGACACCGGTGCCGTGGTCGAGGAAGAACGATTCGTCGATCGTGGCGCCGGGGTGGATGTCGATGCCGGTCTGGTTGTGGCTGTACTCGCTGATGATGCGCGCTAATAGCGGCACGTCGAGCTTCCACAGCTCGTGTGCGACGCGGTGGATGAAGATGGCGTCGATGCCGGGGTAGCAGAAGACGGTCTCGTCGTAGTTGGCGGCTGCGGGGTCGCCGTCGAACGCGGCCTGTACGTCGAGGCTGAGCATCCTGCGGATTTCGGGGATGCGTTCGAGGAACTGGAAGGTTACTTTTTGGGCTTGGGTGTCGCAGTCGTCGCAATCATCGCCCTTGCCGTTGCCCTGTGTGCGGTTGAGGTCGTAGCGTAGGGCCTGGCGGATTTGCTCGTAGAGCAGGTCGTGTGTCTGGTGCAGGAGGTCGCCGGCGTGGTGGTGGACGGTGTCGGAGGTTAGCCGTTGCTCGTCGAAGAAGCCTGGGAAGATGATCTTTCGCAGGAGCTCGGTGATCTCGATGGCCCTGTCGCGGCTGGGCAGGAAGGTGGAGTCGAGGTGGTGCAGTTGGGGGTGGGCGTGGTAGCTATGGACGATCCGCTCGACGAGGTCGGCGAGTTTTGAGGATGGCGAGGCGTTGGTGTCCATGGGTTTATCCTAGCCAAACCAAAACAGCCCGCCATGGTGGTGCGGGCCGTTTGGAGCACAAAAAAACTTTCCATCCGCCTGGGCCGGCCGGCGCTTTTGCTCAAACCCCAATATAAGGTGGGTGCGTTGCCGGGTCGTCCCGGCCTTCCACACGTGGAGGCATGGCCTTCGCGCCCAACGCCGCTCCCTTGGGGTTGCCTAAAGGTTCGAGCAAAAGTTACGCCGCTGTCGAACC
The DNA here is from genome assembly GCA_029260715.1 of Phycisphaeraceae bacterium. GTDB lineage: Bacteria > Planctomycetota > Phycisphaerae > Phycisphaerales > Phycisphaeraceae > OFTM12. The sequence goes on along the minus strand of JAJDCS010000003.1, from coordinate 136,463 downwards.
CCGCAGACAGAAAGCTTTTTACTGGTGTTTCTGTCGCGTGCCTGTCTGTCTTTATTATATGCGGAAGTTGGTATTGTCCAAAGTGAAGGCTCGAAAAAAGCGTGATTTTTCCGATAAATATCGGGTGCGTCGTGAAGCGGCGTGGCGTGGTGATTTGTAGCGGCGAGGCGTTTCTATATGCCCGTTGCGTGCCTATGCTTACCCTAGGAAATGGTGGTGGCTTATGCCGTGGAAACTTGGTGTCCGCCGATCGGTGGTGGTGGTTTTGCTGGGCGTGGTGCTGCTCGGTGTGTTCACGGAGCTGTTCGCGCGGTTTTACCTGGGGCTGGGCACGCCGCCGCTGTTCATGGCCCACCCGTCGATCGAGTATATGTTCAAGCCCGATCAGGACGTGGTCCGTTTCGGGAATCACTTTTTTGTCAACGCGTACGGGATGCGGTCGGAGAATTTTCCCAAGCACAAGCGATCGCCCGATGAGTTCCGGGTGATGGTGGTGGGCGATTCGGTGGTGAACGGCGGGAACCTGACCGACCACGCCCGCTTGGCGACGACGGTCTTGCAGAAGCAGCTTTCCCAGCGGCTGGGCGTGCCGGTGGTTGTGGGTAATATTTCTGCGGGCAGTTGGGGGCCTGAGAATTATCTGCGATACGCGCAAGAGTACGGTTTTTTTGACGCGGACATGGTGGTGCTGGTCATCTCCAGCCACGACGCGGCTGACAACCCCGCGTTCGGGCCGCTGAACCCCAACACCCACCCCACGCGGTCTCCGCTTTTCGCGGTGGGAGAGGGGTTGACGCGTTACCTGCCGAAGTACCTCAATCGGCTGGGGCGTGCGTCCGGCTCCGGTGGCGGCACGGCTGAAGAGCCTGCGGCTTTAGACGCCGGTGAGGTGGAGCGGGGGCTTGATGGGCTGCGTGGGTTTATCGCGTTGGCGGCGGCGAGTGGGGCGCGGGTGTGTGTCATGCAGCACTGGGAGCGGGGCGAGGTCGAGGGGGGTGGTGCGTATCCCGGTCACGACACGATCCGCGAGGCATGCGGGCGCGTGGGTGTGCCGGTGATTCAGCTTGACGGCTATTTCCGGCGAGCTTTGGGCGAGGGCCACAACCCATACCGCGACAGCATCCACCCCAACGACACGGGGCAGGCGGTGCTTGCCCAAGCGTTGCTCGACACGGTGCTGGGTGTTCCGGGCGACGCGGCTGGGGGCGCCACCGCGGGGCGGTAGCGCGGACGCGAGCGGGCTTCATTATTCAGAAGCCATCCCAAAACCCTAAACGGTAGATCACTGGCAACGGTCTGATCGTTGCAACCCTCGGCCATTTGCACTGGCTGGCAAGCAGCCAGTGGCACACCATTCAACCTCATCAGGGGTTTGGGGATGGCTTCCACTTACTCAAGCAGTCAAGGTTTATCCTGGTGTTGCTCGATTCGCGCATAGACTTAGAATATACCCCCATGACCACCACCACGACCCACCACGAGCAGGAATACCTGATCCAACGCCCGGAAGGCCCCGCGCCGGGCACGACCCAGCAAGCCGACGTGCAGACCGAGGAGATGCTGGTGAACATGGGCCCGCAACACCCGTCGACGCACGGCGTGTTGCGCGTGGTGCTGCGAACGGACGGGGAGATGGTGCTCGAAGCCGTGCCGCATATCGGGTACCTGCACCGGTGCGCCGAGAAGATCGGCGAGAACGTGGCGTATTACCAGTACATCCCGTACACGGACCGGATGGACTACCTGGCGGGGATGAACGAGAACTGGGCGTTCTGTAGGGCGGTGGAGCTGTTGGCTGATATCGAGCTGCCAAGGCGGGCGGAGTTTATCCGCGTAATCATCTGCGAGCTGAACCGGATCGCGTCACACTTGGTTTCGTTCGGGACGTACGGGCTGGACATCGGCGCGTTCACGCCGTTCCTGTACGCCTTCCGCGAGCGCGAGTATATCTTGGACATGTTCGAGATGGTCTGCGGCGCTCGGCTGACGTATTCGTATTTCACGATCGGCGGATCGATCCACGACCTGCCCGAGGGTTTCCTCGGACGGCTAAGCGAGTTCCTGGATTACTTCGAACCGAAGATTAAAGAATACAACGACCTGCTGAGCTACAACCAGATTTTTGTGAAGCGCACGGCGGACGTTGGTGTGATCTCCAAGGAGATGGCGATCCGTTACGCGTTGACGGGCCCCGTCCTGCGAGGCAGCGGGGTCGCGTATGACCTGCGTCGTGACAACCCGCACAGCGTGTACCCCGAGTTGGACTTCGACGTGATCGTGGGGCAGGGCGAGGTGGGGCAGCTTGGCGACTGCTGGGACCGGTACATCGTGCGCATGAAGGAGATGATCGAGAGTTGCAAGATCATCCGCCAGTGTATTGAGATGATCCCGCCCCCCGGCGACGAGCAGGGCAACTACCGCGTGAAGCTCGGCCGAAACTTCAAGCCCGAACCCGGCGAGGTCTACGTGGAAACGGAAAACCCGCGCGGGATTCTTGGATTTTACCTTGAATCGCAGGGCGGGCCGATGCCGTACCGCTGCAAGGCCAGGGCGGCGACGTTCTGCAATTTGTCGGTGCTCAATGAGCTTGCCCGCGACGTTTTGTTGGCTGACGTGCCGGCGATTGTGGGCTCCATTGACGTGGTGATGGGGCAGGTGGATCGGTAGCGACACGGGGAGGGCGGGTGCCACACATCACGCCGTAGGCTGATATGTGTTGGGCGCACCACGCACAGCACCCTGACGGGCTGTTGTGCGGCACCCGACCAAAACCTTGACAACGACATATGAAAACCGCATGATACCGGTGTCCCTTACGGGACATCGTGGGTCTGGCGTGGTGACGCGCCTGCCCGAAACATCTTCGACGGCGTAACGGAGGCCTTGCGGCCGATGAACGCCATAACCCTTATTCGGCCGTGAGGCCGAGGAGGCACACGATGGGTGACCATCAGCTACAAGAACTCACCTCGCTCACACACCAACTTTCAACTGAATACGCTGAGAAAGCGACAGCGCTGTCGAATTTTCTAGAAGAGTTTGAAAGATTGCTTCAGGAGATGCCTGGCAAGATCGAAGTCAGGGTCGATAATGACAAGGGTGGCATGTTGCTTAGTCGATTCGGAGACGGGTGGTATCTCATCATTGATCCGAAACAATCTAAAGCTCAAAGGCTTGGTGAAGCTTCCGTAGAAGCAAAGATCACCGCAGCATCTCTCTGCCGCCCCTTGATCGAGTGTTTAGTTGAAGTTCAAAAAAGGAAACTCGAAAAATTAAGTACGGGACTCGAAACCATGGAGTCCTTTATGAACGAATGGAAGGGGGTTTGATGCAATGGATCAATCACAACCTCCTCCTTCGGTCCCGGCGTGGGTACGGTCGGTTAGCTGTCTCATGCTCTGCGCGTCGCTGCCAGCAATGGTGATTGTTTGCTTGTTCGACAAACAGGTAGGCGGCTATATACCTCTTGCTGTTGCAGCAGTCACCGTGCATGTTATGAGTCTTGTGTTTGGGAGGCCAGGCCGAGGCAACTTGATGCGAAGTATGGCACGGTATCTACCCGGAAAATCAGATCGTGATGACTAAGCGGTACGTGGTGGGATGCGCTATCGCTTATCCCACCCTACGACACATCATCCCCCCCCCGTGCTTAACGCCCCACCCTCCCATATCATGACCGTCACCCTACCATGGTCTTATCGCTTGACATCATCAGCGTCGTCGAAGTCATTACCGTCGGCTTCATCGCAGGCACACTGGGCGGCATGCTGGGCGTGGGGGGTAGCACGATCATCATCCCTGGTTTGACGCTGATCATGGGTTACAACCAGCACCTGTACCAGGCGGCGGCGATGGCGGCGAACGTGGCGGTGTCGGTGCCGGCGGCGATGCGTCACTACCGTGCCGGGGCGATGACGGGCGTGGCGCTTCGGTGGATCCTGGCGATGGCGGTTGTGTTTGTGTTGGTGGGTGTGTGGCTAAGCAACAGCGAAATGTTCCGCGGTCGCGGGGGCGGTGTTTGGCTGGGGCGGGTGTTGGCGGTGTTCCTTATTTATGTGATTGTGGTGAATGTGCGTCGGGTGGCCAAGCCAAGCCCGCACGACAGCGACGAAGCACAGGCCAACGGCGACGATCCGCCTCACTTAAAAGAGATCAACCTGCCGGTGCGCGGGGGTATGGTCGGCGCGGCGATGGGGCTGATCGCGGGTCTGCTTGGCATCGGCGGCGGCGCGGTGGCGGTGCCGCTGCAGCAGGTGGTGATCGGGTTGCCGCTACGCGCGTGCATTGCGAATAGTTCGGCGGTGATCTGTGTTAGCGCTACGCTCGGTGCCATCTACAAAAACGCGACGCTGGGCGGCCACGGGTATTACTGGTACCAAAGCATGTCGCTGGCGCTGCTCTTGGCGCCGAGTTGTTGGCTGGGCGGGCACGTGGGCGCGGGGCTGACGCACCGGCTGCCGGTTCGGCAGGTGCGAGTGGTGTTTATCTGCCTGATGGTAGTGGCGGCGGTGAAGATGGCGGCGATATTTTGAATTCGCCATGGCCATGGGCCCGTCGTCAGACGTCTATAATTGCTTAATTGTCAATATTTTATCATGAACAGCTTCTGGGCCACACCTGCGACATATGATGCTGTGGCGCGTAAAAATGGGGCGGTGTGTTCGGCGTGCAGCCGGTACGGGATTTGCAAACAAACATAGGTGTGATCGGTTGTTTGAATAAGGAGCCGAGGCTGTGACAAGGTTTACAAATAATGCGAAGACGGCTGTGTTGCTTGGGCTGTTGTTTGGTTTGATTTTGCTGATCGGCGCGCAGTTCGGCCAACGCGGGTTGATGATGGCGTTTGTCTTTGGTGGCATGACGAATGTCATCGCGTTTTTCTTTAGCGACAAGATCGCGTTGAAGGCGATGCGTGGGCAACTGGTGGACGAGAAGACGGCGCCGGACTTGGTGCACATGGTCGGGCGGCTAGCGGAGAACGCGGGGCTGCCCATGCCCAAGGTTTATATCTGCCCGCAGGAAGCGCCCAACGCGTTCGCCACGGGCCGCAACCCGCGCAACGCGGCGGTGGCGGTGACGAACGGGGCGCTGAAGCTGCTGAGCTACGATGAGCTTGAAGGGGTGATGGCTCACGAGTTGGCGCACGTGAAGAACCGGGACACGCTGATCAGTTGCGTGGCTGCGACGATCGCCGGTGCAATCAGCTTCTTGGGTTACATGGCTTTCTGGTTCGGCGGTGCGGCGAGCAACAACCGTCAAGGGGGCAACCCGCTGGTGGGGCTGCTGCTTTTGATTTTGGCGCCGATTGCGGCGGGCTTGATCCAGATGGCGATCAGCAGGAGCCGCGAGTTTGTGGCCGACGCCGACGGCGCGACGATCGCAGGCACGCCGGATGGTTTGATCGGCGCGTTGCGCAAGCTCGACGCGACGGCGAGGCGCATCCCGTTGGCTAATGAGATGCCGTCGCAGAATCACATGTTCATCGTTCAGCCGCTGTCGGGCGGCCGCAACATCGCGCGGCTGTTCACGACGCACCCGCCTGTGAATGAGCGTATCGCGCGGCTGCAAGCGTTGGCGTGATACGAGTCGGCCGTATTTCACGGCTTGCAAGCAAGCCGTGCCACCCGGCGAATAGCGGTGCCACCCGGCGAATAGCGGTGCCACCCGGCGAATGGCGGTGCCACTTGGCGAATGGCGATTAATCCACCACTTGCACTAGAACAGCAGCCCGGTGGACTTTTCCAGGGCCAGGGCGATGCCTTCGCCTAGCACGACAAGGACGGTGGCGACGTAGAGGATGCCTGTGGCGGATTGGTTGGCTCTGCGGCGCACGCAGTCGATGATCATATAGATAAAGACGGCGGGTACGGCGAAGCCGACGGCGAATCGCGCGGTGACCATGACGGTGTTCCACATGCGTGTGGCGTGGTGGTAGTCGGTGGCGGTGAGGAACGGCCACAACGCGGCGGAGGTGGAGACGGCCGCCCTGGCCAGCAGCAGCGTGGCGAGCAGCCAAACGAGCCGCAGGAACGGCGATTGGGTCATCTCACCGCCCGCGGTGAGGTACGCGTGGCCCAAGAGCATGGTCATCAAGAACCCGCCCAGCAGGCCCGCGCTGGTCATGGCGACGGCGAACTCGAGCAGTCGGTGTGGCCAGGGCGTGGCGGCGGCGTGTGCGGGTTGCAGCCAGACGGCCCCGGCGCACGCGAGCACGAAACAGACCCCCGCGAACAGGCGCTGGAGGTTTCTTCTGCCTAGTTGGGTGGCGATGAGTTGAGCGGTTTGAGCGGCGGTGACGGCGGCGAACGCCGCGTAAAAGGCGGCGGTGGTTGTTTGGTCCGAGGCGGCGGCGATGGTGACGGCGGCGGCGAGCAGGCTCAGGGCGATGACCCCGCCCAGGCGAAGCCAGCGGAGTGTGACTTGGCGCGGGTCGCTGACGGCTTGGGTCAGGGCGATGCCGCCGACGATCAGTAGTAGCAAGATCGGTATCATTCGCGGGTGTTAGTGTAGCGGGAAGGGCGTGTTTGTGAGTGGTGGTGGGTGTGCTCTGAGGCGGGATGGAGCGAGGTTAAAATAGAGGCGATGGCACAGCGGCAGACAACGGGCGATGTTCAAGCGGGGGGTGGCTTGTCCGGGCGGTTTCCGGGTGCGGGGTCGTTGTGCGAGAACTGCGGGTACAGCTTGGAGGGGCTAAGCGGGGATCAAGACTGCCCGGAGTGCGGCTTGGCGGTGCGAGACTCGTCGCCGGCGCTTCGGCCGGGGCTGGCTTGGCAGCGGGGGATGGGGCTGGGGTCGTGGCTGAAGACGAGTGCGCGGATGGTGGCCGGGCCTGGGGCGGGGTATCGGCAGCTGCGTGTGGGCGGTTCGAACTTTCGGGACCGGTTGTACCTGGCGAGCTTTGTGGTGGGGTTGGGGCTGGCGGTGTGGCTGGGGCTTCGGTCGTATGGGGTGGGGCTTCGGCAGGCGCGGCTGTGGTTTGTGATTGTGATCACGGGCGTTCCGGTAGCCACGTACACCGAGGCATTGGGCGTGGCGTTTTTCAGCAGGCGGGCGCGGGGGTGGCGTGTGCCGTTTGAGCTGGCGGAGCGTGTGGCGTGTTACGCGGCGGTGGGGTGGGTGCCGGCGATTCTGCTGATGACGGTGGCGCAGGTGTTGGTGGACCGTGGGTACGTGCTGGACTGGTGGAACCCAGCCTGGGGGCGATACACGCTGCTGACGGATGTCATTTTGTCCTCGGTGCTGTTCGGGGTGAGCATTCTTTGGTTCGAAATGCTGGTTTGGCTGGGGATTCGGAAGGTACGGTTCGCGAACGTTCCGTAGGTAAGTATTTGTAAAACAATAGCATACGGGTATTTTTCGGGGATGGGCGAGGTGCTGGAGACTTGACTGACGGGCGGTAATATCCTTTAATACAAAGTTAACTGTTGATTGGCTGGTGTTTCTGAGATCACCGGCGGTAAGCGTCGGCAGTTGATCCGGTAATCAGGCTTGTCGCGGGCGTTTGGTACGCTGGCTGGGTCTGACCGATGGCAGAGAACAACCGGTACGTGCCTGGCGGCGCTCGCCACGGGTCGTAACCGATCAGACCGGTAAGCCGCATGCGGGGCCGACCGGCCGTCTTTTGAGAGACGGGATAGATTGATGATGAATTATCGCTTCGGCGTCTGGATGCGGCAGGTAGCAGGGACAAGTTTGGGTATTTCCGTTGGTTCCTGTGGTGTCGGCCGCGTTGTTAAGCTGTCATTGCTTAAGGGTATAGCAGCCTTATGACACCACAGCCGCTTCGTGGTCATTGAGCACGTTAGCGCCCAAGCGAACCATCATCCATCTCTGATTCAATGGACCTTTATCGAGCGCACCCGCTGCAATTTTTTGCCGCGGTGTTTTAATTCGCCAAGCGTGTACCCCAGAGGCGCGGTTGTGGGCGGTCGATTTCGGCTGTCCGCGGCGCAGCGCAGAAAGGGGCTTCGCGGATGTCAAATGTCTGGATACTAGCGCAGGCTGATTCGGCGGCGTGGTTGGGTATCGGTGCGGTGGGCGCGGTAGTGGGTATGGGCGTGACGCTGCTGCTGGGCAGGCTGATGGGCAGCCAGGTCTTGACCAACGCCAAGCGGCAGGCCGAGCAGTTGCTCAAAGAGGCCAGGAGCGAGGCGGAGACGATCAAGAAACAGGTCGATCTTGACGCTCGCACGGAGTTGGCCAAGCGGCGTGAAGAATTCGAGCGGGAGGCGGCGCAGGCCCGCAACGAGCTGAAGGACACGGAGCGGCGGCTGGCCAAGCGCGAGGACGGGCTGGACCGCAAGCTCGACGTGTTGACCACCAAGGAGCGGTTCCTCGACGAGCAGGAGAAGAAGGTCGAGGCGCGTGAGGAGGCGATCGCCGGGCGGGACGAGGAGCTCAAGGGGCTGATCGCCAAACACACGAAGCTGCTCGACGAGGCCCGCGAGGAGCAGAAGACGGTGCTGCTGCGCGTGGCGAAGCTCAACGAAGACGACGCGCGCAGGGAGGCGCTGAAGCTGGTCGAGCACGAGGTGCAGCACGAGGCGGCGCAGCTGATCCAACGCGAGATGGAACGCGCGGAGGAGCAGGTCAAAGAAAACGCCCTCAAAATCACCCTACAAGCCATGCAGCGGTACGCCTCCGAGCACACCGCCGACAACACCGTCTCCGCCATCGAGATCCCCAGCGACGACATGAAGGGGCGCGTCATCGGACGCGAGGGCCGCAACATCCGCGCGTTTGAGAAGGCGACGGGTGTGGACGTCATTGTCGACGACACGCCCGGGGTGGTGGTGGTGTCGTGCTTCGACCCGGTGCGTCGCGCGACGGCGGCGGAAGCGCTGCGAAAGCTCTTGGAGGACGGACGCATCCACCCGACGCGCATCGAGGAGGTGGTCGAGCAGATCCAAAAAGAAATGGTCCAGCGCCTCATCAAGTTCGGGCGAGATGCCAGTATCGAGGCTGACATCCAGGGTCTGCACCCCAAAATCTCAGAGACCATGGGTCGGCTGTACTACCGGACGAGCTACGGGCAGAACATTTTGCGGCACTCGATCGAGGTGGCTTACCTGTGTCAGGTGATCGCCGACGAGCTGGGGCTCGACGGGACGATGGCGCGTCGGTGCGGGTATTTGCACGACATCGGCAAGGCCATGGACCACGACATCGAGGGCGGGCACCCGCAGATCGGTATGGAGTTTTGCAAGAAGCTGGGCGAGAAGGAGGCGGTGCTCAACGCGATCGCCGGCCACCACAACGACATCCCCGCGACGACGCCCTACACGCCGATCGTCATGATCGCCGACGCGATCAGCGGCGCCCGCCCCGGCGCCCGACGCGAGACTTTAGAGAAGTACATCAAGCGACTCGAACAGCTTGAGACGATCGCGAACGGGATCAAGGGCGTGCGTCAGGCGTTCGCGATCCAGGCGGGCAGAGAGGTGCGCGTGATCGTCGACCCGGACTCGGTGGACGACGCGAACTGCGTGGTGGTGGCTCGCGACATCGCCAAGCGGGTCAGCGACGAGATGACGTTCCCCGGCGAAATCCGCGTGACGGTGCTGCGCGAGATGCGCACGGTGGAGTACGCGAGGTAGGGGCGTCGGACATATCACGCAAGCGGGGCCGCGATGAACCGGCAGATCGAAGTAACCTACACCGAGGCGATGGTGCGGTCGGCGACGCGGCGGTTTCTGCTTGGCAGGCTGATTCAGCAGAGAATCATTCTGTTGCTGATCGTGCTGTGCGTTGCGGCGATCTTTTTTTTAACGAGCATTTCACCCACGCCCACGCGGTACGACACGCTGGTAAACGGCGCGGTGCTGGGTTCACTTGCGCTGGCGGCGGGGATTGTTGTGGTGGCTTGGTGGTGGGCGCCGGCTGGGGCGGCGCGGTCGTTCGGCAGGCTCGACGCTTGGCAAGCACGGTTCGACTGTCAGCAAGAATACCTTGAAATCACCAATGCGGTCGGCGTGACCAAGCTGCCTTGGCACACGTTTGACGAGCTTTGGAAGCACCGCGACATGTGGTTTTTAGTTTTTAATAAGCACCGCTACTTCATTCTTCCTGCTGAAAAGCTCAGTCCAGCGTTGGGGGCGTGGATCGAGGGGCGTATCCGTGAGAACGGCGGGAAGGTGCGGTGAGCGGGGTAAAGGTCGAGCCGCCTTGTCCGGGTGGGATCGGAGCTACGTGCTCGTAGCGGGCGGGCGACATGTTTGCTTCGACGCCCGGCTGGAGTGCCGGGCATTAGAGCACCTGGCGTGATTATCTTTGATGGATGTTCGGTGGTCGTTGACATGGCGAATCCGCATTTCACGGCTTGCAAGCAAGCCGTGCCACCCAGTCAATCAAATTTATAAATGCAACGTGCTATAGGCTTAATCCGTGTGCCCCGAAAAAACCTTCTCTTCATACCTTCAAACCCTTATCACCGACGCCGCCGCCCAACCCCCCACGCGCCCAAGCCCATCAGCACCGCCCCCGCCCCAGGCTCGGGCACAGCCGAATCCGCACCAAGCGAGACCGCACCGCCGACGCTCCCCACCGAAGCAAACAAGTGTGACTGCCAAATCAAAAGGTCCAGCCCGTTCACCATGCCGTCAAGGTTGAAGTCGCCCTCCGCCCACCCTCCGTTCGTAAACAAGTTAGCTTGCCACGCCAAGAGGTCTTGCCCATTGATAACACCGTCCATGTCCGCGTCGCCCGGGATCACCGCGATCAGCGTTAAGCCCGCGTTGCCCCCGTGGTCATACGCCGGCGCCAGCGTCATGTCCTCGTTGATGAACGCCCCGTTGATAACGCTAAACTCGCCCGTGCGAGTGCCCGCGATAAGCACTTCAAACGCGTCGCCGTAGTTCGGAACAAACCCACCGCTTAGCAGAATGTCAAGCCCCCCGTCGAGCAACGCGTTCGCCGTGACCGTCACCTGATCAAAGTCGCTGCCCGCCACACCGCCGCTGCCCGCCAGTTCGATCTCGATGTTGCCGGTGCCCGATTGGCTGTAATCGCCGATAAAGCCCAGCACGCCCGTGGAACTGCCAGGCCCCAGCGTGCCCTGGTTAATAAACTGACCGTCTGATGCATCGATCTCACCCCCGCCGGACACCACACCGCCCATTAAATTGGTCAGCGTGCTACCACCCGTCAGCGCAATGCTTGATTCCGCCACGACGCGCCCGCCTGCCATATTCGTAAACACCCCGTCGTGAAGCACCAGCCCGCCAACACCGGTAGCCCCAAGCGTCCCGTCGTTCATAAAACCTAAACCGTTCGGGTCGATCGTCAGAGCGTTATCAACATTGGCAATCACCGCCCCGTGGTTCACAACACCACCCGTGTTAAGCCCGAACGACCCGGCCCCCTGGATCGTGTGGTCAGCTCCGTGCACCAGCGTCCTTGTCCCTTCCGTATCGCCGGGGTCAACCAAAAAAGTGAGCTCGTTATACGGGTTATCCATCAGCGTAACCGTCCCGTTCCCTGTCAGCGTAATGGTGTTAGAAGCCGACGGCGTCCCGACCGTCAGTACAGCTTGATCGGAAGGCGTGGAGAACGAGTCCAGCGCCCAATCGCCGTGGTTGGTCACCGTCCCAGCGATAGAAACATCATGAGTATTCATCTCAAACTGAATCCCAGCCGACACCACAACATCTGTCAGGGAGGTAATACCCTCGGTGATAGGAAGGTTAATAACTTCGACGGTCCCCGTGCCCCCCGTGGTGATAGCCCCTCCGGATATCTGGGCGTTCCTAAGCAATAGCTGCTCACCATCAGCGACCTCAATCGCATGACCCGTATTAGTCACCTTCCCCGTCAATATCAGAAACGAATCGGATCGCAGCGTCCCTTCATTCACAAACCCCGCCCCGGACACAGGGGCAATGATGCTGGAGAAGCCGTCAGCGATGATCGTGCCTTTGTTCACCGCGTGCCCGCGGATTTCTGTCGACCCGCGCAGGGTGTGACCCGTTTCGTTGATCAGCCGAGCATCGCCCTGCGTAAAAAAGCCGGCGTCCCGCATCGTGCCCGTTCCCGTCAGCACAACGTCTGTTTCGCCCGGCGCCGCAACAAGCGTAAACCGGTCGGCCTGCGTTACGTCCGTGTTATTAATTAGGCTGCTTTCAATCTCAACCGTGCTGTCAAACTCGATGTTGCTGCCCGCCTCCAGGGTGATATCGCGTAAAAACATCGAAATAGGCGCACCGTTTGGCCCCATTACCTTGATGACCCCCGAGCCCTCCGTGACCAACGACCCGCCCGCGACGCTGCTACGCACCTCCACCGTAGAACCGTCCAAAGCCTCCACCGTCCCACCGTTGTTCACAACCGCGATCGCTTCTCCCAAGACCAACCGCCCCCCGTTTATCGCCGCCAGAACCCCTTCATTGACCAACACCCTGTTATCCGACACATGAAGCGAGCTTCTCTCAATCACCAACGGGTCGGTCTGATCCCCAACGATCGAGCCTTTGTTAATCAGCGTGCTATCAACGTCGAATTGGATAGCCCCGCTGCCCAGCACCGAGTGATCCGCCTCCTGAGTCGCCACACCGGTGGACACACGCACAATGTTGAATCGCGGCCCCGAAAAGCCCGAGCCCGGCGGCGACATCACAATACCGCCCGCCCCGCCCAGAGAAACCCCAGAATCCAGAATCACAACGTGCTGGTTGCGCTTACCACCGCCGTTCAAACTCCAAATGCCGTTGTTAACCACCGCACCCTTCAGCGTCGCGTTGTGCCCGTTGTTGGCCTGCGACTCAAATTCATGCGGGGAATGCACCACCAACACACCGCTGTCAAGCGTAACACCATCGAACACCACCGACGACGGCGGCGAATTGGGGGGAGACGTAATCGGCCGAGTATCGATCAAAAACAAACTCTCTCCCGAACCAGAAAGCGTGCCGCCAGCCACCGTGGTGTTGTTTAAGAACCCAATGCCCGACTCACCGCCCACGTGGATCGTCCCGGTGTTGCTGATGGTCGTGTTCGTAAACGACATCAGCCCGCCGTTGATGGCTTGTATCGTCCCAGAGTTGGTTACCGGCAGGATGCGGTTCAATGCAGTCGGCTCGAATGTCAAAAAATCCGAACCCTCAGACAGCACAAACCCGTGATTAAACAAGCCGCCATCGTCCTCAATCTTGATCTCAGCCCTACCCCGAAGCGTGTCGGACGGGTCGATGGTGAGGCTGTTAAACCGCAACACGAGAAAGTCGATATTGACCACCGAGGCAGCCGACTTACCCCCATCAATAAAAATGTTGGTAACCAGGCTACCCCCGGGCACAACCCCGCCGCTCCACTTCGACGGGTCGTTCCAGTCACCCGAACCGCCAAGCCACGTCGAAGTCGTCTGACCACCCGCCGTGCCGCCAAGCAGCCCCACAGCAACGCACAAAGCACGTAGCCAGACGTTGTTAGCCATGTGAACAAGACCCTCCTGTCGCAACGCACTAATAGTATATTCAAGAATCAATAAAAAAACTAGCAAATTAAACGCCCGGCAGTGGGTCAGTTTGAATCCAAGTGTTACCGCGACGAGCCGTCCGCCTCAGGCGGATCAGGGAGCAGTCTTCTGTGTTGAAAGTATCTCTCACAACGGCAACCACTTCGGCCGGGTGCCACTACACAGTCCGCTGTGTAGTGCGATCTCGAACGAATATGCTCGCCGTGTGCCACTGGCGGCTTGCCCGCCAGCGTTCTGGCGAATCCCTTACCCCCCTACATAAAAGAAGCCCACGGGTTGATACCCGTGGGCTCCAAAATCTTTCTCCAAAACCTCTCAAACGTTCTTACCGACGCCGACGACCGAGCACCCACGCGCCCAGACCCATCAGCACCGACATTGACGCGGGCTCCGGCACCACTGAGATCGTCACCGTGGCGATCCCGTTTGGGTACAAGCCGCTGTCATTGAACTGGAAGTTCGGGAAGTTCGTGTCAAAGTCAGTCGGCCGATTCAGGAAGTCGTCGTAGGGGTCGGTCACGCTCGCCACCACACCCCCTTCGTCCGCGCCCTGGTCGGGCCCAGTCTGACCGCCGGGGATGCCGAACAAACCGTTGGCCGCCGACGTGGCGAAGTCATTCACTTCCGTGCCCGCGTCGTTTACGCTGCCCGACGCGCCCACCGTGAACGACACCTCGTCGCCGATGTTCATTAGCCCGCTCAGGTCGTGCGCCGCCGCGCTGCCGTTGGCGATAAAGTAATCGCTGCTGGCGATCACCATCGACGCGTACGAGAAGTACTGATTCTCGCCGGTCTGATCGATCATAAACATCGCAGTGTGTGTCGAGCCAGGCCCGATCGGCCCGCCCCCGACTGACCCCTGCACGCGCTCGCCGCCGGCCTGGCCCGAGTCCACCGTCGCGCTGACCGCGGGGCCGCCGCTTGTGTCAACGTACGTCTTACCATCGCCAAAGTCCGTGCTGAGCTGGGTCGCGTCGCCGTCCTCAGCGATCCGCTCCAAGCCAGGCTGAGCCGACAAGCCACTGTTGTAGCTGTCGAAACTGCCGTTGTGGAACCCCACCCACACGGGCGTGAGGTACACACCGTCCGCCGGCGCATTGCTCGTCACCTCCACTTGCACCTGCACCGCCGCTACCGCTGCCTGCCCGGCAACCAGCAGCCCAGCCGCCGCCGCCATCTTCAAAACACTTGTGCTACGCACGATCGTTCTCCTTACAAAACCAATTGCCTCTGCGGCGCTCTAAACAAGCGGGTCACTCACCCACCCCGCGCCGCGAAATACACAAACAACCAACTCCCCCTTTCCCCTCACTGGATCACAATAACTCTTCTCCACCCGGGCACAGCACCCGACACACCGCCTCGGCCACGCGGTCCACATAATCAGAAGCGGGCCCCTCCAACGCCCCGCTATTGATCATCTCCGGCACGTTGAGCATCAACCCCGTGAGGTGGCACAACGCCAACGCGGGCTCCATCTCCCGCACCTCACCGCACGCACAGGCGCGCACGAACACTTCTTTAAATAGCCTGCCCTGGCGCGTGGTGATCTCCCTGTCCGCCTCTCCCGCGGGCTGAGGGTGCGCCGTCAGCAGCACATACGTAAACGCGTCGGGCCTGCGGTCGTAGTAGTCAAACGTCAGCCACACCCACTGGCGCACCTTCTCACGAAACGACAGGTCCGCCGCCACCAACGCCTGCTTCTCACCGGCCATGTCCTCGACCGTCTGCGCGAACGCCTGCCAACGCAGGTCTTCTTTACCCCGGTAGTGCCGGTAGATCGCCCCCTCCGTCACACCCGTGCGCCGTGCGATCGCGTTGATCGTCAGCGACTCCAGCCCCCCGGCCGCCACCTGCCCCATCGTCGCCTCCAGCAGCGCCTTCTTCGTATTTCGTGTGCTCTGCACCATAGGTGTTTTTGGTAAGTAAATATATACTTACTTCTTTAAATCTGATTATCTCAGTTTTTTTTGATTTGTCAATAGAAGCTGTAAGTTGTATTTGTATTTTAGTTTATGCCTGTTGCGGTTATGTTGTTGGGCTGGCTTATGAGGTAAACGTGGGCGTACAGAGGGGGTTCGTTGGGGTATGGTCAATCGGGACGTATGGCGGGCGGCGAGGGTTTGTGGTGGGAAAAAGGGGGTGGGTTGCGGCTAAGGTAGCTGAGCCTGTTGCGCATGGGGGTGCTGGGGTGGGGTTTTTTGATCGCTTCGTGTTTGTCATGGATAGGGTGCATCATGGTTTGTGGGGTAGGCGGGGGCGGGCTTCGCTATAGTGGCGGAGGTACCAGTAGCGACCCTGATGTGAGTCATTGTTATGGAACTGCCCGTTGCGCCGGAGAGCTATGAGCCTACGACCGAAGCGCTGGTGCGCGCGGTGAAGCGTGTGGAAGCGATATTGGCTCGGGTGTCGGCTCAGGAGTCGTCACTAGGGGGCGCGACGGTGTTTGTGAACCCTGAGCGGGCGGGGGTGGTTTGGGAGAACTTTGCCGCTGACTTGCGCACTTCCGATGAGATGGATGCCCAGGGTGTGTTGGACGAGGTCCGGTCGCACTACGCGACGATGGGCGTGGCGTGTTGCAGCCTCGACGCGGCGGGTGGTGATTGGCAGCCCGGCTTGGCGGAGGCGGCGACGGGGGCGGGGTACCGGGCGGTGACTTGTCATGTGTACCTGCTCAAGCGCCACAGGCCGTCTAAGAAAGTTAATGAATCGGTTCAGGTGATCCCGGCGCGTGCGTCTTATAAGGAGGTTGGCGCGTTGTTCGCGGGCATGGCGCGTGACGAGTACGGGGCTGAAGGGGGGGTCGCGGCGGATATGGCCCAGTCGATGGTGGATCAACTGGACGAGCCTCGCTTGGAGTTGTTCTTGGGTCGCCTGGACGGTGGGCCTGTGGGGGTGGCGGGTGTGACGACGCTGGGGCAGATGGGTGTGGTCTACCCGGCGTACACGGGTTTGAGCGGCCGGGGCCAGGGCGTGGGGCCGACGCTGATGACGCACACACTCGACCACTGCGCCCGAGCGTTGATGGGGCAGGTGCTGCTGATGCGTGTGGAGGGGTGCCCGTCGATCGGGTTTTACGAGGGCCTTGGGTTTGAGCGCGTCGGGTCGTACGTGAAGTACGTGTTGTGAAGGTCAGGCGCTACACAGCGGGCGTGTGGTACCCGTGCACCAAACGTGAAAACACACTTTGCCCTGCGGGTCAAAGTGTGGCACCCGTGCCGGCACAGCATTCGGAGGTGCTATCCAAATCGCACTACACAGCGGACTGTGTAGTGGCACCCAGCCAAACCAATTCATAACCGCTCCTTTCGAGTAGGGGTGAGAAAAAAGCAAACAACCACCGGCCCAAGCTGGCTTAGCCACGAGTTATAAATACCCCCGGCTGTGCGGTTACGCGCGGGTGTTGCGTCGGCGGGTCAGGCACAGCAGGGCGCCTACGCCCAGCAGGGCGGCGGCGGCGGGTTCGGGCACGGCGACAGGGTCGAAGAAGACGATGCCACGGCTGATGTCGTCGAAAAAATCGAAAATGCCGTCTTCAATGTTGCCGATATCCGTCGTGCCCCAGAACACGTTGCGCGCGTCCACGTTCCCGGAATCGCTCAGCGAAGCGCCCGTAAATGACGAGCCGTTTCGGAGCTGAAACCCCGTGTTCCCGAAGATCTGCGTTGGGTGATCCGGGTCAAGGCTAAGGATCAACGACTCCACGCTCTCTATTGCGAACACACCAAGGCCGGTGCCGTCATTGTTTGCAATAATGTCGCCGTTAAGCGTGACGGAGTTGCCAGATGAAGCCGGGGCTATCTGTATACCCGCGACGGCATCCGGTGACCCGCTTGTGTTTCCCGTGACGGTATTTCTCGTGAGCGCCACGTCGAGCGAATTGCCGATTTCCATGCCGACTCGATTGCCGCTGACGGTGTTCTCGGTTACAAGAGCGCCGCTTGTGCTGTCGATCATTATGCCGTTGCTTAGATTTCCGGTGACGTTATTCTGAGCAAGTTCTACATCCACTGTTTGGTCTACCAATATCCCGTCTCTGTTTGCCTGAACCGTGTTGTTGAGGATGAGGATATTGGTGGGGAAGCCACCTGAATCGCCCCGATCTAATACGATCCCTCGATCATTCTCGGCAATCGTGTTGCCGATGATTCTCATACCAACAGACCCATCAATATTGATCCCCTGCCGACTGTTTTTTTGGATCAATGAATGACTAATAAAAGGCGAAGCTAACATAGTATTGATCGCGCCGCCGCTCACACCGCCGGCCCCCTCCACAATCGCGTGTTCAATAATCGAACCGTTCAGGTAGTTGCCGCCCGCGTCGAATGTCGCGTCAACCGCTCCGTCACTAAACCCGATGAAACCCCAACGCTGATCCTCCGTGATTATGCTCAAGTCCGGCACGTCAGCCGTAAAAGTGATCTTGTCCATCTCAGTGCCGCGGGCGATGAGCTGCCCCGAGTTCACGAGTATCCCCCGGTCCGGCTTGATCCGTACCTCCACGCCCGGATCAATGGTCAGCGTCGCGTTGTTCGTCACCAAAATGCTCTGGTCGACAATGAACGGGCCGTTGCCGGTCATCCAGTGGGTGTCGGTGTTGATGATGCCGCCGACGGTTGTGTCCGCTTGTGCGTGCGTCCCCAGGCCTAGTGCCGCTGCGGATGCCAATGCCAATGTTGTTTTGTGAAACCAGTTCATGACCGCTCCTTTCGAGTAGAAGTGAAAAAGGGGAACCGCAAAAACCGCGTGCCCTGAATGGGCCAAATACGTGAAAATGACTGCTATTTTTATTGTACCGGTGTCGAGCGGTTAAGCCAAGACTTTTTTGGGGAGATTTAGAGCGTTCCGAGTTCAAGGGTATTGCATAAAACAAGAAGGAAATCCCCTCCCTGACGGTCGGGGCTCGTATTGGACGCTACAAACGGATTGAGAACGCTCTAGCCCATATTTAGAGCAACCGGTGTCATTATCAGCCAGCGTATTCGGTGATAGGTGTTGTGCCGAAATCGCATTTCACGGCTTGCAAGCAAGCCGTGCCACCCGGCCTATCCAAATCGGACTACACAGTGGACTGTGTAGTGGCACCCGGAATTCGGCATCGCGTCACGCATGACAAAATGGGGGGAATAGGGGTCGTGACAGGTGTGGCGGTGAGTTGTGTCAATCCGGTCATCTTGTTGGGAAATGAAGGCGGCGCGGTATACGGGGGTGCTATCCAACTCGCACGACACAGAAGACTGTGTCGTGGCACCCAAAGCGCGCACCCGACGCGTGACACACTGTCGCAAAATATGTGGTGGGCTAAACGAAGGGATCAACCGCGGTTCAAGATCTGGTCGAGCTTTTCGCTGGCGGTGTCGGTGTTGATCTGGACCCAGAGGGGGAGGTGGTCTGACATTTGGTAGGTGAAGGCTGTTTTGTCGAGGTCGCGGAAGAGCGGTTTGTGGTTGTTGCGGTAGAAGTCGAGCACGCCGCCGTGGTTGGTGAAGGACTTGGTGTATGTGGGGAAGTGGAGGATCTGGTCGTATCGTTTGTTCTTGGCGAGGTTGGTGTGGATGTCGCGTAGTGGTGCGGGGACGCGCAGGCCTGCGCTGGTGACGGCTTTGAACAGCGCGTCGTTGGTCTTGGGGATGTTGAAGTCTCCCATGACGATGATGTCTTTGTCGGCGACGTGTTTCTCGCGTCGGCGTAGGTCGATCCATGTGGCGAGTGTTTTGAGTGCTCGTGCGCGGCTGGCGGGGCCGCCGGTGGTGTCCCAGCGGATGTGTGCGGTGACGAGTATGAAGTCGAAGTTGCCTGCTCGGAATGAGACGATGTAGGGGCTACGCCACCATGTGATTGCGGGGAGGTACTCGCCGAGTGTCTTGTTTCTTTTTCGAGGCGGGTCTGCCTCGGCGGCGAGGCCGGTGAAGGCGACGGCGCGTTTGTCGTAGATGTATGCGATGCGTTCGCGGTTGCCCGCGGGGTCGGTGTTGAAGTCTGAGTAGACGGCTCGCCAGTATGGGCCTAGGTAGTCGAGGACTTTGCGCAGCTCGGTGAGGTTGTCGCGGACTTCGGTGACGGCGATGAGGTCGAACTGGCCTAGGATTTCGGCGATGTAGTGGAGTGCTGCTTTGCGTCGTCGTCGTCGGCCGAATTCGCGGATGTTCCAGGTGGCTACGTTGATGGATTCATCGAGCTTTGACGGTGGTATGGCCGCGTCGTCGATGCGTTTGCGCAGGACCTTTAGCCCCCTGGCGATTTCTCTGCTGACGCGGCCGTAGTGCATGGTGGGGCCCCGGAAAAAAAGAGCGGATGGTTTATCATACCACAGCGGGCGGTCGCTTAAATGACCTTCACGCCTGATACAGGACAACGGTAGTGGGTCAGTTTGAATATCTCAGAAAGGCTTGCCGTTGTGAGATATATTTTAATCGCGGAAGTGGCCGCTGCCTGACGGAGATTATGCACGGTCCTGCACGAACGTTGAGTGTATGTTGATCTATTGTGCTGATCGCCCGGAGACCGCTCCCTGATCCGCCTGAGGCGGACGGCTCGTCGTGGTAACGCTTGGATTCAAACGGACCCTCTACCAGGACAACGCGTTATGAAACACCTGCGTGAAGAGCTTTGGTTTAAGACGCCGCACCGGCGTGACTACGTTAATATCACCGAGCAGGTCGAGGGGCTTGTGCGTAAGAGCGGTGTGCGGAACGGGCTGTGCCTGGTGAACGCGATGCACATCACGGCGAGCGTTTACATTAACGACGCGGAGCAGGGGTTGATCGAGGATTACGACGATTGGCTGGAGAAGCTGGCGCCGCACGAGCCTGTGTCGCACTACCGGCACAACCGCACGGGCGAGGACAACGGCGACGCGCACCTGAAGCGGCAGATCATGGGCAGGGAGGTGGTGGTGGCGATCACGGACGGCGAGCTGGACTTTGGGCCTTGGGAGCAGGTTTATTACGCGGAGTTTGACGGGCGGAGGAAGAAGCGCGTGTTGGTGAAGATAATCGGGGAGTAGAAATTAATAAGCAGAGGGGCGGGCGGTATCGCCGTTGTCGCGCGAGCTGTCAAGACTTGATTTCGGTGATCTTGACTTTGAGGTAGTCCTGGCGGTGCCCCTTGCGGCGGGTGTATGTTTTGCGTCGCTTGAATTTGACGACGTCGACGCGTGGTGTTTTCTCTTCGGCTAGTACGTCGGCGGTGACGGACGCGGACGGCACGAGGGGTTTGCCGATTTTCACCTTGCCGGCTTCGGGGTCGGAGACGAACAGGACGCGGTCGAAGGTGACGGTTGCGGCGTCGGCGGGCAGGTCGCGGATTGCGACTTTAACCACATCGCCTTGTGAAACCTTGATTTGCGTGCCGCTGTCTTCGATAATCGCGTACATAGTCAGTGCCCCAAATAAGTTGCAGACCCATTAGATTAGCAAGCCCGGCTGTGAATGCAACCGATGGTGTGGGCAAGGGCGCGGCTGGGGGGTGGTGCGACAAGGCCGCGGCGGCGGGAGGCGGGAGGCGGGGGGCGGTTGCCTCCTCCAATCTCGACAGTAAGATTGACGCCACGGTCCCCGATAGCTCAATTGGTAGAGCGAGCGGCTGTTAACCGCTAGGTTTCTGGTTCGAGTCCAGATCGGGGAGTTTGTCGTTTTGTGTTTACGTGATTGTGAGCGAAGCCACGGGTCGCCGTTATATTGGCCAAACGAATAACTTGACCCGTCGGCTGGCGGAACACAACGACGACATCACCCGGCCAGCTAAACATACCAGTCGGTTTAAGGGGCCTTGGAGGGTCGTCCACCACGAGCTATTTGAAACTCGCGGGGAGGCGATGAAGCGGGAGAAGGCGCTTACGGCAGTTGGATTTTGCCGTCGCGGTACATTTGTTCGGCTTGGGCGATTTCGACGGGGTCGAGGCCCCACTGCTTTAGGAGGCGGTCTTTTTCTTTTTGCTGTTCGGGGGTCAGGTTGACGAGGAGCGTGGGCTCCATGCCCGCTTTGCGGTAGTTTTCGCGGACCTCGGTTTGTAGTTTCTTCATGATCTCTTCGGGGTCGCCGTTGAGCATTTCGAGGATTTTGGCGCGTGTGGCTTCGTCGTGGCCTTCTTGAATGAGCTTGGCTTCGATCGCTTCTCGGAGGCTTGCATCTAATTCAGGGCCAAAAGTTTCGGGTTGCGGTTCTTCTTGTGGCGGCGGGTCGGGTTGGGGCTGGGGTTTGGTGTGTGCCTGGGTTAAGGCTTGCTCGTATTGTTGATGACACTGGTCGATTGATTGGGGTGGGGCGTCGAGCGGCTCTGAGAGGGCGAACACGCGCTCGATGTCGCTGCATTCTTCGGAGCTGACGGGTGTGTGCCCGCGCCAGAGCAGGACGGCTTGTTGGGCGTCGGTGTCGATCCAGAGGGTGTCGATGACCATCGGCACTTCCCGCAGGGTGGGGGCAGTTTGCGGTGCGGCGTCGCCGTCTGCATTGTTGGGCTGCGTCTTGGGGACGACGAAGCACCGCACGCGCACGCCGGGTAGCCGGGTTCGCAGCTTGGGGTGTTGGGGGTGGAGGTTTGTGAGGGTGAGCGTTTCGTCGCCTTGGATGTAGCCTTCGGGTTGGAGTTGGGGCGGTGCGGCGTTGAAGTGTGAGAAGTCGAAGTCGTTTGGGTACCACGGGCAGCGGTTTTTGAGCCAGTCGTCGTCGCAGGTGCCCATTTTGTCGTTGCGTAGGGGCCACGTGGGGTCGATCGGTCCGAAGCCGACGGGCGGCGCGTCCATGGTCGGCCAGTGGCGGTCGGCGGGGAGGATGTTGGGTAGCGCGACGGTTCGGTGCTGTGTTTTGGGTAGGGCTGCCCCTTGTTCGGCGGGCTTAGAAAGTGTGTGAGAAGCGGTGTGCCACTGGCGGCTTGTCCGCCAGTGTGGGCGTGACGGTGTATTCGCACTGGCTGGCGAGCAGCCAGTGGCACCCGATTCACCTGTCTCTATGGACTTCTGACACACATTCTTACGGAAGGCCTGGACCTTTTCCACGGCCCATTTTTCTTGTCGCGCCGCGGCGATCGGGAGTAGCCCGCACCCGATGGGGTTTTGCGCGTGTTCGGGGCCGCCTAGGCTGCGTTCGTATCGCAGGGGCATGGATGTGAACGGCTTGGGCGGTGTGGGGGTGAGTTCCTTATCTGTTAGATCGACGGTGCGGTCGCCGACGACGGCGAGTGTGTAAGCCACAGAGGCTTTGCCCGACAGTTCGACTTTAATCTGGCAGGCGGGGACGGGCTGGCCGTGTGGCGCGTGGCATGAACCCACGACCATGACATCGGCCCGTGGCTTGAACGGCGCGAAGTCGAAGTCGTAACGGAGGGTTGCGTTTTGCCCGTGGCTGTCGGGGTATCGCTGGGGGGCTGTGGGCGGTGCTTGATCGGCGGCGGGGGTCATGGCGGCGTCTTGGGCTAGGTCGAACGTTCCCTTGACGATGAGGGTGGCGGTGTGGCCGGGGAAGTTCATCCGTGATTCGGATGACGCCAGTGCAAGTTTGGTGGTGTTCAGCAGGTCCAGGGTGTTGCTCCCAGAGGGTGGATTGGCATGATCTATTAATGATTAAAAGTATTTCCCCTGACAAAGAGGTCCGTTGCGACTTCGAGATCCCCGGTGACATCTACGTCCGTTGTGACTAAGAGGTCCCCCGTGATCTTTGCTTGTACACTCGACAATTCAATGGCCTTGGCCCCGCACTTCATTTCAATGCCTGCGGCGCTTAGTTTGATATACGTGGTCGCGTCCCAACGCAGGCAAAGCCCGGTGGCATCCATCTTGACCGACGGCGTGGTCAACCCGGTCTTCGCCGCTGTCACCGCCGCACGCTGGGCCTCGATCTTTGCCCGGTGGGCGCCATAAAGTGCAGCCGAAGCAATCATGGCCGCGATAAAGGCGCCCAGCATGATTGCCGTTTGGAATAACCCATAAGCGGTCTCTTCCTCATCTAACTCTGCCGTGGCTAAGCTTGAGCCTATAACCACCGCCTGTGCCACCAGCGCACCGATCACGATACCGACTTGGGCCCACCACAACATGGAGTCACTGGGGATCGCTGCCGGTGTGATCCCGAGATAGATCCCGGCTGCATCCATATCGAGAACGGTCCGCTGCCCGCCCATGATCTGCATCTCTTTTTCGCCGATGATCGTGTGGGTCTTGCCGGCGGCGTTGTAGATGCCGTCGGCGCCGTTGGCGATTACCGGGCCTTTGAAGTAGCTGTAGTTGAACGCGGCCCCGAAGGTAATCTGGGGGCCGATGTAACAGGACATCGTGTGCCCGATGGTCAGGTCGGTGAACGTGCCCAGCTTGGCCTCTGCGGTGTGTCCTATGGTGAATGCCAGACTCGTGCCCGCTGTGAATTCGCCGCTGGCCCCGTAGGTGGTGGTCCAGCTATCGCTTTCGGTGATGCTCTGGATGCTCTTGCCCAGTGTGATGGATGATTTGTGGTGTGGGCTGTGGATGCGTATGTGTTCGTCGTCGGGTGTTGCGTCGAAGATCATCTCGTTGCCGTAGTCGTCGCGGATGATGCTCTTGTGCTTGTTTTCGGGCAGGTCTTCGGGCGGCATGTTTTTGGCGTTGTAGACGCGGCCGGTGATGATGGGCCTGTCGGGGTCGCCCTCCAAGCACTCAACAATCACCTCCTGGCCGACGTGGGGGATGAACATGCCGCCCCAGGTTTTGCCGGCCCAGTTTTGGGAGACGCGGACCCAGCAGGAGCTGTCGGCGTTGAACCCGCCTTCGCGGTCCCAGGGGAATTGGACTTTCACGCGGCCGTATTTGTCCGTGTGAATCTTCTCACCCTCAGGCCCGACGACGATGGCGGTTTGTGGGCCTCGGATGTGGGGCAGGGGGGTGGTGCGTGGTGTGCGGAAGTTCTGCTGGGCGTCGATCGCGGTGAAGGAGCACGAGAAGAGGCGGTCTTTGTTGCCGTCGCCGGGTACTTTGACGAGGTCGGACGTGAGTTTGTAGGTGACGGAGGTGATGAGGTATGGGCGGTTTTTGTCTTCGATGGGGTAGCCGGTGAGTGTGAAGGTGTTGCCTATGCTGATCCCGCGCGCGTCGGACTCGCCGTGGGCGAGTTCGTAGCGGGCTTGCAGCTCTTGGATCCTGATTTTGGCGTAGTTTTCGGCTTGGCTGGTTTCTTTGTACTCGCCGGGGTAGTCGTAGACCTCGCCGTCGGCGGCGGCGTGGTCGCGGCTGATCTCGGATCGGCCCCGCAGCGACGCGTCGGGCTTTTCAAAGTCGAAGTCACCGACGGCGTAGCTGGCGGCTTTGATCTTGCGGTCGATGCTCCATTGCCAGATGGTGGGTTTGCCCAGGGGCTGCTTGTGCAGCGGGTGGTAGGGCAGTTGTGATGAATCGGGGACCTCGTCGTGTGCGGCGGGCGAGTCGGCCATGACAAGCTCGTGCTTGCCGTTTTCGTGCTTGAAGAAGTAGTAGATCCCTTCCTGTTCCATGAGTCGGCTGACGAAGTCGAAGGCTGTCTCGCGGTACTGCACGCAGTATTCCCAAGTGCGGTAAGCGTCTGGATCGCGTGACAAGGATTCGTCGTCAAAGTCGGAATACCCCAGGTCGCGGAAGATTTTTTTGATGATGTCGGGGACGGTCATGTCTTGGAAGATTCGGCAGTCGGCGGTTCGTGTGAGGAACCACAGCCAGGGGACGACGACGGCGCGGTATTTGGTGGCGTCGCCGTCCCAGCATGTTTGTGTGAATTGGCTGACGAAGCCGTTGAAGTATCGCCGGTCGCCGCTGGCCAGGTCGAGGCGCACGGTGACGTTTTGGCCGATGATCTTGTCAAAATTGACTTTCTCGGGGTGCTCGCTGATGAGTTCGAGCTCGTATCGGAACAGTCGGCCTAGTTCTTCGGTGCCGGTCATGCGTTCGAGGATGAGCACGTCTTCGCCCAGGGGTGTTTCGACGGCGAGCGGGCGGTTGGTTTGGCTGAGTCGTAACGTGGTCATAGCGCACCTGCCTTTTTTGCATTAAGCCCCGGTAAGATTTGATGGGGCCGCGTCGTCTCTCAAGCGGTCGCTTGCCGCTGATTCCCTGTGGTCTTTCACCAGATTGATTTTACCCCAAAAGGTTGTTCACAGGACAAAGCGACCGGACACGGGGGTGGGCCATCCGCGGCAAAGTGCGCTTAGCCTGGAATTTCGCATAACGGTTCGCGGCCGCCGAGTTTTAGGCCAATGCCGTCGATGCGGGCGGTGGTGAAAGGGTCAACGTCAAGGTTTCAGGTCAAGGCTTGTGTCTTCTGGAGGCTAGCCAACCAACGATGGCCGGCGCTAGCAGCCACGCGGTGACGGGGGAGGGTATGACTTGGTGTGTGAGGACGGAGGCGGTTATGCGGGCTTGGTTCGAGCCGAATTCGTAGAAGATGATGAGGGACGTGATCTCGAACTCGCTCAGCGCGGGCGGCTGGAGCGGCAGGTCGTCGGAGGCGAAGACCGTGGAGTCGGTGTCGCGTAGGAAGACGTCGAATGCGGTGGCGTTGAAGGAGCCGATGGCGGGGCCTGTCAGTGAAAATGAGGGGCTCCACCCGTCCGTCGAGACGCCTGGCGTGCCGTCGAAGAGCACCAACCCGATACCGGGGCTCATCGCGAGGTTGTCGCCGCCGACTTGGAGCGTGGCGGAGGGTGTTGCGGCGAATTGGCCGACGGTGGCGGAGGCGTTGAAGTCGGGGTTCAGGGCCGGGTCGTTTTCATAGGTGTAGCTGCCGCTGACCGTTTGGCCGACTGAAAAGGGCCCGGTCGACAATGCGGCGTCGATCGTGGTGATCTGCCCGGTGAAGCCGACGGTTACCATGGCTGCGCTGCTGTGCGACGGGAGATAAGCAAGGCAAAGCGCGACGCTGAGAATCGCGGTTAGGTTGGGCGGGGTTGGCCTATGCGAGAGGGTGTGTCCGGTTTTCATTTGGTGGTCTTTCCCGATGCGGTGATGTGGTCCCTGGTGCGTGCGCGTCGGCGATGATGCGACGTTAGCCGTGGCTTGTACGAGTTGTCGATTCCCAATTGCCTGCCGCTGATAGGCGGCGAGGATGAGCCATTTGCCATCGTACCGGCTGCCTGTCATATCGTCCACGTTTTTTTTTGTCTTTAGAGCGTTTGGTGTGAAGTATCCGCCACCCTATTCAGTGCGAGGTGTCATGGTGACACGGCATTTCACGGCTTGCAAGCAAGCCGTGCCACCCGGTGCCATAACGTCCACGACTTTTATTGCTCGTCTTTAATTTGTGGCGGTGTCTGTGTTTGTGTTTGGGAGGAAGGGGCCTTGTTTTGAGTGGGTTGGGGGGTGACGAGCCGGCGGCCTTGTCCGGCGTAGCGTTTTGATGCGTGGGTTTACTCGAAGCCGTCCCAAAACCCTAAACGGTAGATCACCGGCAACGGTCTGCCCGTTGCAAACCTCCGCCATTTGCACTGGCTGGCAAGCAGCCAGTGGCACACAATTCAACCTCATCTGGGGTTTGGGATGGCTTCTAGTTGTTTTTGACGCCGGCTTCACAGTAGCAGGAAGACGTGGGCGATACGTCCGCTCGGGCCCACGCTTTGGCCAAGGTTGAGTTGAGCGCGTCGGCTTCGCCTGTTTTGCCTTGTGCGGCGAGTGCCTGTTGTAGGCCCAGCAGCGCCCAGCCGTTGTCGCGGTTGCGAGTTAGGTCGTCGCGGTAGACCTGCTCTGCTTCTTTGTAGCGTGCGTCGGCCATGAGTAGCGCGCCCAGGGCGTGTCGGACGGGGAGCATCCAGCCTGGGGGTTCGTCGTATACGAGCGCGTCTTCGGCTTGGGCGCCTTGGCGGAGGGCGGCGAAGGCTTCGTCTCGTCGCCCGATGCGGAAGAGCAGTTCGCCTTGGAGCATGGCTTGGGCGATGGGCAGGACGGTGCTGACTTTGTTGTTGAATATGTACCACTCGTCGGGGACTTGAGCGGCTGCTTTTTTGAAGGCGGCTAGTTCGGCGTTGGCTTCACTTGTTCTGTTTAGGGCAGAAAGGGCGATACAGCGTGCGTAGTGTCGCACGGCTCTGCTGACCAGGCGGTACTCGGGGTACTCCGGTTCTTTTAATATTTGTTCCCACTTGCCGAAGCGGATCAGGACGTGGAGCGTTGTGGGCATGACGCCTTCGATGAGCGGGGCGAAGGCGCGCAGCGCGTCTTCGGGCATATCACGCTCTAGGTCGCGCGCGGCTTGGATGGCGTCGGCGTATCGGCCTGACATCATGGCGGCGTAGGCGAGGAAGTGGAGGTTGTGTGCGACGTATACGGCGTACATGGCGGGCTTGGGGGCTAGCTTGAGGTAGGCGCGGTCGGCGGTGACGGCTTGAACATTAGAATCCACCGCGTCCGCGTAGCGCCCGACGCGGATGTAGATGTGCGAGGGCATGTGGACGAGGTGCCCGGCGCCTGGGACTAGGTTTTGCAAGCGATCGGCGGAGGGGACGGCGCGGTCGGGGTCGTGCGAGGCTTCGACGGCGTGGATGTAGAAATGATTAGCTCCGGGGTGCTGGGGGTGGTTTTTGATCGCGCCCTCTAACACGCTGACGATTTCGTTGATGCGGCCTTTGGGGTTGCCGTCGTTGTCCCAGTAGTCCCACGGCTGAAGGTTCATGAGTGACTCTGCGTAGAGGGCGGCGACATCGGGGTCGTCTGGGAATGATGCGTATGCGTCGCCCATGGCGTTGGCGTAGGCTTCGTCGAGGTGTCGGCGGTTTTCGGGGGTGGGCCATGCGTAACGCGCCGAGACAGCGCGGACGAGGGCGGCTTCGACGGGTGAGGCTGCGTCGATGCGTTCGACGGCTTTATCGGCTGCTTCGCGTGCGGCTTTGGACCGCTCCTCCGTCATGGCGGGGTCGTTGATGTTGATGCCGTGGGCGTAGGCGATGCCCCACCAGGGCATGGGGGAGGCGGGGTCGTGCGTGGCGGCTTGGTGGAAGGTGCGGATGGCTTCGTCGTGGTTGAAGCCGTAGAACAGTTGCATGCCTTGGTCGAACCATTGCTGGGCTTGGGGTGACGTTGTTGAGATTGTGCGGTGGTAGTTTCCGAACCCGTCGTAGAGGCGGGCGGCGGAGCCGGTGTGTGAGGCGCTTTGGCAGCCGGTTAGGCAGGCTGCGGCTAGCGTGGTGCATAACAAAAATGACTTGGCGATTTTCATGACGCCGCTCCTTCTCATATTAAATGCTTGATATGGAACCCTCTAAACACAAGCGATGTACGTACCACTGCTCGCCAGTTTAACCGGCGTCCGCTTTCGGCGTCGGCCGGTTTGTAAAGATCTCGAATAATGTTGAGCCGCTGCCCGGACGGGAAGAGACCGCTCCCTCATCCGCCTGAGGCGGACGGTTCGTGGCGAGCGACTTATTATTAATCCAGATCCATACCGGTCATAGTTTAGCATGCAGGTGCCGTAAACCGAAGCGGTTTATTGAGGCCTGGCCTGTTCGGATACGGATTACTTGGATGCCTCTCGCCCGCGACCGTCCGCTCGCTTCGTGGGGCTGAAAATGGTAAAATGCGGGTTTCTTATCCGCCGAGGTATCGGCTTCATTTGTAGGGTTTTTCATGAGCACACCCCCCCCGGAACCGCCCGAAGAAGCTGTCTCGCAAGCGGCAGGCGCCCCGCCCCCGCCGGGTGGGCGGACGATTGATCAGTCGATCGAGCGTGAGCTGTCCGAGAGCTACCTGACGTACGCGATGAGCACGATCGTGGACCGGGCGTTGCCGGACGTGCGAGACGGTCTTAAGCCTTCGCAGCGGCGGATCTTGGTGGCGATGAATGATTTGAATTTGTCGCCCGGTCGCAAGCACTCGAAGTGCGCCGGTATCGTCGGGGAGACGATGAAGAAGTACCACCCGCACGGGGACGGCGCGATCTACCCGACGCTGGTGAACTTGGCGCAGGACTGGAAGACGCGGTACCTGCTGATCGACAAGCAGGGGAACTTCGGGTCGATCGACCCGGACCCGCCGGCGGCGATGCGGTACACCGAGGCGAGGCTCCACCACCACGCCACGGAGATGCTCGACGACCTGAAGCTCGACACGGTCGACTGGCAGCCGAACTTCGACGAGACGGTTGACGAGCCGAAGGTTTTGCCGGGGCGGTTTCCGAATTTGTTGGTGAACGGGTCAACGGGGATCGCGGTGGGCATGGCTTGCAGCATGCCGCCACACAATCTTGGCGAGATCTGCGACGCGATTACGGCTGTCATCGACAACCCTGGCATCGACCTGCGTGAGTTGATGGAGATTGTGCCGGGTCCGGACTTCCCGACGGGTGGGATTATTTGTGGGCGGCGTGGCATCGCCGAGGCGTACGCCACGGGGCGTGGGAAGCTAGCGCTTCGGGCAAAAATCACTCACGAGCAAAGCGCCGGCGGCAGGGACCAGCTTGTCATCACGCAGATCCCGTACCAGGTGTCGAAAAACGACAGCATTATCAGCAAGATCGTTGAGTGCAAGAAGCAAGACCGGCTGGCCGACATCTCGAACATCGTGGACAGCTCGTCAAGCCGCACGGGCATGCGCCTGGTGATTGAGCTTAAGCGAGGCGCCGACCCGGCCGTCGTCGAGAACCAGCTTTACCAGATGACGCCGCTGCAATCGACGTTCAGCATTATCAACATCGCGTTGGTGAACGGTCGTCCCAAGACGCTTGGGCTTAAGGAATTGATTGAGCTGTTCGTCAAGCACCGGGTGGAGGTCACTCGCCGGCGTACGGCGTACCGGCTCAACCAGGCCCAGCAGGAGGCCCACCGGATCGAGGGGCTTATCTACGCGGTGTGCGACATCGACGAGGTGGTCAAGCTCATCCGTAGCTGCCGCACGCGCGACGAGGCGATCGAGAAGCTGATGGCCAGGGGGTACCGCATCCCCGCGGACCACCCGTATGCGAAGCACATCCCGGATCGGCTCATGGCCCGCAGCGCTAATAGTGACGTGAATCTGTCGCGTCGCCAGGCCGAGGCGATCGGGCGGCTGCAACTGATTCAATTGGTGGGTCTTGAAATCGAACGGCTCGCGGGTGAGTATTCCAAGCTGCTTGAGCAGATCGAGGAATACGAGGCGATCCTGGCCAGCCACGAGCGCGTGCTGAACATCATCCGCGAGGAAATCACCCAGCTCAAAGACAAGTACGGCGACGCGCGGCGCACGCAGATCGCCGAAGCGGCGGGCGACCTGGACATCGGCGACCTGACGCCGGTCGAGCAGGTCGTGGTGACCATCACCCACGCGGGTTACGTGAAGCGGCTGCCGGCGGACAACTACCGCACGCAGGGCAGAGGCGGGCGCGGCGTGATCGGTGCGGACACTCGGAAAAACGACGATTTTACGGAGCAGTTGTTCGTGGCGTCGACGCACGACGACTTGCTGTGTTTCACCGACACGGGTCGTGTGTACAAGATCAAGGTGTACGAGATCCCCGAGGCGCAGCGGACCAGCCGGGGGCGGGCGATTGTGAACCTGTTGGACCTGAAGCAGGGCGAGCGCATCCGCGCGCTGATGCCGATCGAAGACTTCGAGCGTGAGGAGGCGTACTTGTTGTTCGCCACGGCCAACGGGCTGGTCAAGCGCACGCCGCTCAAAGACTACCGCAACGTGAACCGTAGCGGGATCATCGCGGTGAGCCTGCGAGAGGACGACTCGCTGATCGGTGTGACGTGGACCAGCGGCAGCGACCATGTGTTGCTGGGCACGAGCAGGGGGATGGCCATCCGGTTCCACGAGGACGATGCGCGGGCAATGGGCAGGAACGCGGCCGGCGTTAAGGGCATCGGGCTGGCGGCGGGCGACAACGTGGTGGGGCTGGTGCGTGTGGCCACGGGCGACGAGCACGACCTGCTGACCGTGAGCGCCAACGGGTACGGCAAGCGCACACCGCTCGAAGAGTACCTGGTCCGAAGCGAAGATGGGTCGACCCGCGCCCAGAGCCGGGGGGGCAAGGGCAGGCGCGACATCATGACCAGTGAGCGCAACGGCGAGGTGGTCAGCTTGCTTGCGGTCAAGCCCGAAGACGACCTGATGCTGATCTCCACCAAGGGGATGATCGTGCGTATCCAAGCGGAGACGATCCGCCAAACGGGGCGCGGCGCCCAGGGCGTGCGTGTGATCAACCTGACGGAAGAAGACACGCTAAGCGGTGTGGCGCGGATCGCGGAGGAAGACGGGGAAGACGCGGAGGAATAAAACCGTCGCTTGTACACGCACAACCCCGCGCTTGCGGTGACGCGTCGAAACGGCGATGATCCGGCTGCCGGAGCCTCGCCATGCCCATCCAACAATGGTCCGACCGCATCTGGATCGCCTCGCTGAGCAACGAGCCGGCACTCTCCGAAGACCTGCTGGGGTTAACCGAGCGTGCCCAACGCGCCGACCAGACGCCCGATATGGCGTTGGACCTGAGCGGGGTCACGCAGATCAACAGCTCGAATCTTTCGCAACTGCTGCGGCTTCGGAAGCTGGCGGTGGATAACAACGTCAAGCTGATTCTCGCCGGCCCCAGCGACGGTATCTGGGCGGTGTTCCTGACCACGGGCCTCGACAAGGTTTTTAACTTCGCTGAAGACCTGTCCACGGCGTTGGCGGGGTTGCAAATCAACAGAAGCTGATACGGATTAGGATTAGAGCAACTAGAGCATTTTGCGTGATTTTTCTCTATGCCATCCGGAAGAAGGCAGGTCAATGACCTGCCCTACAGGAGAGCCGACATGGAGATTATTCATGCAAGCTGCTTTAGCGTCATTATCTGCCATCCTATTCGGTGACAGGTGTCATGGCGGAGCCGCATTTCACGGCTTGCAAGCAAGCCGTGCCACCCGGCGAATAGCGATTCATCACACCTCCGGCTCTATTCAAGAACAGATAGTGGCGCCATCCGGACCGCTCCCTTATCCGCCTGAGACGGACGGCTCGTTTTGGTTACGCATGAATTATACGGATTCGGATTAATTTTGAGTCGATTTAAGACTATAAAGGGACCGCTTCCTTACGGGCGCGGCTCGTAGCGGGCGATTCATTGTCTTTGGTTGTTTTGTTGGTTGTTTTTGTTTTTGTTGCCGCCGAGGATGAGGTCGAGGACTTGTTCGGCGACTTCGCCCTCTACGCCGCCGACGTGTTTTTTGAGTTGTGATCGTGCGGCGAGTCTTGCGGCTTCGCCGATGATGGCGCCCAGGTCGGCTTGGGGGTTTTGGACGGTGCCGCCTATGGGTATGTCGAATTGGTAGCCGGGTTCGAGGGCATCGCGTAGGCCGAAGGCTTTGGCCATGGTCTCGGCGGAGAGCGACATGGTCATATCGAGCCTGCCGCCTCTGGTCTGTTCGACGCGGCCTCGGAAGTTTAGGTCGAGGTTGTCCATGCGCATGGCGAGGTCTTGGAAGGCGACGACGCCGTTGTCGAGTGTGAGGTTGGCGGGGCTGAAGGTGCTGACGGGGTAGCTGCCGGTGTCGCGGCGTAGGGCTTTTCGCAGCTCATTGAGGAAGCCTGTGTTGCTGAAGGCGATGGTGCCCAGGTCGAGTACGGCGGTGGCTTGGACCTGCTGGATGGAGAAGTTTTCGAGCGGCAGGGCGAATCCGTTGCTGTGGACGGTGAGCTTGATGGGCTGCTTTGACGCGGCGGCGTCGTTTAGGAACGGGTGGACGCGTTTGAGCCACTGGCGGGATAGCGCGGGTGTGACGGTGAGGGTGGCTTGTGCGTCGCGTAGGAGTGTGAGCTGATTGTTTTCGATGGCGGCGGCGACTTGTAGCTGGCTTGCGTCGCTGTCGGCGGTCAGGTCGATGCGCCCGGGTTGGTTGGGCGCGGTTTGGACTTGGAGCGAAAGCGACGCTTGGTTGCCGAGCAGCGAGGCGACGGCGCCGTCCCAGCCCATGAGCTGGTCGATGAGGTCGAGGGGTAGGTCCTGTGCTTTGGTGGTGGACTTGATGGTGGCGTTGGCGGCGTCCAGGCCGGATGGGGTGTACAGGCCGGTGATCTCGGTGCGCGAGAGCAGTTGCCCGGTGTTGGGTTGGCCCGGCGCGGCGTTGGGCTGCTGGAGGTCTAGTTTTAGCAGCAGCTCGAGCGATTCGCTTAGGTTCTGCGTTCTTACGGCTGCGTTGAGCTTGTTTAGGTGGACGGCTTGTTTGCCCCAGCGCAGGGTGGTCTGATCGTTGATGAGGCTGACGGCGAGCTTGACGGTGGCGGGGTCGAAGGGCGGCGCGTTTTTTGTTGGTGGGTCGGCGTCGGTCGTTGGGGGCGGGTTGAGCGCGGCTTGCGCTTCCTGGACGACGGCTTTGATGGTGAATGTTTTTTCCAGCGTCATGCGTGGGGTGGTTGCTCCGCGCGTGGGGGGGCTGGCGCTACGGGTGTTGATCCAATCGGCGAAAGCGTTGGGGGTGAGTTGGTACTGCACCCAGGAGCCTTTTCTGAGTGTGACGAGGCGGTTTTTCGCGGTGTATTGTGCGCCGAGGATGCCGTTGATCGCATCGGCGTCGATGCGGGCGGTGATGTCTAGGCCCTGGGCGGCGCTGCCGGTGGCTTGCACGATGGCTTTGTCGATGCGTTTTCCAAGCCAGGTGGTGAATTGGCCGTCGCTGTTGGTGACGGTGTCGATGAGGCTAACGGGCATCGCCTCGACCAGCGCGGTTGCTTTGAAGGAGGGGTTTTGGGTGTGTGTGTTTTCCAGTTCGGCGTTGGCGCGGATGGCCGCGGTTTGGTCGTGGTGCGTCAGCACGGCGGCGAGCGATAGGTTGATCGGAGCGCCTTGGTGTTCGCTGGTGACGAGTATGGCGACGTCTTTCACGGCGGCTCCGGCCCAGCGTGGGTCGCCGGCGGGCTCGATGCGGTCGATGGAGGCTTGGAGGCGGACGTCGATGACGGGTTTGGTGATTTCCTTGAGTGAGACATTGAGTTTTTCGACGAGTAGTTTCGCCTTGACGGTTTGGGCCAGGGTGAGCATGCGCGTCTGATCGGGGTCGGCGTTGAGCCAATGGGCGATCTGGGGGAGCACGGAGGGCAGTATCCGCAGTGTGGCGGTGCTTTGGGGCTCGATGACGAGTTGGTTGTCTTTGAATTCGCCTTTGAAGGACGCTTCGAGGTTTTGGGCTGCGGCGGTGATGGTGAATTTGCTGTCGGCGAACAGGCCCGTGGGTGAGGGCGTGAGCTTGCCGTCGATGTGGGTTTCGAGGATTGGCCCGATGGCGGCGGCGATGAGGCCGTCGGCGTTGAGCAGTTGGTCGATGATGCCCACGGGTATTTGCGTGGCGCTTCCGTTGACGGCGGCGTCGATTCCGGCGCGGTTGAATCGGCCTTGATCGTCGAAGGCGTCTTTGGCGGTGATCTGCAGCTTGAGCTTCCCGGGCAGGCCGTTCTGCTCGGCGATGGCTTGCAGCTCGATGCCGCCTTTGTTTTGCTTGCCGTTGAAAGTGAACTTGCCTTTTGTGCCGCGTAGCGCGAGCTGGCCGACGCGTTTGTCTTTGGCGTCGAGGAGCATGTCGCCGATCTGGAGTTCGATCTCACAGTCCGCGGTGCTGGGGTCTAGGGCGTCCTTCGACGCGCGGTCGATGGCGAATTGTGTGAAGCTGACGGTGACGGGGAACTCTTTTTTGAGGGTGGTGGGCGTGGTGGCTTGGAGCGTGTGCGTGATCGCCTGCCAGGCGTGGGGCACGACGGTGAGGCGCAGCTCGGACTCGGGGTTTACCACGATCCGCTGCGGGTCGAGCTCGACGCCCAGCAAGACCTTGAGGTTCTGCGAGTTTGCCCAGACGGTGGCGGTGCACTGGTTGGCGTTGCCTTTGGCGATGACCTGGGCGGTGTTGAGTATGGGCCCGAGCAGCGCGACGAGTCTGCCCTCTTGGTTGAGCAGCCGGTCGGCGGCGACGATGGGGATGTTCGAGAGGTTGACCTGCGCGTCGATCTCGGCGCGAGTGGGCGCTAGGGCTCCTTGCGCGTCGAAGAGGTTCAGGATTTTTATGGTGCCGTCGATCTTGCCTTGGGTGTTGCCCTGTTGTGTTTTTGTGGTGAGCTTGAGTGTGGCGTGCTGGGTGTATAGGACTTCGCCCGATGCGGCGAGGTCGAGCAGCTCTATGGGCATTGCGTCTAGTGGGTCGTAGACGAGTCGCCCGCCGTCGAGTTCGGCTCTGAACCGCAGGTCTTTGGGGATTGTCAGCGGCTGGGGGGTGGCGGTCATGCCGCTTCCGGGGCTTCCGGGGCGGGCGGGTTGCTGTGGTTTTTGTAGGGCTCTTGTGAGTGAGTTGGTGCCGTCTTCGTATTGCTTGATGCGTCCGGTGAGGTTGGCGACGTGGATGATTCCCAGTTCGGCGCTGCCTCGGATTAGTGATAGCAGTGACGCGTCGCCGGCTTGGAAGGAGCCGACTTCGATGACGGGGTTGCCGTCGGGGTCGTCGAGCTTTAGGCCTTGTGCGGATTGCCCTGAGAACCATGCGAGGCTGATGGACTTGGCGTGTAGAGTGCCTGGTATGGCGTCGTTGACGTATGAGAGTATGAAGCGGTTACCCAGTGAGGAGCTGAGCATGGTGGGCGCGAGGAACACCGCCAGCGCCGCCGTCACGATGAACCCGGTAATCGCCATGGAGAAGCGTCGTGCCCACCGCCCCCGCCGGCGTCCGTGCCTGTGTGTTTGCACGTTTGGCACGTTAGGGTCCGGCATGGGCTGTTCGTTGGGGGTGGTGGTCATGATCGGTTCGGCTCTCGTGTCATTGTAGGCCGATAACGGTCCGCGACGCCGCTTGGGCTGTCGTGGGCCGTGTGTGCCTGTTGTTGTTTAACATCGGTCGGATTAGTGGTGGACACCAACGATCTTGCTGCCGCTTGGCACGTCTCTTAGGACGACGGCGTTGGCGCCTATGGCGGCGAGTCGTCCGATTTTCAGACCTTGGGCGATGGCGACGCCCATGGCGACGAAGGTTAGTTCGTCGATGGTGACGCGTCCCGCGGCGACGGCTCTCGGCGCGAGGTGTACGAAGTCGCCAAGGATGGATTCGTGGTCGACGGAGGCGCCGGTGTTAATGATGCAGCCGCGTCCGGTGGTTACGCCGGTGGCGACGAGGGCGCCCATGCAAACGACGGTGCCTTGGCCTAGTTCGGCGTCTGCTTCGACGGTGGCGGACGGGTGGACGAGAGGTGGCATGGGGACGCTCTCCCTGGCGAGTGCTTTGAAGGCTTTGGCGCGTTCGATGTTGTCGCCGATGGCGAGGTAGCCGGCGGTGATACGGTCCGAATAACGCGGGATGTCTTTGGTTGAGCCTAGGACGGGTGAGCCGAGGATGGTCTGGTCGGTCGGTTCTTGGTCGTCGAAGAACCCTAGGATGGGTGTTTTGCAGGCGAGGAGGATGGACGCCACCACTCGGCCGTGCCCGCCGGCACCGTAGATGGCTGCGCCTTTTGTCATTTGATCATCTCCGGGGTGATGGGGGTATCTGGTTCAATATCGACGGCTGCGAGGCGGCCGATGATGTCGGGCAGCCGGTCGGCGTTGATGGTCGTGGTGGGCCGTTTGACGGTGAGGTTGTTTGGTGTGAGGGGCGAGCCCGCGGTAATGCGGGCCTTGGCGACGACGCCGCGGCGTACTTGAGGCAGGTTTCGCAGTTCGGCGGGCGTGGGCGCTTTGACGGGTGAGCCGAGGGCTTGGGTGGTTTCGCGGATCATGCGGACCATGTGTGCGAACTGGTCGGGGTCGCAGGAGCAGGCGTGGTCGGGGCCTGGGAGGGCTTTGTCGGTGGTCAGGTGTTTCTCGATGACGCACGCGCCAAGTGCGACGGCTGCGACGGCTGCGGTGTGGGTGGTGGTGTGGTCAGAGTATCCGGTGAGCACGCCCAGTTCGTCGCGCATGGTGACCATGGCGAGAAGGTTGGCGTCTGCGACGGCGGCGGGGTAGTCGGTGGTGCACTGGAGGGCGATGAGCTGTTCGTTGCCGGCGGTGCGGAGGGTGTGTACGGCGTGGGCGACTTCTTCTTGGGTACACATGCCCGTTGAGAGGATGACGGGCTTGGAGCGTTGGGCGATGTCTTTGAGGAAGAGCGGCTCGACGGCTTGGCCGGAGGCGACTTTGTAGGCGGGTACGTTGAGCGAGTCTAAGAAGTCAATGTCTTCGTGGTTGTAAGGCGTGGCGAGGAAAAGTATCTGCTGCTCTTGACAGTATTGGGCGATTTGGCGGAACTGGTCGTGCGACAGTTCAAGGCGGCGGAGCATGTCTAGCTGTGACTGGCATGGGTCGGTGGTTTGTTTTTGGTATTGGGCTTTTGGCGCGTTGTGTGCGGCGAGGCGTTGGGCGTTGAAGGCTTGGAATTTGACGGCGTCGGCCCCGGCGTTTTTAGCGGCGGTGACGAGTTGCTTGGCTAGGGCGGGGTCGCCGTTGTGGTTGACGCCCGCTTCGGCGATGACGAGGGTTGGCCCGCCTTGGGTGAGCTCGATCGGGCCGATCTTGATGCTGGGGGTTGGGGGCATGGGGTGCCTATTGGATTACAGCCATGCGTGTCCGGGCTGGGCCGGACCTACGGGGCTTAGAGCAACTGGCGTCATTATCTGCCATCCTATTCGGTAACAGTTGTCATGGCGGAGCCGCATTCCACGGCATGCAAGCATGCCGTGCCACCCGGCGAATGGCGATTAATGACGCTATTTGCTCTAACACACACCAGCCCACCTGAGGCGGATCTATGACCTTCGGCGCGGTGTGTGGCACCCTTGCTCGTTTTGTCACGCACGCAACACCCCGACTCCGTCTTACTTGTACGCGCCGGGTGCTTCGATGGGTTGGTCGACGACGGGGTCGGGCATGGCTTGTTGGCCTGGTTCGATGGGCAACTCGCTTAGGCCCGACGGGGTGCCGGCGGTGTCGAGTGGCGCGTATCGGAGCATGTAGATCTCGACGCGTCGGTTGAGCTGGTTGCCCTTAGCGCCGTTTGGCGCGACGGGTCTGTGCTCGCCGTACCCGGCGACGCCCATGCGTGCTGCGTCTACGCCTTCGTGTGTGAGTGCGTCTTTAACGGCGATGGCGCGGTGCACGGAGAGGTGCCAGTTCGTGGGGTGTTTGGCTCTGGTGGAGGGCTTGCCGATGGGGACGTTGTCGGTGTGTCCGACGACGCGGACGGTGTACTGCTTGCCGGCTGAAGAGTTGAGTATGCCGGCGAGCTTTTGTAGGCCTGCGATGGCTTCGTCGCTGACGTCGCTGCTGCCTAGGGCGAAGGTGAGGTCGCTGCTGAATTTGATCATGCCCATTTCGGGCTCATAGGTGACGAGCTCGGGGTTGGACTGCGAGAGTCTGATGAGCGCGGCGTCTAGCTCGGGGTCGAGCATGGGGCCGGTACTGACGGAGCGGAGGCGGTCCTCTGCTTTGGCCAGTGCGCGGGTGAGCTTGTCGTGGCTGGCGAGGGCTTTCTGAAGTTTTTCGAGTGTCTCGGGGTCCTGGGCGACGAGCGTGTTCTTCAACACCTCGACTTCGGATTGCTTCTCTTCGAGTTGTGCGCGTAGCTCTAGGACCTGCTCTTGGCTTCTGCGGTAAAGTGTTTCGAGGTCGTCGACGTAGCGTTGCGACACGCAGCCGAACGCCCCCAAGCCGATGGCCAACACTGGCAGCCATTTCAATGCGGTGTGTATGCTAGTGCGGGTTTTCATGGGTGGCGGCCTTTCGTGCTTGGAAACGGGGTATTCAGAATAACACCAAACTATCGTTTATCGTTAGAAAATCAATGCGGCGGCGTGTCCTGATAACCTTGTGTATAAGCCGTGAATACGCAAACACGATACCTACCTAGCGTTGCATACCGAGCGGGCGCGATCCGAGACAGCCTCGGGGTCGAGGCCCGGCCGGGCGTGGTGGTCGTGGCGGGGGGCAAGGTGGTGGCGGCGGGCAAGGCGGGGGCGGTATCCACAGCGGGCGTGGGGCGTGTGGTGGAGCTGGGGGATCGGCTGTTGCTGCCTGCGCTGGTGAACGCGCATGCGCACTTGGACCTAACGGGTGTGGGGCAGCGGGCGTATGGGGGGGACTTCGTGGGGTGGCTGGGGTCGGTGATGGCGCTGTCGCCTAAGGGTGAGGGGGAAATCCGTGGGGCAGTGGAGCGGGGGTTGGCGTTATCGCGGCAGGCGGGTGTGGGGTGTGTGGGGGATATCGCTCATACCAGGCAGGCGATCACGGCGCGAGTTGAAGCGGGCGATGGCGGTTTGCCGGGCGTGAGTTTTTTGGAGTGTTTTGGGATCGGCGCCCGTGAAGCGGAGGCGGTGGAGCGACTCAAGGGACAGGTGGGCTTGCTGGCGTCGGGGCGCGAGGCGGCGAGTGGCTTGGAAGCGTCGCTTGGGATTCAGGCGCACTCGCCCTATTCGGCGGGGCTTGGTGTTTACGGTGCGGCGGCGGAATTGGCTGAGGCGCGTGGGTGGCGGGTTTGCACGCATTTGGCGGAGACGCTTGAAGAGGTTGAATTTGTCCGGGACGGGCGTGGTGCGTTTGTGGATTTGCTCAAGGGGCTTGATCGGTGGGACGAGACGATTCGGCCGACGGGGCTGCACCCGGTGGATTGGCTTGAGCCGGTGCTGTCGCGCGGGGGGTGGCTGCTGGTGCATTGCAACTATATTGAAGAGCGGCACGTCGGGGTGCTGTCGCGGTGCGGCGCGTCGGTGGCGTATTGCCCGGTGGCGAGCGACTACTTCGGTCACCACCAGCCGGGCCGGGGGGTGCGACACCGGTACCGGGAGATGCTCGAAGCGGGTGTGAACGTTTGCCTTGGGACGGACTCGATTTTGTGTCAGCGGGCTGACGACCCTCAGCCGCTGGGCGTTGGGTCGCAGATGCGTCACCTGTACCGCAGGGACGGGGTTGATGCGGGGACGTTATTAAAAATGGCGACGGTGAATGGGGCGGCGGCGTTGGGGCTGGGGGGGGATTGGGCGACGCTTGGAGCGGGGGCGCCTGGGTTGCTTGCGAGCGTGCGGTTTGACCCTGCCGACCCGGCGGACGCGCTGGAGCAGGCGCTGCGCGGCGATGAGCCTTTTGAGGGGTTATACGGATCGTAAAAAGTGTTGACCTCTAACCGCTATCCTCCGGGTGGCACAGCTTGCTTGAAAGCTGTGTAAACGAACCAATTTCCAACACGGGTTGCCAGCAACCCGTGGCACACGTATTAGAGCATTTTGCGTGATTTTTCTCTATGCCACCCGGAAGAAGGCAGGTCAATGACCTGCCCTACAGGA
This sequence comes from Phycisphaeraceae bacterium, assembly GCA_029260715.1. GTDB lineage: Bacteria > Planctomycetota > Phycisphaerae > Phycisphaerales > Phycisphaeraceae > OFTM12. Next base: position 95,831 of record JAJDCS010000003.1, on the reverse strand, counting down.
GAGCCGACATGGAGATTATTCATGCAAGCTGCTCTAGGCCATGACTTTTTGAGATCCGTATTAGGGGGTGGTATCCGTGAATGAGAAGCGACCGCTCCCCCATCCGCCTGAGGCGGACGGCTTGTGGTGGGCGATTCTTTTATTACGTTGGATGGGTGTTATTCCGGCAGGGGCTGATGGGTTCGGATCGCGTTCATGATGGATTCGACGCGTGGCATGAGCTTGTCGAAGCAGAAGTGCTCGTTGGCGATTTCGAGGCTTTGATCGCCCATTTCTTTTCGTTTCTCGCTGCCGGCTTTGAGTGTGGCGCGTAGTGCGTCGCGTAGGCCTTCGACGTCGCCGGGCTGGTAGATAAACCCGTTTCGGCCGTGCTCTACTATTTGTTCGTGTGCGCCGGTGGCGGTGGCAATGACTGGGAGCCCTTGGCTTGCGGCTTCGAGGGTGGCCATGCAGAAGCCCTCGTATTTGGAGGGTTGTACGTAGACGTGGGTGGTGCGTACGAGTTCCATGACCTGTTCCCAGCGTTTGGCGCCGGTGAACTCGACGCGTCCGGCGAGGCCGAGTTCTTTTGCTTGCGCTTCGAGTTTTGGCTGTAGCTGCCCGCCGCCGATGAACAGGAGGCGCATGTTGGGGAACTCGTCGGCCAGGCTGGCTGCCGCTTCGATTAAATCTTGGTGTCGTTTTTCGGGGTCGAGGCGGCCGGTGGTAGCGACGATCTGCACGTCGTCGCTCTGGGGCACGGGCTTGTCGGCGATGGTTTCTCGCGGCAAGCCGTGGTGGCGGACGCGCATTTTGGAGGCGTCGGTGGTGCAGGGCGGCAGCTTTGGTAGGTCTGGCGGGTCGATCTCTTTGCGGAAGCGTTTGACGAGGAAGTGGCTGAGGAACATAACGGCGGCGGCGTCTTGGACGATTTCAGGCAGGTATGGCGAGGGTGTGTTGCACAGGTCGCCGCCGCGGGTGGTGACGCTGTAGGGGATATTGGTGACGAGGTGGATCTGCCTCGCGAAGAAGGCTGCTTCGCCTGCCCAGTGTGAGTCCATGATTTCGATGTTGTGCTTGCGGACGAACGCGACGCCGCGTTTGAGCCAGAGCCACTCGTGGATGCCGTGGCGCCAGCCGCTTTTTTTGATGGCTTGTTTGAGTGACCGGCCGGTGCGCGTGAACAACGCGCGCACGCTCATGCCCAGTAGGTCTTTGAGCAGTTGGCGGTCGGATTCGTAGGTTCGTTTGACCTGGAGGACGGGCACGTCTTGTAGGTTGAACTGTTGGACGTTGATCTGCCCGTCGTGCCACTGGCGCATGGAGATGACGGCGAGGTTGTGGCCCCGGGCGCGTAGCCAGGCGATCTCGCGGAACATCCAGGGCGTGTAGAGGTGTGGCCAGAAAGGTACGCAGTAAAGGATATTCATAAGGCAGCGGCGGGTTATGGTTTTATCGCGTGTGGTTGTGCGACCGTTCGAGGCTCAGCGGGCCGTCCAAGGGCTCGAGGCGGCTGGTGATGTAGCCTTGCTGGTCTTTGTCGAACAGATCGTAGAACTTTTGTGCGTTTGTGTTTTTGATTTCGCCCGATGACTGCGACTTCCACGATTCGCTGGGTTTGATCATCTGGTCGGAGAGTGTTTCCCTGGGTTGTGTCATCTGCGGGTCGAATTCTACCCCGATGAAGCGGCAGATGTCTTGGACGACAGGCTGTGCGTCTTGGACGAGCCACTCGTGGCGGATGGCATGGTGGTTGGGTTTGTTTAGGTTTCGCTTGGTTTGACGGGCGGCGATGTTCCAGCGTGTGATGCAGCGGTCGATGTCGCTGAACTGCCCCCAGTGCCAGGGTGAGGGGTATTTTTTTGATGCGCCGTGTAGCGAGGCGACGTTGTCTTGGCCGGCGCGGACGATGTGGATGAACTTGGGCTTGGGCACGAAGCGCTCGATGATGTCGATGCAATTAAGGTGGCGCGGTGACTTCTCGACCCAGATGGTCTTGCCGGCGTCCGCGGTGAGGGTGTCGAGGATGTTGGCGAACGCTTTGCAGAGCTTGGCCATGGAGCGTGTATCGCGTGGGATCATGTGTGCGAGGTCTTGGCGGTCGAAGTATTCGAGCAGCTTGTCGGCGCGTGCTTGGGCGGGTTTGCCTTGTTGGTAGGCCCGTCCGAACCAGACGCGGCAGTCGTCTATGAAGTAGCGGAGGATATGCTCGCGGCACTGGGGTTTTTGGCCGAACACGCGTCGCGGCTCTTGGCCTACGGTGTCGTTGAAGAATTGCGTTTCGGGGAAGGAAGTGACGTCGGGGTGAGCGGCGAGGATGGACTGCAAGAGGGTAGTGCCGGATCGGGAGCACCCCACGACGAAGACCCGCTGCTTGATGGTGGGCGGGGTGGTGGTGCGGTTGGTTGACATTGGTCGGTGCTCTCGTGCTTCAAAATATGGCGGGGCTGTAGCGTATTGTGCGATACCCCCGCGCGGCCGGCGCCGGGTAGCGGGGCGGACCGATAGGCTGGGATTGTATCGGCACCCGAATCGCCCGCCAATACTTTCGCCCGCGATTCTAGGCATTTCCGGGCTGATACCTTCCTTACGACTGTGAGTTGGCGTGGTCCGGTGTGTTCTGTCTGGTGGGGTGCGGGGGGTTCCGGTGTAAAAAAAATGAGCTGTTTCGGGCCCGGCTTGCGCGGCGGGGCTATACTTGTATAGACCTCTCGCGAGCCGGCATTGGGCCTATAAAAACCGCCCTTCACTTCCGCGTCGTGCCGGCCGCTTGTGTTCGCTATGCGGTCCCATAATAAGCCGGGGTGCGGCGATTTGGGATTGAACCCACCCCGCCTCCAAACCGATGATCATATAACGCGATGCCCCATCCGGCTTTCGAGCCGACCGATAAACCAGGGAGGACTTGCTATGAAGTCACTAACGTGCGGCGCTGTTTTTTTCACGGCGGTGTTGATCACGGGCGCGTGGCAGGCGGCGCTGGGTGATATGGTGGTGGACGACTTTGAGAGCTACCACAACGGCCAGATCGTAGGGCCGACGGCGGGGTCCACCCCTTGGCTGCGGTTCGGTGGTGCGACGAACGACAACGTGGTGGCGACGAAGCACGAGAAGTGGCTGGTGAGCGGCGCGACGAGCGGCTTGTACGGGCTGGTATGGCCCAACCCGTTCGGGGCGATCCGGCGTGTGTTCGATCAGCCGATGGATGTGAGCGCGTATCGGGCGGCTTCGGTGAAGATGCTGTCCGATACGCACCGGGCTCAAACCATGGTCCGGTTCGCTGTCAGCAACGGCCCCACTACTTTCGTGAGTGTTAAGGAATACACGCTTGACACACGGCCCCAGCAGATGGTGTTCCCGATCGGGATGGACAAGATGGTGCGTGTGGTGGGCAGCGATGGGTACGCGGCGGTGCTGCAAGGGGCGTTGAAGGCGGGGTTCGACTTCCGCAGCACGGGCGGTGAAGGGTACGAAACGGTCGTGTTCGACGACTTTGTGCTGCACGACGAGGTGCCGACGGCTAAAGAAGAAGAAAAAGTAACGGTGGCGGATTAGGGGGTATGCGGGAAGCACACATCAGCCCGCCTGAGGCGGATCTATGGCCTTCGGCGTGATGTGTGGCACCCGTGCTCGGCGGGCGTTCTGGTTGCGGCATTCAAGTTATATTTGTGGGGTTATCGCGCGGCGCAGCCTTTGGGTGTGTGACGGCACCGGTGCGGGTGTGCTTGTTGGTTCGGCACGGCCGACTCGCGTTGCTCGCTGGCCGTGGCACCCGTGCGGGTGTGCGGTGGTGCGATTGCCTTCCCTGACTGACCTTCCCCACGTTTGGTGGGCGCGGCGGGGCACCCGACGGGGGGGTGTGGGTGTTATCTGTAGTAGTGCTGCTTGTAGATGTCGCTGTCGACGTTTGGCGCGTATCCGCAGTAGCTGACCCAGCCGCCGTTTTCGAAGCCGTCGTGCCAGCCGTTGGTGACGTAGACGCACTTGACGTCGGGGTGCCAGGCCAGCGAGAGGAACAGCCGCTTGATCTCTTCGTAGTCTTCGGCTTTGCCGAAGTAGCGGCTGCTCTTGTAGACGACGATGCCTTTGGGGTCTTCTTTCTTGGGTGTGCTCGGGACGAACTCTTTTGCGTTGGCTTTGAGCGTGGACATCTTGGGGCTCCTCTCAAAAAAAGTGTTGAAGGTATTTTAGCACGAATGGGTTGGGCGGGGTTACAGACCAAGAGCGGTTGGGAGCCATCGGCACGGCCGACTCGCTGCGCTCGCTGGCCGTGGCACCCCGGCTTAGGCTTCGTCTGAAGCTGTGCACCCCAGTCCAAGATCGCACTACACAGCAAGCTGTGTAGTGGCACCCATACTACGGCACCCATATTACGACTTACTTGCCCAGTTCGATGGAGCGTTGGTGGGCGGCTTTGATGGCGTTGACGATTGAGTCGGCGGTGTTTTGGGCGTCGAGGTGGTTGATGGCTGCTTCGGTGGTGCCGCCTGGGCTGGTGACTTTGCGGCGGAGGTCGGCGGGTGTTTCGCTTGAGGCGGCGAGTAGGTGTGCGGCGCCGAGGATGGTTTGGGTGGTGAGAGTGGCGGCGTGTTCGGTTAGGCCTAGCTCGGTGGCGGCGCGTTGCATGGCTTGGGCGAGGTAGAAGACGTACGCGGGGCCTGAGCCTGACAGTGCGGTGACGGCGTCGAGCTGTGACTCATCGACGAGGATGACTTTTCCGGCGGCGCTGAAGAGTTGCATGGTGAGTGCGGCGTCTTGTTGGGTGGCGTGTTGTCCGAGGGCGACGCCAGCCATGCCGAGGCCGACTTGCAGGGGCGTGTTGGGCATGACGCGCACGACGCGCGGGTTGGGGATATTCCCTTGTTGTGCGATGGCGGCGGCGAGGTTGGGGGTGTTGATGCCAGCCATGATGGAGATGAAGACTTGCTGGGGTGAGCCGTGTTTGCCTAGGTCTGAGGCGGCTTGGGCCATGACTTGGGGCTTGACGGCGAGGAGCAGTTGCTTGGTGTCTTTGACGGCTTGGGTGTTGTCGTCGGTGGCGGTGACGCCGAGTTTTTTGAATGCGTCGCGGCGTTGTGGGCTGGGGTCGGCGGCGATGATCTGCTGTGGCTGGAGGATGTGCTTGTCGATAGCGGCTTTTGCGATGGCCTCGGCCATGTTGCCGGCGCCGATGAATCCCAGTTCGTATTGCATGGTCGGGTTGGTCCTTTATGTTTAGAACCCCCCTCCCCTTGAGGGGAGAGGTTGGGTGAGGGGTGAGAGCCGGAGAAAAAACACAAATACTCGACCCTCCCCTAACCCCTCCCTGAAAGGGAGGGGGATATTTTTGAAACAGCTTCTTGGTGTTAGGCGTGGCATTTATGAGTTTTTTTGTGGCCCCAGTGTTTTTATCCAGTTGTCGCGGTCTTGTTTGGCGCGGGTGAGCAGTTCGAGCAGCGCGTCGTCGTCTTGATCGGTGAGCATGCGTCGGAACTGTGCGGTGTGTTGGTCGATCGCGTCGAGGGATTCGATGACGGCTTGTCTGTTGGTGGTGAAGATGTCGAGCCAGACGGTTGGGTCGCCGCTGGCGACGCGGGTGGTGTCGCGGAAGCCTGTTGAGGCTAGGGGCAGGCTGTTGTGCTTCGCGGCTAACTCGAACAGGAGCGATGCGAGTGCGTGTGGCAGGTGGCTGATGCGCGCGACTTGCCGGTCGTGGTCTTGGGGTGACATCTGGACGAGTCTCATTTTTAGGGTGGTCCAGAGGGATTCGACCGTGGCCAAGGCGTTGGGGTCGGTGTCGGGCTGGGGGGTTGTGACGCAGGGCTTGGCGTTGAAGAGATCGGCGCGTGCGGCGTCTGGGCCGTGCTGCTCGCTTCCGGCCATGGGGTGGCTGCCGACGAAGCGGGCGGGCGCGGGCAACAGTTGACGGGCTTGATCGCAGACGTGTTGCTTAGTGGAGCCTACGTCGGTGATGACGAGTTGATCGTGGTCGGCTTTGGCGAGTTCTTGGAGGACGGGCTCGTAGCGACGCAGGGGTATGGCGATGATGACGAGTTGGCTGAGTCGTGCGTGTGGCGCGAGTTCGGTGCCGGCTTCGTCGATGCAGCCTAGCTCTTTGGCGCGTTGTGCGGTTTGTGGGCGGCGGCTGAGCCCGACGAGGCGTCCGTTGTAGCCCGCGGCGCGCAGGCCCAGGCCGCAACTGGCGCCCAGCAGCCCGGTGCCGACGATGGTGATCTGGCGGACATGGTCCATGGACAGCTCCGGTGGGTTGGCCGATAAACTACAATAAGAGCATAGTAAACCCCGCGCGGCGGGGCACCAAACGCCGGGCCGCAGTGATAGGGACACGCCCATGACCACCGCTAATACCTATACCGGAACGTACGAGTTGGAGTTCGAGCGTCCGCTGCTGCAATTGGAGCGGCAGATCGCGGAGTTGGAATCTCACAGCCGCGATTCGGAGGTGGACATCACCGCGGACGTGCGCAAGCTCAAGCAGAGCCACACGGCGATGCTCAAGAAGATCTACGCGAAGCTTGGCGCGTGGAACACGGTGAAGGTTGCGCGTCACCCCGGTCGGCCGCAGGCGATCGACCACATCCGGGTGATGGCGAAGGACTTTTGCGAGCTGCACGGGGACCGGCACTACGGCGACGACCCGGCGATGATCACGGGTTTCGCGCGTGTGGGGTCGCACAAGTGTCTGATTGTGGCGCACAACAAGGGCAAGGACACGCGTGAGCGGATCGCTTGTCACTTCGGGTGTGCCCACCCGGAGGGTTACCGCAAGGCGTTGCAGAAGATGAAGCTGGCGGAGAAGTATGGTCTTCCGGTGGTGACGCTGATCGACACGCCGGGCGCTTACCCTGGGATCGGTGCTGAGGAGCGTGGCCAGGCGCAGGCGATTGCGGCGAATATGTTTGAGATGAGCCGTCTGCGTGTGCCGATTGTGTCGGTGGTGATCGGTGAGGGCGGTTCGGGGGGTGCGTTGGGGATCGCGGTGGCGGACCGCGTGGCGATGATGCAGTACGCGTGGTACAGCGTGATCAGCCCGGAGGGTTGCGCGGCGATCCTGTGGAAGACGGGCGAGGCGGCGGAGAAGGCGGCTGAGGCGCTGAAGCTGACGGCGGCGGACAACATGAAGCTGAGCACGGTTGACGAGGCGATCCCCGAGCCTCTGGGCGGTGCGCACCGCGACCCGGACGCGGCGATTGCGAACGTGGAGAAGTGGATCAGCCAAAGCCTGCGCGAGCTCAAGCGGTTTAAGGTTGACAACTTGGTCAACAAGCGGTTCGAGCGGTTCCGTCGGATCGGGTCTTACGAAGAGAAGTAAACCCGTGGAGGGGTCGGCGTTACAACGCCGGCGCATGCCTGCAAGTCTTGCTGGTTGCCACGATTAAATTGCCTGCCTGTCTGACCTCGCATATAGTGTCTGGGCTGTGCCCATGCGTCTATAACGATTTCCCCGAGTCAGACCTTGCCTACGCCCACTCAAACAATCGCACCGCTTGTCATCTGGGACTGGCTGGTCATCCTCGCGTTTTTTACGGTGACGACGGGGATCGGCATTTATTTTTCTCGCAAGGCGATCACGAGCCTGACGGACTACTTCGTGGCGGGTCGGAAGATGACGTGGTGGGTAGCGGGGACGTCGATTGTGGCGACGTCTTTCGCGGCTGACACGCCGTTGGTGATCTCGGGTTGGATGCGGACCAGCGGTTTGGAGCGGAACTGGTTCTGGTGGGGCGGCATCATGGGGATGATGCTGTGCACGTTTTTCTACGCGCGTCTGTGGCGGCGGGCGGCGATCCTGACGGACGTGGAGCTGAACGAGCTGCGGTACTCGGGCGCGCCGGCGGCGGGTCTGCGGATCTTCCACGCGACGTTCCGGGCGCTTGTCCAAAACACGCTGGTGATGGGTTGGGTGACGCTTGCCATGACGAAGATCATGGACGTGACGCTGGACATCCCCACCATAGTTTTTCTTAAGGGTCAGTGGCTGCCGGAACTGGTGGCCAAGGGGCTGGAGGTGGCGACGCAGGTGGACGTGTCGCAGATTGTTCACCTGCCGGTGATCGGCGAGTTGATCATCCCCGCCAAAGCGACGGCGATTATTTTGTGCTTCACGTTCGCGGTGGGGTACACGACTGTTTCGGGGATGTGGGGGGTGATGGCTACGGACTTCTTCCAGTTCACGCTGGCGATGACGGGGACGGTGATCTTGATGATCGCGGCGCTGATCGCGTCTGGCGGTGCCAAGAGCATGGTGGAGCAGGCGACGGCGGCGGTGAACGACGGGCGCGTGCGCAACCAGGCGCCGGTGGATCGGCGGCTGGTGTCGGTGGCGGCGTTGGAGAAGGCGCTGTCCGGCAGGGCGGACGCGGAGGGGGTTGGCGATGACGCGGCGGGTGATGGGGGCGACGACGACGCGCCGCTGGTGGCGAAGATCGAGGCTGAATTATTCAAGGATGCGGCGGACGATCCGGCGAGCCTGATGTGGGACGCGGGGGGGCTGACGGAAGCCCAAGTCAGCCAATGGCTTGAGCAGATGGGCGCGGACAAACGGCGAGTGGGGCGTGTGATCCGGTTGTGGAAGCGGGCGTACACGGTGAGCGAGGCCGCGTTTAGCCAATCAGACACGGTAAAGCGGATTTTGAGCACTGGGGTGCTGGTGAAAGACCCGCCGCCGGGGCGCGAGCCGCTGGGGTATTACCGGTTCCCCGATCTATCTTTGTCTGAGGAAACGCTGCTGTCGCGGTTGGACGGTGCGGGCGTGGCGAACAAGAGCGAGATCATGGCGGCGTGGCGGCAGGACCGGGTGATCTCAACGCCGAAGATCACGAGCTTTTTACCGCCGTTCGATCTGAAGGGGGGCGGGCTGTTGGCGGTGTGGGCGCTGGTGGTATTTTTGGGCTTGCAGTGGTGGGCGGGCGGCGAGGGCGGCGGGTACCTGTCGCAGCGGCTGTTCTCCTGCAAGGACGAGAAGCACTCGGTGCTGGCGATGCTGTGGTTCAACTTGGCGAACTTCGTGCTGCGGCCCTGGCCTTGGATCGTGGTGGGGGTGGCGTCGCTGTTCCTGATCCCGGATATCACGGTTTACGGCGATCACTACGACGCGGAGCACGCGTACATCATCATGCTCATGATGTACCTGCCGGTGGGGCTGAAGGGGATGCTGGTGGCGGCGCTGATGGCGGCGTACATGTCGACGATTTCGACGCACGTGAACTTCGGCGCGTCGTACCTGGTCAACGACCTTTACAAGCGGTTCATCCACCCCACGGGCAGTGAGCGGGCGTTTGTGATTGTGTCGCAGGTGGTGACGGTGCTGCTCGCGATTTTGGCGGGCGTGTACGCGTTCCTATCGGATTCGATCGCGACGGGGTGGCTGGTGTTCTTTGAGATGATGTCGGGCGCGGGTTTCGCGCTTCTGCTGCGGTGGTACTGGTGGCGGATCAGCGCGTGGTCGGAGATCTCGGCGATGACGGCGTCGCTGACGATTTTTAGCTTGCTGAACTACACGCCACTGTTTCACAAGCTGTTCGAGGCGGTGGGGCTGCCCGCGTATTACCTGAACGGGGACCAGGGCTACCCGGTGCGGTTCACGATTAACCTGGTGTTATCGACGGTGATATGGATCACGGTGACAAAGCTGACGCCGGCGGAGAAAGAGTCGCAGTTGATCAAATTTTACCAAAGAGTGAGGCCGGCGGGTTTGTGGAACGACATCGCGATCAAGGCGGGCCACCCCAATCACCTGACGGTGGGTTGGCTGGAGTGGGCGTGCTGGGCGTTGGGGACCACCGGGCTGTTCGCGGGGATTTTTTGCTTGGGCAAGGCTTGCTTCGGGCTGTACTACCAGAGCCTGGGCTACGCGGTGTACGCGGCGGTGGCGACGGTGTTGATGTTCAAGCTGATCGGCAAGATGGATTGGTCGAGCATCACCGAGGACGGGACAGACGCGACACCGGCGGCGGGCGAGTAAGGCCAACCATCAAAACTAGGCGGGACGGGCGGCTACTTCGGTATCAGGAAGCTGAAGTGGTGTGCGGCGTGGATGAGATGGAACTGACGCCACTGGTCGTTGGTGAGTTTCTCAAAAATCGGGTGCAAGTGCGGCCATTGCTGGGTTTGCTTGACGCGTTGGGTCGTGTTGAGAAAAGCCTGGACGGCTTGCGACTCGTCGATAGGATCGAACACCGACCCGTCGGGCGCGGGCAGGCCCGCTTGGATCTTGCGTGACTTGTAGAATGACCGCTTGACGAACAGCGGGACAAGGACTTTCCGCAGGAACCACGGGCCTTTGAAGGTGTACCCGTCGAGCGACTGGTTCATGGCGAAGCTCAGGTGTTCACAGGTTTGGCTGAGGTCCCACCGCCCGGCTTTGTCGTAGCCATGCTCGTGCAGCCGTTTGGCGTCGGCGATGAGTTGGTCGAAGTCTTTGTAGTCGAGTTCTCTGCGGTCCATGATGGGCTCCTGTGGTTGAGAGTCCGGCGGGGATACCCTGTTGGCGGTGATCTTATTCCTAAACCGCAAGGGGTGTGATATCCAAGCAGCCCGGCGGTGCGTGGCGTATAAAAAAGTCAATCGCGGCATGATAAGAGCCGACATTCATAGCGGGATGAGCCGATACCAGCCGACGCTTGATTGGATTGACTCGCAGCACGACCGGATGGTTGGGCTTGTGAGCCGGTGGGCGGGGATGAACACGGGCTCGGCCAACGTGGCGGGGCTGGAGGCGTTCACGGCTGATCTTGTGGCGGACTTCGAGCCTGTGGGTGGCGACTGTGGGCTGGTGGCGTTGGCCCCGTGTGTGTCTATCGACTCGGGGGGCGTTGAGCGGCAGCGGGCGTTGGCGCCGGCGGTGCGGATCACGAAGCGGGGAGACGCGGGGCTTCGCGTGTTTCTGGGCATCCACATGGACACGGTGTATGGGGCGGACCACCCTTTTCAAAGTGTGAAGCAAATCGACGCGAACACGCTGAACGGCCCGGGCGTGGCGGACGCGAAGGGCGGGTTGGCGGTGATGCTCGTGGCGTTGGAGGCGCTGGAGCGGAGCGGGCTGGCAGACGGGCTGGGGTGGGAGGTGCTCGTCAACACCGACGAAGAGATCGGCTCGCCGGGTTCGCTTGGTTTGTTGCAACAGTGCGCGAAGCGTAACCACGTTGGTTTGGTGTTTGAACCGACGCACCCGGACGGGACGCTTGTCGGGGCGCGTGGTGGATCGGGCAACTACACGGCTGTGATCCGCGGCAAGCCGGCGCATGTGGGGCGGGACTTCGGGCAGGGGCGTAGCGCAATCGACGCGATGGCGGTGATGATCACGGCGTTGAGTTCGCTCAACGAGTCGGTGGCGGGGGCGGTTGTGAATGTTGGTCGCGTTGAGGGCGGCGGGCCGCTGAACGTGGTGCCGGATTTGGCGATCTGCCGTTTCAACGTGCGCGCGGTGGACGCGGCGGCGCAGGGTGCTATTGAAGAGTCGGTGGAGCGGGTGGTGGATGGGGTTCGGCAGCGCGACGGGGTTACGGTTGAGTTGCACGGCGGTTGGACTTCGCCTCCCAAGCCGATGGACGGGCCGACGGGTGTGTTGTTCGACCATGTGGCTGCGTGCGGTCGTGATCTTGGGTTGTCGATCCGTTGGGAGCCGACGGGTGGGGTTTGCGACGGGAACAAGCTTGCGGCGGCGGGGCTGGCGACGGTGGACTCGCTTGGGCCACGCGGGGGGCGTATTCACAGCGGCGATGAATATTTATTGTTGGATAGCTTGACGGAGCGGGCGAAGCTGTCGGCGTTGCTGCTGATGAAGCTGGCGACGGGTGAGTTGGCGTGGCGGGGGGAATAAATGCGCCATGGTTGCCGTCTTGTACACATCTAGATTAGAACAAATGGCATGATTAATCGCTATTCGCTGGGTGGCACGGCTTGCTTGCAAGCCGTGAAATGCGGTGCACCATGATACCCGGCACCGAATATGGTGGCGGATAATCACGCCAAACGTTCTATCGCAACAAGCATCATTTTTTGTCCATTCAAACGAGGCATTCCAAGGTGTTTCGCACTGGCGGACAAGCCGCCAGTGGCACCCAATGACGCAAGTTGCTCTAATTCGAAGTCAATGCAATTGTGAGAAGAAACCGCTCCCTCACGGTCGCGGCTCGTCGTGGGCGACTGCAGATTAATCACAATCCGCATTTTTACGCCAACACTTCGCCGGCGCGTGGGAACGAGCCCAGGACGGTGAGTTGGAGGCAGTGCTCGCGTGCGGCTTCGATCGCTTTTGCGACGTGCGGCTGTGATTGGTGGCCGAGGAAGTCGGCGAAGAAGTAGTACTCCCAGTTGACGCGTTGGCTTGGGCGTTTATCGATGTGGGTGAGGTTTAGGCCGTTGTCTCGGAAGATGTCGAGCACGTCGGCGAGCGATCCGGGCTTGTGTGCGGTGGTGAACATGATGGCGGTTTTGTCGTCGCCGGAGGGCTTGGCCTGCTGGGGTGAGATGACGAAGAATCGCGTGATGTTGTTGGGGTTGTCCTCAATTTTGGCGGCTTGTGTGCGCAGGTTGTAGATCTCGGCTGCGAGTGTGGAGCCGACTGCGGCGGCGTTTGGTTCTTTGCCGGCCATTTCGGCGGCTCTGGAGCTTGACGCGACGTGGATGCGTTCGGCGTGGGGCATGTGCTGGGCGACCCACTTCCTGCACTGGCTGAAGACCTCGGGCTTGGAGTAGACGCGTTTGACCTGCTCGATGGGGCAGTTGGCCAGGAGGTTGTGGTGTACCTGGATGAGCACCTCGGCGAAGACGTGGACCTGGGCGTTCAAGAAGGAGTCGAGTGTCTCGCCGATGCCGCCCATGGCTGAGTTTTCGATGGGGACCAGGCCCAGGTCGGTGCGGCCTTGGAGGGTTTCGGAAAAGACCGAGGCGATGTCTTCGAGGTTTTTATATGTAACACTTGATCCGAACTTGAGCTTGGCGGCGAGGTGGCTGAAGGAGCCTTGCGGGCCCAGGTAGCCCACGGTTAGCGGGCGCTCCAGCGCGAAGCTGCCGCTCATGAGTTCACGCCAAATGGCTTCGAAGCATGTGTCTGTGAGCGGGCCTTGGTTGTGGCTGCGGATTTTGTCGAGCACCTGTCGCTCTCTGGCGGGTGCGTAGATGGGCGAGTCGGTGTCTTGCTTGACGCGGCCGATCTCGACGACGACTTTGGCGCGTTCGTTGAGCAGTGCGACGAGCTGCTCGTCGAGCTCGTCGATACGGCGGCGCAGGGGGTCGAGGTGGGCTGTGGGGTCGTCGGTGGGCATAAGACCAGCATTGTAGCGATGAAATGGTGTGGGTGGATGGAGGAAACGGCCTGGTCGTGGCGGGTATGATTGAAGTAGGAGAGCCCGGTCATGCCGTTTTTGACTAGCGATTCAGCCACGGTGCTGTACAGCCTCGCCGCGACGGAGCATGTTGCTACGGAAGGCGGTTTGGCGTTGCTGCGTCTTGTGTTGTTGGCGGTTGCGGTGTGTGTGGGGACGGTGCTGCTGTTGCTGGGTGGGCGTCTGGCTCGGCCGGGTTGTGCGGGGTTGGGGCTGGCGCTGGGGGCAGCGGGTGGTTTGGCTTGGAGCGGGCAGGCGGGCGGCGGGACGACCATGGCGGTGATCGGCGGGGCGATCGGCGGGTTCTTGATCGGGCTGGTGTTTTTCAAGGTGTGGGTGGGCGTGGGGTTTGCGGTGCTGCTGGCGGTGGCGGTGCCGACGGCGAGCTTGATGTGGGAGGGTGTGCCGCTGCCTGTCGGGGGTGAGGTATCACGTGGTGGCTTGGCGGATGTCGAGGGGTCTTACCGCGATCGCTTGGAGGCGGTGTACGAGGGCCACGCGCCGGTGGTGCGCGCGTGGTGGGATGATCTTGGTCCCATAACCCATCGCACGATGGTGGTCACCGCGTCGATCATGGCGGTTCTTGGGCTGTTGACGGGGTTGATATACCCGAATCAATCGGTGTCGATTTTGCTTGCTCTGGTGGGGTCGCTTTTGGTGTTAGTGGGGTTGGATAGTCTGTTTACAATTCTTTCCCCCGCCTCGCCGGTCTGGCCTGCCGGGGAGGGGCGCGTGGCTGTTGTCACAGTGGGTCTGATAACCCTGGTGGGCGCGGCGGCCCAGTGGACGGTTCTGAATCCTAAAGCCGATAGGTGAAAACGTTTGCTCATTTGAACGTGAGCCCCGGGGTAGCCGTTGGGCGTTCAAGCCGGCGTGATCAAGGAACCACGGCCAGGCTCGCAAGCCCTACCCAGTAACGGGCGCGGTGAGCACACCTACGACACAAGGAGCCGACCCATGTTCGCCACACTAGCCAAAGCCGAGATGAGCGTGTTCGACAGCGTGATCGGGATTTTTTCCCGGCTGGATACCCTGGCGCACCCGGAGGTGCTGATCGAGAGCCTGCAGGCGTTGAGTGCGGTGTGGGCGGTGGTGTTCCTGACGGCCGGGCTGATCTGCCTGTTCCAAGGGTACAAGATCTACAAGACGGTGACGGTGATCCTGGCGTTGAGCATCGGCGCTTTCGCGGGTTATTACCTCGGCAAGAAGATCAACGCGGAGTACATCGTGGCGGGTTGCTTGGCGCTGCTGATGGCGGTGACTTGCTTCCCGATGATGAAATACGCGGTCTCGGCGCTGGGGGGTTTGGCGGGCGCGTTTGTGGGGGCGAACTCGTGGACGGCGTTGAGCAGGTTACTGTCCGACAACTCGGTAGCCCAGCACTACTGGGTGGGCGCGTTGATGGGCTTGCTGATCTGCGGCATGCTGGCGTTTATCTTGTTCAAACTGGCGATCATGATGTTCACGTCGGTGAGCGGGTCGACGATCGCGGTGCTTGGGGGGGTGGCGTTGCTTCTGAACGTGGACATGTTCCGAGACGGTGTGATACGCGGTATCTCCGCGCACGCGACGGTGCTGCCGTTGCTGGTCTTGGTGCCGGCGTTGATCGGGTTTATCCTTCAGGAATTCGAGGCTTACAACACGCCCAGCCCGAGCAAGGGCAAGGCGGCGGCGGCGTAAGCCAAGCGAGAATTTACCCACCGTATTCGGGTGGCTCCTTTTTGAAGCGGAGGCCCACGGATTTATTCCGTGGGCTTTTTTTTTGGGGGGGGTGGGGCGGTGTGTGTGCGGTTATACGGATTCGGATTAATTTTGAGTCGATTTAAGCCTATAAAGAGACCGCTCCCTGACGGTCGCGGCTCGTTGTGGGTGACTCATTATTAATCGAGATCCGTATTACAGGCCGTACTCGCTCCAGCGGCGTTCGACGAGTTGTTTGACCGCGTCGTCCATTTTGAGCACGGTGGGCCAATCGCGCACGGCGTGGCCCGCGACTTCCTCACCTGGGATTTTTGCGGTGGCGTCGAAGCCGATTTTGTGCCCGGCGCCCAGGCGGGGGGCGGCGTGGTCGAGGATGTCCAGCGGGCCGTTGACGATCTCCACGTCTCGGCCGGGGTCGCAGTTGGCGCAGAGGTAGAACATGACCTCGTCTTGGTCGTGGACGTTGACGTGTTCGTCGACGACGACGATGAGCTTTGTCCAGGCCATCTGCCCGGCGCCCCAGATGGCGTGCATGACACGCCTGGCTTGGAGGGGGTATTCCTTGGCGATCTTTATAAACGCGCAGTTGTGGAAGCAGCCGAACATGGGCAGGTGGTAGTCGATGATGTCGGGCACGAGCGTTTTTAGCAGTGGTAGGAAGATGCGTTCGGTGGCTTTGCCCATGTAGTAGTCTTCTTGTGGCGGCAGGCCGACGACGGTGGTGGGGTAGATGGGGTCGCGTCGGTGGGTGATGGCGGTGACGGTGAAGACGGGGTATCGGTCGGGCAACGAGTAGAAGCCTGTGTGGTCGCCGAAGGGGCCTTCGAATGCGGCGCCGTCGCCGAGGGGGATGGTTTGTCCGTCTGGGCCTTTGGCGCGTGGGTCGTAGCCGATGGGGCCGCATTCGGTTGAGACGAACCCTTCGATGACGATCTCGGCGTTGGCGGGGACTTGGAGGTCGACGGTTTTGCACTGGACGAGCTCGATGCCACGGCCGTTGAGGAAGCCGGCGAACAAGAGCTCGGACACACCGGGGGGCAGCGGCGCGGTGGCGGCGTAGGGCAGCACGGACTCGCCGCCTAGCACGACGGCCGCGGGCATGGGCTTGCCCAGCTTCTTCCAGGCGCGCCAGTGTCGTGCGCCGTCGTGGTGGATGTGCCAGTGCATGGCGGTGGTGCGACGGTCGAGTAGTTGCAGGCGGTACATGCCGACGTTGCGGTCGTTGGTTTCGGGGTGGACGGTGTGGATGCCCGCGAAGGTGATGTACCGCCCGTTGCCGGGCTGCTGAGCATCCACGGGATACCCAAACTTCCGGGGGTCGCCGTCGTCGGGCCAACACTTGATGATGGGGAATTGGAACAGGTCGATATCGTTGTCGGTTTTGACGGCTTCTTGGCAGATGCCGGATCGGACGACCTTGGGCGGGTACGAGGCGATCTTGGCGAGCTCGGGCAGTTTTTTGAGTTTCTCGATCAGGCCTGTGGGTGTTTCGGGCTTGACGAGCTTTGCGACTTGTTGGGCCAGTGCCTCGAACCCGCCTTCGGCGCAGCCCAGCGCCATCTCCATTCGCCGGTAGCTGCCGAAGGTGTTGATGGCTAGGGGGACGGTCGCGCCTTCGACGTTTTCGAATAGGAGTGCTTTTCCGCCTAGGTGTGCGTGGCGTGGGTCGAAGTCGCGTGCGTGTGGGCTTGCGTTGGGGGCGTTGCTTTTGCTGACACGGTCGGCGATCTGGGTGACTTCAAGGATGGGCGAGACGGTGGCGGCGACGCGGTGCAGTTCGCCGGCTTGGTCGAGGGCTTGGATGAAATCTCTGAGTGTGGGGTACACGCCCGTGAAGGCTACGCGGGGGCGCGGTGGGGTGCAACCGGGTCGGGAGGCGGTGGCGTTAGGCGGGCGGCGGGTTTAATCGAAGGGGTCGTCTGTTGCGGTGTTTTTTTCGAGCTTTGAGCGTGTGTAGCCGAAGATGCAGCCTGCGATGCCCCACAGGGGCGCGAAGACGACCCATATGCCCGCGTTGCCCGCCCCCGTGACCAGTACCAGGGCCATGACGGCGGCGTACCAGCCGAAGAAGGCGCACGCTCCGTATTTGAGTCCTGCGGCTGCGTGTTTCATGAGGCCCCTTTCTTTTAATAAGGTCGGTTGTGTTGAGGTTGACCTTAAGTTTGGTGTCGGCCGGGTCCGGGCGTGGGGCGTTGGCGTAGGGTGTTTGTGGGTTTTTAGGTGATGTGATCTAGCGCGTTGCGGCCATGGCTTGTGTGGCGGCGCGGCCCCATTGTGACGCTGGGCTTTGCGAGGCTGCTTTCTCAAAGTATCGGTGTGCGGCGGCGGTGTCGCCTTGTTTCATGGCGATGGCGCCGGCGTGGTAGAAGAGCTTGGGGTCGCGGGTGCCGACGGCTAGGGCCTGATCGATCTGTTGGCGGGCTTGGTCATGTTGGCCGTTGGCGTGCAGGGCCCATGCGTGGGCGTCGAGCGTGTACACGTCTTGCTTGAGATTGATCTGCATGCGTGCGATGCGCAGTGCTTCTTTGGGGTTATTGGCGTGGTCGGTGTAGTAAAAGATCAAATCGCGGTTGGCGTTGTCGGGCGATTGCATCTCGGCGTGTGCGCCTTGCTCGAATTCTTGGTAGGCGGCTTTGGCTTCGTTGTGGCGGTTGAGTTTTTCGAGGGCCTGGCCGACGAGGTAGAGGTTTTCGGGGTGGGGCGCGACGGCGTAGTGTTTTTGGAATAGTGCTAGGGCTTGTTCGTGATCGCCTTGCTGGTCGCGGGTGTGTGCGAGTTGGGCCAGGGCGTAGTGGTAGTCGGGGTAGGCGGTCAGGGCTTGCTGTGCGAGTTCCGCGGCGAGGTCCACGCGACCGGCGGTGAGGTGGAGGTGTGACAGGTGGGTCAGGACCCATGCGAGGTGCTCTGTTTCGTGTGGCGGGATGTGGCGGTATGCGGTTGTCATCAGGTCGATCGCGCCGTCGATGTCGCCGAACAGCTCTCGGAGGTGCGCGGCGCGCGTGGTGCCGGGCACGTTGCCGGGTCGTAGGTCGAGCATCCACTGGGCTGCTTGCTCGGCTTGGTCGTATTGGCCTAGCTCGGTGTGAGCGTCGACGAGGTAGCCATAGACGGTGATGTCGTCGGGCGCGAGCCGGTGGAGTTCTTTGGCGGCTTGGAGTGCGGCGGGGAATTCGTGTTTACCCAGTCGTGACCAGGCGATGGCTTTTTTCGCGCCGTAGTTGTCGGGTGCTAGACGAAGGGACTGTTGGGCGGCTTCGAGGGCTTGATCGTAGTAGGCGGGGTCGGCGGTTTCACGGGCGCGCATGGCCAGTGCCATGGCCAGGCGGTTGTACGGTTCGTGTTGCTTGGGGTTGTTTTCGATGGCTGTTTGTGCGGCGTGTATTTTTTGCTGGGCTGGTGAGTGTGCTTGTCCCGAGGCCGATGCGGGGGTGGTGATGGAAGCGGCGGCGAGGGCTACGATGATGAGGGTGTGGGTTTTCATGTCCGGACTCCATGCGTTTGGGTTGCGGTGTTTGGTTGAGTAAAGCGGGCGTGCGGGGTTAGCCGCGCGCCCGCGGTGTGTTCTCTCCCCTCCCATTGGAGGATCCATTAATCCACGGGCACGTCTCTGCCGTCGGGGAATTTCTCGCCGGGGTCGATGTGCCTGCGGTTTCGTCCGTCTGGGCTGGAGGCCAGGTACGGGAAGTTGAGCCGGAAGGGCGCGTCGTTGACGTTGACGCCGTCGCCCAGGCGGTTGTTGGGGAACTTGTTGAAGTCGGGGTTGAGTATGCCGCCGACACCGACGCGTAGGGTGATGTCCACCACGTCGTCGGCTAGGCGTCTACCGTTGGGGTATCCGGCCAAGTCTGGGGGCGTTGCGGCCAGGCCCAGGCGGCTAGCGGCGGTGGGGGCTGTGGGCGGGACGCCGGTGTTGAGGCGCATGAGGTCGGCGATGGGGTTGGGCGCGCCGGAGATTGGGTTGGTGTAAGTGACCAGCGGCAGCAGGTCTGTACGGGGCCCTTCGGGCACGTCCAGGGCGCCGGGTGCGAGCTCGTTGTAGAGGGCCTCGACGATCTGGGCGATGGGTGGGTTCAGGAAGAAGGGCGCGAACTGGTCGTCGTTGACGGGCTCGCTCATGCTGTAACGGTCTTTGGCGCCGATGCCGATGATCAGCTCATTGATCAGGGGGTTGCCGAATCGTTGGACCTGTCGGAAATCGCCTTTGTTCTGAGCGGGGTTGGGCGAACGACGCACAGTGATGCGCGGGCGCGAGGTGGTGGCCCAGATGCCGATGGTGGCTTCGGGGTCGGACGCGTCGTGCGCCTGGCCGGTGCTGGTGAGCATGGCGATGGGGACTTCTATAGCGATGGCGTTGACCGCGTAGCCCGAGACGGTGTCGCCGGCGAAGTTCTGCTTGGCGAGGTCTTCGGTGTCGGTGAGCACGGCGGGGACGCCGCTGCCCAGCGTGCGGAAGTTGGCGGTATCAAACGCGGCGCCAAGGTCGATGAAGAACGGGTCGTCCACGGTGCCGGCGAAGGTGTAGACGTTTGGCCTGCTTAGGCTGGTGTAGATGCCGGCGTTGAACAATGCTTCGTAGTCCATGGTGCGTGGCCCGGCGTTGGCGGGCACAACGAACAGTGGGCTGCCGTTGGTCGTGTTTAGCTGTGTCTTGGTCTGCCCGTCGTCGGTGACCATGGTGACGGTGTAGGTCTGGCGCTGGTTTAGGCCGGGGTTGTCGAAGCTGGTGATCCTGGGGGGCACGATGACGCTGCCCGTCTCGGGGTCGGCGGCGCCGCTGTCGCCAAACCCAGCCACGGAGGTGTACACCGCGGGGATCCGGAACTCCGTGGCAAAGCGGAACTCGAAGGTGATGTCTTCGACCGCGTCGTGGTTGTTGTCGATCTTGATTTCGTAGCGGATGTCTGGGTCGAAGGGGAAGAGCGTTGGGCCGTTGCCGGGCTCCAGCAGTGGGTCGACGCACAGGATCAGGGTGACCCTGGTGGGATCGTTCGCTGGGACGAAGGCGTAGACATCGGTGATGTCCGCTTTGTGGTCCAGCGCGGTGATGGGCGCTTCGCGGTGGTTGGAGGCGTGTATGGCGGCGGCGCCCGTGACGACTGCCGTGGCGGCTAGCGCTGCGGTGATGGTTGTTTGTTTCCGTGTCATTTCAGTGTCTCCTAAAAGTGAAGGTTTAAAGGTTCATGGGTTTGTGTTGTTGAACGCTTCCGCCACGCGGCGGGTTAGCGGCGTTTACGCCTGCGCGACGCGAACAGGGCGGCCCAGGTGGCGGCGCTGAAGAGCGTTGCGGTGGCGGGCTCTGGTACGGCGGTTTGGTCCAAGACGAACCGCTGCTCAAATGTTTGTAGAGCGACTGAATCACCCGAGAAGTCGCCGGCGATCAGGACGGAGGTTTCCACGGTTAGCTGCGACAGCGAGGCGAGCAGTGACGAATCTCCGAGCATCGCGTCGCCGACGAGGTTGTCGACGAAGACGGCGTTTAGGCCGACGGGGAGGGTGACGGCGTCGGACAGGTCGTCGATGATGTTGATCGACCCGCCGAAGCCGGTGATGCCCGAGCCGGTCAGTTCGAGTTGCGCTTCAACCACGGGGGCGGTGGGCGCGGTGACGGTGTAGCTATAGAACGTGTCGATGAAATTGTCGTCGGTGACGGACCATTGGCTGTTGGCGGTGTAGCGTAGGCCGACGGTGTTGCCGGTTTGGAAGGGCGACACGTCGATGAGCGTGAAGTCGGGCTCGGAGCCGGGGGACGCGTCGCTGACGATGTCGTCAAGCAGCCAATCGGCGAAGGTTACGCCCGCGACGGTGATGGTGTCGCCGTCGAAAAGGTCTTGGAGTGACACGGCGTGGGCGGCGTGTGTGGCGGTGAATGCAGCGCCGGTGAAAACGAAAAGCAATCGATACAGTTTGATTCGCGTTAAGGGGTTCATAACGCCTCCGTTTCTTTTTGTTGTCTGCGGCTGTGAAGCCTGGTTACATCTTCCTCCGCTGTGACGGCGAACGGCTTTGGCGTCGCGCATGGCCTTGCGCGGCGTGTGCCTGTCGCCCAAGCGGATACGTTTGTCATGCTCGGTGACGGCTAGCTAGCTGTGTCGGCATGTCGCTAAGAGTTACGGCGGCGTGAGTGGATTGGATTTAGAAGGGGAAAAAATATTTTTGTTAGGCGAGGTGTTGTTTGTGGTGAGCGGGCGCGGGGGCGTGCGGCGGGGTGTTGTTTATCGCGGCGGGCGGCTTGTTAAGCAGGAGGCTGGGATTGGTTCACAACGGGGCTGCGGGTTTTGGCTTGGGCGCACTTCGCGTGGCCTCGGAGGCGCCCGATGTAGGTGCTTACTCTTGCCCCCGGCGTTTGCGCCACAGCCGTGGTATTAGGCCTACGAGAAGGACCGGGACGAACCAGACAATCACAAGCAAGCGGAAGACACGGCCGAGTATTGATGTCTGACGCGACCAGGTCTGCTGCCACATCCGGCTCCAGATTTGCGTCGACCAGCGGATGTTGACGAACGGGATGTACGGGGTGAGTTGCCCCACGGCTTCGCCGCATTGCGGGCAGTAATGAGCCAACGGATCGACCGGCTCCAAGCAATGCAGGCAGAGGGGGACGGGGTCTTCCGGGTGTTCTTGGCGATCGGTCTCGACGGCCATTGCCTAATTATAGATGTCACGACACAGCAAGCGGCTATGTGATATCCCGGCTGGATGCCCTGGGGCTTCACGCGGCTTGCTTACGGATGCAAGCGAAGCCGTGGCGCGGCCCGGCGCCACGCAAGGCGGTAACGATCAAATTGACCTTGGACCGTCCCTGAAGTAACGCTACAGTGGTGCGTATTGGGTTGGCGGGTCTGACCAACCCAAAGGGAAAACCTCGCGTTTTTTCAATGACTGAAATCACTCGACCTTGCCAACACAAACCGACCACAGCCGTTGGTTGATCCCCGGCCTGCTCGCCGGGTCGCTGGTGTGTAACGTGACGGCGCTGGCGGTGCCGTTTTTGCGTGTGGATATTTTTCTCAAAGGCGAACAGGTCTACAGCCTGCCGCGGTCGGCGTACCTCATGTGGGAATCGGGGCTGTACGTGATCGCCGCGCTGGTGGTGGTTTTTTCCATTATCTTCCCCTTCGCGAAGCTTGCGACGCTTGGGCTGGTTTGGCTGAAGCTCAAAGACGCCGCGCAACAGCGCGTGTGGCTCAATCGGATCGAGCCGCTGGGCAAGTGGTCGTTCCTGGACGTGTTTGTGGTGTGCATCATCCTGGTGCTGACCAACGACCAGTTCTTTGTCAGCGCCGAGCCGGTTGTCGGGCTCTATTTTTTTATCGCGGCGATCGCGATGAGCATGACATGCGGCAGCCTGATCGCCAAGCGCGTCGGCAGCAGCCAGGCGGGCAGTTCGGGTGTGGCGGTGCGTTTGGCGTCGGCTGTAGGTTGGCACCGCTGGGCGGTGCCGCTGTTGTTATTGCTGTGGGGCGTGGCGTTGGCAGCGGCTACTGTGTTCCCGTACATCAGAGTCGATCAGCTATTCTCCGGCTACACATACAGCATTTTGGATTCGGCGTTGGCGATGCCCCCTAAAGGGGCTTATGTGGTGGCGGTGGTGGCTGGGGTGACGCTTATCGGCGTGCCGTTCTTGCAGTGGCTGGGGCACGGTGTGTTCTGGTTGGGCAAGCTCAGCCCGACAGAACGTGTGCGGTGGCAGCGGCGGCTGCACCTGTGCGGGCAGTGGGCCATGCTCGACGTGTTCGGCTTGGCGCTTCTGGTGTTCCTGTTGGAGGGCAAGTCTTTTGTGAAGACCGAAACGGCTGTGGGGCTTTACGTGCTGGTGGGTGCGATCGCGATCAACCTGATCTCGGTCGCGGCGGTGAAGGTGGTGGCGAAACGGCGGGTCGCGGGGGTCGGTTCGGGGGCTGACGATTGATTGAGCGGTAGTCTTATGAGTTTGGGCCTCGCCTTGGGATCGGCACGGCCGACTCGCTGATGCTCGCTGGCCGTGGCACCCCGGCTGTGACTAAGCGTAGCCTGTCATAGGATAGGTCACCCAAACTGGGGCATCCGCCTAAGGCGGACTCAGCCCCAGGCACCCGTTGTTTTCATTAATCACGTTTAGCCGATGGTGGGATGCGCTGGCGCTTATCCCACCCTACGGATTACACATTAAACAAGAAGTGGCAGACGTCACCGTCTTGCATGGTGTAGGCCTTCCCCTCAACGCGCAACTTCCCAGCCGCTTTGATCGCCGCTTCGGTTTTGAGTTGGTCGAGGTCGTCGACGGAGTAGACCTCTACGCGGATGAAGCCTCTTTCGAAGTCGGTGTGGATGGCGCCGGCGGCTTGGGGGGCGGTGGCGCCGATGGGGATGGTCCAGGCGCGGATCTCTTTTGGTCCGGCGGTGAAGAAGCTGTGCAGCCCAAGGAGTTTGTACGCTTCTCGTGCGAGCGAGGCCAGGGCGGGTTCGGGCAGGCCCAGGCTATCGAGCAGCTCTTGACGGTCGGGCGGGTCTAGCTCGCAGAGTTCGCTTTCGATTTTGGCACAGACGGGGACGACGGGGCTGTTTTGCTCGGCGGCGAGTGTGCGTACTTTTTGGGCGAGCGGGCCTTGGCCTAGCGGGTCGGACTCGTCCACGTTGGCGACGTAGAGCACGGGCTTGGCGGAGATCAGGCCCAGGCCTCTGAGGTCTTTGCGTAGGTCGGGGTCTTCGATTTGTAAGCTACGGATCGGCTTGCCCTCTGACAGCAAAGACTGACACTGCTTGAGCAGTTCGACGCGGCGCTTTGAGTCTTTGTCGCCGGTGCGTGCTTGGCGCTCGGCTTTGCTCATGGCCGACTCGACGGTCTGCAGGTCAGCGAGCATGAGCTCGGTGTCGATGATGTCGATGTCGGCGAGTGGGTCGACGCGACCGTCGACGTGGACGACGTCGTTGTCCTCGAAGCAGCGTACGACGTGAAGGACGGCGTCGACGGTTCGGATGTGTGAGAGGAATTGGTTGCCGAGCCCTTCGCCTTGGCTGGCGCCTTTGACGAGGCCCGCGATGTCTACAAGGCGCAGGGCGGCTGGGATGATTTTTTCAGTGGTGATGTGCTGGTTGATGCGATCGAGGCGCGGATCGGGGACGGGGACGACGCCGACGTTCGGCTCGATGGTGCAGAAGGGGTAGTTCTCGCTTGCGATGCCCGCGGCGGTGAGCGCGTTGAAGAGCGTGCTCTTGCCGACGTTCGGTAGCCCGACGATGCCTGCTTCCATGGTGGGTGACGCCTGGTGTTGGGGTTTCGTTAAAGATATTTTCGTTATGTACAGCGTAGCCGAATCGGGACCGCTCCCTTACGGTCGCGGCTCGTGGTGGGTGTTTTTTCTATCCGGTGAATTCGTTTCCGACTTTTCGGGCGCGTTGGGGTTTGTCGAGGTCGATGTTGAGCTTGATGCCGGCTTCGACGAGTAGGTTCCACCCGCCAGCCATGAGTGCGTAGGGGGCGAGGTCGCCGCAGGCGGGGACTTGGATGGTGGGGAACGGGGTGGGTCTGTCGGCGACGGCGATGATCTTTAGGCCTACGCCTTTGGCCAGCACGTCGGTGAATTTGTCTTGTGCGTCTTCGTAGGGGTTGATCCAGATGAGGACATCGCTTGCGTCCATGACTTCTTCCACGCCGTGGACTGCGTAGGTGCCTTCGAGGAAGTCGGATTTTTTGCGGGTGATTTCATTGGTCTTGAGCGTGAGTTCCTCTGCGACGCCGTTGTTTGGGCCTGCAAAGTAGACGGTGGGCGCGGCGGCGACGGCGGCGGTGATTTTGGGGTCGATGTCGAGCGTGAGTGCGGTTGTGATGGCGGTGGCGAGGTCGGCCAGTTGCGGTTTTTTGAAGGCGGTTCGGCCTGTGGCGTGGGCGATGAGGGATTGGGTGAAGAGTGCTTGCTCGATGACGCTCTTGGTTGCGGCGACGGCGCCTTCCTTGCCGCAGGTTAGGACGTAGCCTTTTGCGGCGAGGGATTCGAGCTTGCTGTCGGGTGAGGCGGTGAGGCTATATAGATACTTGTGTTGGTTGGCGTGTAGGGCGTTGAATAGCTTGATGACCTCGCTGGTTTTGCCGGAGTTTGAGACGCCTAGGACTGCCCAGTCTTTGAGTTTGTAGTTTTGTGCTTGTCGGGCGGCTTCGGTGTGCAGGGCGAGTGTGTAGCCGTGGCGGTGGGCGTGTGTGATGGCGTTTTTAGCTGGGAAGATTCGGCTGGACCCTTCGCCGGTGAGCAGGAGGCGGCCGACGGAGGCGATGGCGGCGGCGGTGTCAGCGGCTTGGTCGGGGTCGAAGTTAGCGACGACGTCGGCGGTGGCGAGCATGTCGCGGACTAGGCCGAAGCGGGTGTACTTTTCGTCGTTGAGGTTCATGGGGAAGGTCCGGTCTGGTCGTTGACGCGATGTTTGTTATGGTTTGGCGCGTTTGAGGTTGAGTTGGCCGTATTTGGGTAGTGGGCCGACGAGGGGCTTGGCGTAGTTGAGGAATGCTTTGGTGACGAACATGCCGTCTTTGGTGATGAATTTGTCTGGCATAGGTCGTTCTGCGTTGGCGACTTTTTCCAGGGCGATGGTGCCGTACCCGGCGCGGTAGCGCTGACCGGGTTTGGATTGACGCGTGATGGTGACCATGACGTTGCTGGTGCCTTTTTGGGCGAGTTTCACGGCTTGGGTGCCGCAGTTGTAGGCTTCATCTATATCGAGCTTGACGGCGCGGTCGGCGGCGCACATTTGTAATGATTCGGTGACTTGGAACTCGCCGCGCCAGTTGAAGGTGTCGGCGATGATGCGGTGGATCATCATTGCGGCGCTGGTGCCGCCCATGGCGCCGAACTCGACGTTGTTGAACTTGTCGCGTGTTTGTGAGGCGCTGACGGGCGTGCCGTCTGCGTGGGTGATGCCCTCGCCGCAGACGATGGAGCAGTAGCCGTATCGGTCTTTGGCTCTCTTGACGGCGGCGAGGAACGCGTCTTGGTCGAAGGGGCGTTCGGGCATGAGGATGATGTGGGGCGGGTCAGCGGGCGATTGCTTTGCGAGGGCTGCGGCGGCGGGTAGCCACCCGGCGCTTCGGCCTACGGTCTGGAAGACGGTGAACTGGTCGACCTGCTGCATGTCACGTGCGAGGGTGCCCCCTTGCTGGATGCTCAGGGCGACGTACCGCGCGGCGCTGGGGTAGCCGGGGGTATGGTCGGTGCCGAAGAGGTCGTTATCCACGGTTTTGGACACGCCTACGCCGACGAGGTCGTAGTTTTGCTTTTGGGCGTAGAGCAGGACACGGTGGATGGTGTCCATGGTGTCGTTGCCGCCGATCATGAAGAAGTAGCGGACGTCGTATTGCTTTAGGCGTTTGAGGATGGGGGCTAGGTCGTTGTCGGTGAGCTTGTGGCGACTTGAGCCTAGGGCGCTTGAGGGTGTGTTGCGTAGCGCTTTGAGGGTGGTGGCGGTTTGGGCTTTGAGGTCGAGCAGGTGGTTGTTGAGGACGCCCTCGATGCCGAAGCGCATGCCGAAGACTCGGCTGATGGCTTTGCCCCCGGACTTACCCCCGGCTTTTTTGGCTTGGTCGATGAGGCCTACCATTGAGGCGTTGATGACGGAAGTCGGGCCGCCGGACTGGCCTATGATCGCGTTGCCCCTGAGCATGGTATCCTCTCGTAAAGTCTTCGTTGACAAGGCACAAAGGCGGCTTAGACTGGAGTCAATGGCACGCTTAAAGTCGAAAGTTTAATATCATACCGACTGGGGGCGGCGGCTGCTAAAAGGCAGCGGGATTGAAAAGTAGCCATGGCTGAGCAAGCAATTTTATACGCGGGGGACACGGCGCTTTCGGGCGCGGCGAGCTATGTGGCGGGGCTGATGTCGCACTGGGGGTGGGGGTTTGATTACTTGCCCGGCGACGAGCCGTTGGAGGCTGTAGGGGTGGGCGAGGGGCGGCAGTTGTTCGTGCTGAGCGATTACTCTGCGGGGATGATGACGCAAGAGGCACAGGAGCGGCTGGTGGATCGGGTGGCAAAGGGGGCGGGTCTTTTGATGATCGGTGGTTGGGAGTCTTTCCACGGCCAGGGCGGCGACTGGGGTGGGACGGAGGTTGGGCACGCTCTGCCTGTGAACATTGCGACGAAAGACGACCGTGTGAACTGCGATCAGCCGGCGTTTCTAGTGCCCGACCATGAACACCCGACCACGGAGGGGTTGCCTTGGGGCGAGCGACCGCCGACGATCGGTGGGTTTAACTTACTAGAGGCTAAGGCGGGCAGTGACGTGGTGCTGGAGGTGCTGCGGTTCACGGCGCAACAGTATGGGGGCGAGGTTCGGATGGACGCGTTGTCTCGTCACCCGTTGTTGGTGGTGGGCGCGCATGGTGAGGGGCGCACGGCGGCGCTGGGTGTGGACCTTGCACCGCACTGGGTGGGTGGGCTGGTGGACTGGGGCGTGGACCGGGTGACGGCCCAAGCGGACGGTGGGTGGGCGATTGAGGTCGGTCAGTATTACGCGCAGTTCGTGCGACAGTTGCTGGGGTGGGTGGGCAGGCTAGAGGAGTAGACGGGCATATGGAATCGGCTCCGTTTGAATACACGCGTTTGGAGGGTGGCAAGAAGCATTACTCGACGTCGCTTGGCGGGGTGATGGGTGTGAAGGACGTTTCTAAAGAGACGTGGCTGTTCGTGAGCCCGCACGACGACGACGCTTGTATCGGCGCGGGTTTGTGGATTCAGGCGGCGTTGGCGGCGAAGGTGAAGGTGTGCCTATTGGTGGTGACGGACGGTCGTATGGGTTACTGCCAGCCGATGCCGCGGCAGGAGGTGGTGGAGACGCGGCGTGTGGAGACGTACGAGTCTTGCGAGAAGCTTGGGCTGGACGGGTCGTGCGTGAAGTACATCGACTACCCCGACGGCGGTTTGTTTTCGCTTCAGGGCAGGCTGGCGGCTGAGGAGCGGCCGGAGATCGACGACATCCGCGGGTTCGTGGGTTTGCAGAACGCGATGACTTACCACCTGCGTACCATGCGTCCCGCGCGTGTGTTTGTGCCGACGCCGACGGACCTGCACCCGGATCACCAAGTGACTTACCGCGAGTTGATGATCAGCTTGTTCCACGCGTCGGGCGCGGTTTGGCCGGAGTTGGGGGCGGCGATTGAACGGGTGCCCCGCGTGTATGAGATGGCGGTGTACTGCGATTTTAGTGGTCCTCCGAACCTTCAGTTGTTGGCTAATCAGGAGGCGTTTGAGCGGAAGTTGGAGAGCATCGCGGCGTTTCGGTCGCAGGAGCAGATCGCGAAGCTGGTGGAGAACGTGCGGGGGGGCGGTCCTTATGAGTATTTGCGGGAGGTTGCGTTCCACCTCTACACACCGGGCGACTACCGGCCGCTGTTCGGCACGACGGGCCAGCGGAGCGAGATGTAAGAACGTGTATTTACAATCGTCTGTAACGGAGCGGTGGTGTGTTGGGTCGGTAGATATCACCATGCGGACCGCTCCCTTACGGTCGCGGCTCGTGGCGGGACACTCTTACGCATAGGTTCAACAATGACACAAGCGACCGAA
This sequence comes from Phycisphaeraceae bacterium, assembly GCA_029260715.1. Taxonomy (GTDB): domain Bacteria; phylum Planctomycetota; class Phycisphaerae; order Phycisphaerales; family Phycisphaeraceae; genus OFTM12. The sequence continues at coordinate 67,294 of JAJDCS010000003.1, read as the reverse complement.
TCACATCAACAACTCCGCACGCCGTTTTACGGGTACCACACCGAGCACGGCGCGAAGATGGTCGACTTCGCGGGCTGGGAGATGCCGATTCTGTATCGGTCGATCCACGCGGAGCACAAGCTGGTGCGCACGGGGGCGGGGCTGTTCGACGTGTCGCACATGGGCAGGCTGAAGTTCACGGGTCGCGACGCGAGGCGGCTGCTTGAGCGGACGCTGACGCGGCGGGTCAGTGATATGCAAGAGGGGGCGTGCCGGTACAGCATGGTGTGTAACGATGCGGGCGGAGTGCTGGACGATGTGATCGTCTACCGTTTCGACGGCCACTGGCTTCTGGTGGTGAATGCGTCGAACCGCGAGAAGATATTGTCGCACTTGCATGGGCAGGCGGAGGGGTTGAGTGTCAACATCGAAGACCAGACGTTCAGCACGGCGATGGTCGCGATTCAAGGGCCGGGGGTGATGGAGCAGATCGGGCGATTCTCCAGCGAGGTGCCTGCCCTGAAGCGGTACCGCTTCTGTGAAAAGAATCTGCTGATGATGCAGGCCGTGATCAGCAGGACGGGTTACACGGGTGAAGACGGTGTTGAGGTGATCCTGCCGGCGAAGATGGCGGCCCAGGCGGTGAATCTGCTGGTGCGAGAGTCGCAGGGTGAAGGCGGTGAGTCGGCGATCCAGCCGGCGGGGCTGGGCGCGCGCGACACGCTGCGCATGGAGGCGGGGATGCCGCTGTATGGCCATGAGCTAGACGAAACGACGGACCCTCTTTCGGCGGGGCTGGGGTTCGCGTTGAGCTTGGACAAAGACGAACAGGACCGGGGCGAGCCGTTTGTGGGTCAGGCGGCACTAAAGAAGATCGCGGTGGAGGGGTCGACGCGTAAGCTCGTTGGGCTGGAGCTCGATGGGCGGCGCACGGCGCGGCAGGGGATGGCGGTGTTTAAGGGCGATGGCGAGGTGGGTGTTGTGACGAGCGCGTGTTTGTCGCCGACGCTTGGTGTGCCGATCGCGATGGCGTATGTGGCGTCAGGGTGTGGCGAAGTGGGTGATGCGGTGGAGATTGCGGTTGGGGCGAAGCGGTTGGGGGCGAAGGTGGTGAAGCTGCCGTTTTATAAGCGGGGCGAGTGATGCGGCTAACCCATTTACTTGATCTACGCCAAGGCGCACTACATAGCTAGAAGCTGTCTAGTGGCGCCCGGCACCCGGGGTGTTAGCGCGGAGACCGCTCCCTCATCCGCCTGAGGCGTACGGCTCGTCGTGGGAGATCTCTCAAATAAGCTCTACGCGGCGTCGATGGAGGCGGAGTCGTCCGTGGGGGGGCGGGTTGAGGTGCGTCGTGTTTTGCGCGCGGACGGTGTGGGGGGGAGGTTGTCCAGTGGTTTGTCGCTGGTGAGTCGTTGCTCTAGTTTATCGAGGGCTTCGATCTCGATTTGCCGTACGCGTTCGCGTGTTAAACCGACGTGTTTGCCGATCTCTTTGAGCGTGAGCGGTTCTTGCCCGTCTAGGCCGTAACGGAGGCGGAGGATCGTGGCTTCGCGTTCGTCGATGGCTTCCAGCAGCAGGCCGATGGTTTCGAGGTCGTCGTTTTGCAGCGCCTGCTCGTCTGGCGTGGGTGTGCGGTCGTCGTGTAGCATTTCGGACATGGTGGGTCCGCCCGCCTCTTCGCGCGCTCCGCTGCTGGCGGGTCGTTGGAAGGCCTTGACCGCCTTTCGCACGATGCGGACTTTTTTCGGCGGCAGTTGCATTTTTTCGGCCAGCTCTTGGATGGACGGTGAGCGCCCCAGGCTTTCTTCGAGGTCTCGCCAGGCGCGTTTCCACTTGACGATCAGCTCGACCATGTAGGCGGGGATGTGGATGGGCTGTACGGCGTTGATCAGTGCGCGTTTGATGGCTTGCTTGATCCACCATGAGGCGTAGGTGCTGAAGCGGGCGCCTTGGTCGGGGTCGAACGCCTCGACGGCGCGGAGCAGGCCTAGGTTGCCCTCTTCGATGAGGTCCGTCAGGGGCAGGCCGCGGTTGGAGAATCGCTTGGCGACGCTGACGACGAGGCGGAGATTAGCGCGGATCATCTGGTCTCGCGAGGCGGGGCAGTTTTCGTGGATGATCTGCCAGCACAGCTCGCGCTCTTGCTCGGGCGTGAGCAGATCGGTTTCGTCGATCTGGCGGAGATAGATCTCCAGACCGTCTTTGACAGCGGTTCTTTTTTTGGCCATCTCCCCAACGTTCCAAGCGTTCGATAACGTGTCTAGGCGCAGTGTGTCTGCGGTCTTACTTGAGAATGGAATCGGCGGTTTGGGGTGTCGGCTTGAGGGGGGCCGATATTACGGGCTGGCTTGGGATGCGGTGGTGCTTGAGGCTTGCGCGTTCCAAGCCACTGCTGCCGCGCCAATTAGGCCCGCATCGGACCCTAGCTGGGGCGGGACGATGCGGACGCGGGGCTTGGCCATTTGCCAGTTTTGGCTGGTGAAGGCTTGGCGGACCTTATCGATGAGGAAGTCACCGGCTTCGACCATGCCCCCGGCGAGGACGATGATCTGTGGGTCCAGTAACCGGCAGAGGCTCACGCAGGTGATGCCCAGGTAGAGCGCGGTTTCGTCAACGATGCGTAGTGCCAGGGCGTCGTTTGCTTTTGCGGCGTCGAAGACGTCTTTGGCGGTGAGGGCGCGGTTTTGTTTGGTGGTGACGTCGGTGAGTGTGGAGGTTTCACCTGCTTCGATGGCTTCCGCGGCGCGTTTGGCGGTGTGTGTGGCGGAGGCGTAGGCTTCGATGCAGCCGCGCTGCCCGCAGCCACAGAGGCGGCCGTTGGGCATGACGATGAGGTGGCCCGCTTCACCGGCGTTTCCGAATCCGCCGTGGACGATTTTCCCGTCGACGACAACGCCCCCGCCGATGCCGGTGCCCAGTGTTAGTGCGACGAGGTGGCGGATTTTGGGGTCTTGCCCGGCGCCGATCCAGTACTCGGCGAGCGCGGCTGCGTTTGCGTCGTTTTCGAGGAAGGCGGGTCGGCCTGTGGCGGCGGCGATGCGGTCGCGGATGGGCACGTCGCGGAATGCGGGGAGGTTGGGGGCGCTGGCTAGGCGTCCGTTTTCAAAGTCGATGGGGCCGGGCGAGCCGATGCCGACGGCTTGGATCTGGTCCATCTTGAGCTTGGCTTGCTCGACGATGGTAGCGGCGAGTTTGGCGATATCTTTTAGTACGGCGTCTGGCCCGTCTTTGCCGTGCGTGGCGGCGGAGGACTTGGCGACGACGCGGCCTTGGTGGTCGACGACGCCTGCTTTGATGCTCGTTCCGCCAAGATCGATGCCTAGGTAGTACGACACAGTGGCTCAAGTATAGGTTTTTCTATTAAGAGCGTATTCTGGGGCACGCTTCGCTTAGCAGGCTGCTGCAAAAGTCTGTTGGCATGTCGGCTATGATGGTTTTTTCTCCCCCCGGCACGGAGGCCTTCTTATGCGTGGCAAGCCCGATCCCCGTCAAGTGATGTTCTACGCGATCGACATCGAAGACCGTATCCGTCCCGACCACCCGCTTCGGCTGATCAAGGCAGCGGTCGATGCGATCTTGGCCGAGATGGGCCCGCGGTTTGAGGCGGCGTACGCGGCGATCAAGAGCTTTAAACGCGTGCCGATGAGACGGATCGAGATGATCAATCCGGTGACGCCAACGGTTTCAAACCCCGCAACGCAGAGGTGAACTTCCGTGTCCAGCGGCGTACCAACGCCACGCACCCCAAACAACACTCCGGCTCACCAACACATCACCACCTCAACTCAAACGCTAGAGCACCTGTCGTGATTATCTTTGATGGATGTTCGGTGGTCGTTGACATGGCGAACCCGCATTTCACGGCTTGCAAGCAAGCCGTGCCACCCAGTCAATCAAATTTATAAATGCAACGTGCTATAGTTTTGCAGCAGCCTGCTAGGCCGCATCACACGCCAGGGCCCGGCGGTGGTGCGGCAACTGATCACCGAGGCGGCGTTGCAGGCCCGGCGAGGTGTGGCGTGAGGGATCGGTGTTACAGTTGTGTTTTGGTTGCTGATTGGAGTGTCAGCGCCATGCCGATGAGCGTCAGGTCGGGCACGATGCGGTCGACCATGTCGAAGTCTTTGAATAGCGTGGGCGCGTCGCCGCCCGTGGCCACGACGACGGGGAACGTGCCGATGACCTGGGCGTATTGCTCGATCAATTCGCGGACCATGCCGCGCATCCCGTGGAACACAGCGGTCAGCATCGCCTGGGCGGTGCTGTGTCCGACGGGTTCTTGGGGTGGTGCGAATCGCAGATCGGGCAGTTGCGCGGTGCTTTTGTGTAGGCTTGTGAGCATCATCTGCGCCCCCGGCGCGATTGCCCCGCCGTGGAAGGTGCCCGCACCGTCGATGAGGTCCACGGTCATGGCTGTGCCGGCGTCGACCACAATACACGCCTGCCGCAGCACGTCGTACGCCGCGGCCGCGTTTAGCAGGCGGTCAACACCGACGATGGTTTCGGGGTCGAGCTGCCTGCCGATGGGCACGCTGAGGTCTTTCTCCGCGCGGTAAAACGGTCCGTCGATCCGCCCGGCCGCCAGGCTGGCCAGTTGCTGATCACGCTGCGCGTCGACGGACGCGAGCATGGCGCACTTGTCGGTTTTGCTGTCGAGCGTGGCGCAGGCTTTTTCGATCTGATCGCCGAGCCCCTTCAGGTCATTGTTCTCAACCGCGGCGCTCTGGGCCAACTTGCCGTCGAGGAAAACACCCACGTGCGTGCGGGTGTTGCCGGCGTCGATGGCCAAGAGGTTGGTGTTCATAGCAGGCTCCGTGGTGTTTGCCGGGCGGTGTTGTGCGGCACGGTCAGTTGCTGGGTACGGTTTCTTCCTGTGTGTGCGGCGTTTTCGGCCAGTTTGATTCTTGGGACGCGCCCTTTTCTTGTTGTAGCGCCAGCCAGCAGGCTTCTAGCAAGCGGTCCAGGCCTTGGCCCGTGGCGGCGCTAATCGGCACGACGGGGCATCCGATGGCGTCTTGGATCATGTCGATCGCGGTCTGTTGGTCTTCGGGCGACGCCAGCAGGTCGATCTTGCTTAACGCGATGATCTGCGGCTTGTCGGCTAACACATGGCTGTACCCGGCGAGTTCGTTGCGGATGACTCTGTAGTTTTCAACGGGGTCCACGTTCGGGCCGGACGGGGGGTCCGCTTCGAGCAGGTGCACCAGCAGGCGCGTGCGCTCGATGTGTCGTAGGAACTGTGTGCCCAGGCCGTGCCCGTCGTGCGCGCCCTCGATCAAGCCGGGGATGTCCGCCACGACCATCCGCCGGTACCCGCTCAGAGACGCGATGCCCAGGTTCGGTTCGAGGGTTGTAAAGGGGTAGTCCCCGATCTTCGGCCGCGCCTTGCTAATACAGCTAAGCAGCGTGGACTTGCCCGCGTTGGGCAGTCCCACGAGGCCGATGTCGGCGATCAGCTTCAGCTCGAGGCGGAGCGACCGCTCTTGATAAGGCTCACCGTCGGTGTGCTGACGCGGTGTCTGGTTCGTCGCGCTCTTGAAGTGTTCATTGCCGAACCCGCCTCGCCCGCCTTGGACGATCTTAATTTTCAATGCGTCTTGGTCGAGGTCGGCGATCAGCTCTCCGGTTTCATCGTCGTAGACCAGTGTGCCCGGGGGTACTTTCACTTCTAGGTCGCTGCCGTTGGCGCCGTGGCACTGCTTGCCTGCGCCCGGTTGCCCCTCTGCGGCGAGCCAGTGGTGACGCCCGGCGAAGTCTAAAAGCGTGTCCACGCCCGGTGTGGCGACGAGGTAAACGCTGCCGCCGTCGCCGCCGTCGCCGCCGTCGGGTCCGCCCTTGGGCACGTACTTGGCGCGTCTGAAACTGACCACGCCGTCGCCGCCTTTGCCGCTCCGCACAATGATTGTCGCTTGATCAACGAGCATAACGCACCACAGTGCTATTCACTACCACTTACATTTCGGGCCGCTTCGTAGGTCGCTGAAAAAAAATGACCGATCCCGGAAGCTACCCCCGTGCCGCCGGCGCAATACATAATGCCCCGGCGCGAATTCGCTCCCTTTGTGTTCCCCCGCAACTCCCCTGCAAGGGCGATCATGGCCCGAAATGACTTAGCCCGCGGCGGGCGTGATATGCACCCTGCGCCCCTGAAAACGGACCACTCCGTCAGCCAGGGCAAACAGCGTGTAGTCTTTCCCCATTCCTACCATGTAACCGGGCTTAAACGGTGAGCCACACTGGCGCACAATAATATTACCCGCGCGAGCGAACTGACCGCCGTACAGCTTGATACCGCGGTACTGCGCGTTCGAGTCGCGTCCGTTCTTCGTGCTGCCTTGTCCCTTTTTGTGTGCCATGCCTAGCTCCGTCTAACCAACTCAAACAGGTCTTCTATTATAGATACAACCTCGAACCCAATATTATAGCGGCATCAGCCCGCCTAGGGCAAACCCGTATCGGATTCGTCACGGGTAAGCCCCTTGTCGGCAGTCTATTACCGGTAAATGCGGGCGGCGGCGGCGCGATCTTGCAGCCTATCGCACGCCCCCGGTTACTCGACAAACCCCGCGCGGCGTAGCGCTTCGGCTGTCACGGTTTGCCCCGGTTTCAAGTCGAAGTGGCGGCTCAGCCAATGGACGATTGTCCTGCTGATCATGTCCGTCTCGATATTCACGCGGCCGCCCTGTTTGAGCGAGCCCAGCGTGGTTCGTTCAAGCGTGGTGGGGATCAGCGCCACTTCAAAACCCGACCGGTCCACCCCGGCGACGGTCAAGCTCACCCCGTCGATTGTCACCGACCCTTTAGGCACCACCGCTTCCAACACACTGTCAGCCTGGTCGGCCATGCCCGAATCCAGCGGCTCGAACCGCATGCGACACTCACCGCCGTTGCGCTGCACGCGCGACACCACACCCATGGCATCGACATGCCCCTGTACAAAGTGCCCGCCAAGCGGGGTTGCGGGTGTTACCGCCGGCTCAAGGTTCACGGCACCGCCCACGCCCAGCGAGCCGAGCGTTGTTTTGGTGAGCGTTTCGCTTACCACGTCAAAGCTTAAAACACGGTCGTCACCACCCGCCACCGTCAGGCACACACCGCTGACACAGATTGAGTCCCCGTGTGCCGGCGGCGCGCACGCCCACGTGGGCCGGTCGATGTCCAGCCGCAAGCCCGACGCTTGGGGCCGCGTGCCAGCCACGCGACCACACACTTGAACGATGCCTGTAAACATGTCTTTAGCTCAAAGCCGCCCGGCGTTGACCGTCACGCCCGGGTCGCGGCTACACGGCCCTCCGCTTCATAATCGACCACGCCACAAACGCCCCCGCGGCGAACCCGGTCAACCCGGTAATCAAGAGCAACAACGCTCGCGGTAATGAAATGGTAAAAAACAGGATGCGCGTCTCCACCGTGGCGGTGTTCTGGAGCAAGATAATCAACGCCAGCACCGCCACCACAAGCACCGTGATCAGTTTTGGTTTGTTCATGCGAGATGATCTCCTTTTAAGGATGCGTATGCGGTACGCTTGCCATTTTAAACCGATCCGGGCGCTTCCGTCACGGGTCATCGCTGTGACACACCGGTGGCGAGCCCGATCAGCGGACCGACGCGGGCACGTCAGCCTTTAACCCCGAAATACGTCACCACCAAATCCTCTTGGCCCGTGTTGGCCAGCTCGTGTCGCTCTCCGGGCTTGACCGCCACGCACACGCCGGGCTCTAAGCTGTGCTCCTGAGCGTCTACTCGGATGACGCCCCGCCCCGCCTCAATCAAGAACACCTCGTGCATGTCCGCGTGTTCGTGGGCGGGCGCTACGTGCCCGGGCTCGAACCTCGCTTGCGAAAAATTCGTCACACCCGGCACGTCACCGGGCCCGAGCATGACGCGTTTCTTAATCGCGGGGTTGTGCGAGACCTCCTCCTGCGCCAGCCCATCGAGTTGCACTATTTTCATGGCTTCGGTCCCTGTGTAACGGGGTTAATCATGATCGCGGCGGCCTCGCCCCCAAGCGGAGCGTCTCTGTCGCCTCACACGCCGGCCAGCGCTACGTTGATCGCGTTGAACCCCACGTGTATCAAGACCGGCCCAAGCAGGCTGCCCGACCGCTCATACAGCCAACCCATCACGACAGCCAACACAAACAAGCTGGGCAGCACCTGCCACGGCTGTCCGATGTGCACCGCGGCGAACACGCCCGACGCGATCAGCACCACTAGCCACCGCCGCTCCCACCCCAAAATCTCGCCCAAGGCCGTCTGCACCAGCCCACGGAAGATCAGCTCTTCCAACACGGGCGCCACCACCACCGCCGACGCGAGCAACCCGATGCGCACCCACAGCTCGGCGGGCTGAAAAAGGATCTCTAATAAGTCGTGTCCGATCTCCGGCGCCGGGCTGCGGAGCACCACCTGCCCGAAATGAGTTACGACCACGCTCAGCCCCAGCGCCATTGGGAGCGCCACGCCCAGCCCCACCACACCGCCCGCCGCCTCGCGCCATGCGCGACGGGGCACAACGCCCACCGTCCGCCACCCATCCCGCCTCGCCGCACAACGAACACCCAGCAACATTACAAGCGGCAACTGGGCCAACCCTTGGTTGAGCAAGGCGATCCGGAGGTACTGCCGCGGCGTCGGCTTCATCTCCGCTTGCGGCTCGCTCAGTTGAACGCTGTTCTCACTTGCCGGGCGCTCGGCTGAACGGCCGGCGCTGCTCTGAACCACCATCGCTTGAATCACGACGAACCCCAAGAACATCAACATCAACGCAGCGGCCAACTCCGACGCGCCCAAGCCCATAGCTCGCCTGGGGCTATGCTCAAATACCCGGGGTTTCGTCCAACCCGCTTTGACGCAACCAATCGCCGCGACGGCTCCCACCAACGGGAAGATTAGTGTGTCTAGTTCCATTAAGTCCGCCCCACGCAGCGCTCACGTGCCCGTATAATCACGTTCCTACCTACCGTTTGGATGTCTTTCCTAGATTGCCCAAAATAACATTACGGTTTAGCCACTCAGCACTACAAGTTTGTGAACCCAAGCCCTATGCCGCGGCGCCAGCGAACAATCTATTTAGATTCCGTTATTTTAATCTTGATTTTTCTTAACCGATTCGGGTATACTTAATGTCTTACTTTGCGCTAAGTCTTACGCAGTGTGTTTTCCACTCGGGGGGGCGAGAAGAGAAGCATTACACCGCAGATACAGTTCCCAGGCAAGGCGGAGAATTGACTATTTATTGTTATTGCAAACAGTTAATGCTGTTTGTACTGAATTTGATAACGGGAAATTAGAGACGCAATCCCAAGCAAGGAGCCCAGATTTCATGGCTTTTAACCAATTACTGACCGGGTGGGGTACATTTATGACATCATCGTTAACCGCAACGCAACACAGATCTTTATTAGGCAAACTTTTTAAGCTTGATCACGGCGCCCGCTTGCTGGGGGCGATGGCGGTGGCGTGCTTGACCGCGACACAGGCCCAGGCCGTGGACTGGGACGCCGACGGCGACGGCGTTAGCTGGTTCGACTCGGCGAACTGGACGGGCGACGTGTTGCCGGGCTCCAGCGACTTGGCCCGTTTGATCACCGGCCAAACAACACCCGTGGTATTCACAGGGTCGAACGCCACGATCATGGAGCTTATCGCCACCCAGCCGCTCTCGCTGGAAGGCAACACGCTAACGGTCACGAATGGCGCTGAGGCGCTCCGCACGCTCACGCTCAACGGCGGGTCATTCAGCTCGGGCGGTGGCCTGAACGTGGGCACCGTGGGTGAGCCGTTCAATGTCAACACGCAGGCTCACCTGGAATTGCTCGACGGCTCGATCAGCGGTGACGTGGTGCTGAATCTGGCGATCCTGACAATCGGCGACACCTGGACCAACACCAACAACAACACCTTCGAGGCGATCATACGCGGGCACAGCGGCCAGTTGAACGGCAATTTGGCTGCGAACCACGTCTTGGCGCTGCAAGGCAGGGACGAAAACTTTGGTAGCTGGGCAGAGGTGTTTTGGAAGTCGGGCTTCACGAACAACGGCACCATCATCATGACCAGCGACGGCGCCAACCCCAACGGGGTGAACCTGATCATCGACAACGACGGCAATCTGGTTAACAACAACCTGATCAGCGTCTTGGCTGGTGACGGCAGCCTACGCTCGATTGCGGGGGCCAACCGCCTGACCAACGCCCCCGGCGCGGAGCTCCGCGTCGAGGAAGGCACTTTCTTGACGCTCTCGGGCGTCAATGAGGGCAGCACGAATAGCCCCAACTGGAATCACCTGACATACGAAGCGGCCGGCGGCACGATCAGCGAGCGGGCCTACTTCCTTCACTCCGAGGTGGATATCTCAGCCTCGACGCTCGCAGACCAGACCATTAACTTGGTTGGCCCGGACAACCGCCTGCTCAGCGACAACCTGACCGGTTACACGCTCAACATACAGGGCACCGCGATCCCCGGGGGCAGCGCCGCCACGGACACCTTCGCTTTTTCACACGCGCTGGTTACGCTACGCAACGACGACGACCCCGCCACCGCGAAAACATTTACCAACGCCGGCACAATTGTCTTGGACGACGGGCACGTCACACCCGCGAGCAACGCGTTGCCCCTGGGTAGCGCTAACCTTGATATCGGGATACACCACCTAACCAACACCGGCGATATCGAGGTGGGTCTCGGCTCGGGGACACTCCGGGCCATCCGCGGCAGGACCGACGGCACACAGGGCATTTTTGAAAACGCCACGGGCGGGTCCATCCAGGTCGAAGACGACGCGATCTTGTTCATCTCCGGCACGAACGTCAACGAAGGCGGCGCGCCCGACTGGCGGCCGATCAAGTACATCGGCTCGGGCGGCACCGTCGATGGGAAGGTCGTCGTCATGCGCGCCGATCTTGAATTCACCGCGGACGCCCCGGCCAGCGAATCCATTTTGAACCTTGTGACCTTCGACAACAGGCTCACGGGCACGACCATCGCCGCGAACAACACCCTGCGCATACTGGGCACCGAGATCATCCCCCCCGCCCCCGCCCTTGAACCGCCCGACGCGTTCGGGCACGCGGTGCTTACGCTGATGTCGTCGGACCTCACGAACCACGGCAAGATTGTGCTCGACTCCGAAGACCTCGACGATTCAACGGTGCCCACCGCCGGCACCGCCACTTCCACCTTCGCGATCGGCCTAAACACTTTTGTCAACCAGGGCACCGTCGAAGCGAGGCCAGGCACCGGCACGCTGCGCACCATCCGTGGCACGCAAACCCAACTGGGCACCGACCAGGGCATCTTTGAAAACGCCGGGGAGGTCGTGGCCCAACCAGGCGCTCAACTGATTATTTCCGGCACGAACGCCAACGAAGGCGGCGTGCCCGACTGGCGGCCGATCAAGTACATCGGCGCCGGCGGCACCGTGTCTGGGGATGTTTTGGTTATGCACACCGACCTTGAGTTCACCGCAGACGCCCCGGCGAGCGAATCGGTGCTCAACATTGTCACGCCCGACAACAGGCTCGAAGGCACCACCATCGCCGCGAACAACACGCTACGCATACTGGGCACGGAGATCCTGCCCAGCATGGGCCCGGAGCCCGCCGACGCTTATGGGCACGCGGTGCTCACACAGACGTCGGCTAACGTGACGAACAACGGCAAGATTGTGCTCGATTCTGATGACCTCGACGAGTCAACGATGCCCGCTAACGGCACCGGCACCGCGACCCTCGACCTGGGCTCGAACAGCATGACCAACGCCGGGACTATTGAAGCCGTACTCGGCACCGGCACCCTGCGCACCATCAAAGCCAACCAGGGCGTGCTGCAGAACACCGGGGAGATCATCGTCGAGGCGGACGCCCAGTTGATTATTTCCGGCACGAACCTCAACGAAGGCGGCGTGCCCGACTGGCGGCCGATCAATTACATCGGCGCGGGCGGCACCGTGTCTGGTGATGTTTTGGTTATGCACGCGGACCTTGAGTTCACCGCGGACGCGCCGGCGAGCGAATCCACGCTGAACCTTGTGACCTTCGACAACAGGCTCGAAGGCACCACCATCGCCGCGAACAACACGCTACGCGTGCTGGGCACCGAGCTGGTCCCCACGAGCGGCCCGGAACCTGCGGACGCTTATGGGCACGCGGTGCTCACACAGACGTCGGCTAACGTGACGAACAACGGCAAGATCGTGCTCGATTCCGAAGACCTCGACTTGGCCACGGTGCCCGCCAACGGCATCGGCACCGCGACGCTCGACCTGGGCTCGAACAGCATGACCAACGCCGGGACTATTGAAGCCTTACTCGGCACCGGCACCCTGCGCACCATCAGGGGCAATCAGGGCGTGTTGCAGAACACCGGGGAGATCATCGTCGATGCGGGCGCGCAGTTGATCATCTCAGGCACGAACCTCAACGAAGGCGGCGCGCCGAACTGGAGCCCCATCAAGTACCTCGGCGCGGGCGGCACCGTGGCTGGTGATGTTTTGGTCATGCACGCCGACCTTGAGTTCACCGCAGACACCCCGGCGAGCGAATCGGTGCTCAACATCGTCACGCCCGACAACCGGCTGATGGGCTCCACCATCGCGGCCAACAACACCCTGCGGATCCTGGGCACGGAGATCCTGCCCAGCTCCGGCCCGGAGCCCGCCGACGCGTTCGGGCACTCGCTGCTCACCGTCCAAACGCCCACCATCACCAACAACGGCAAGGTGGTTTTCGATTCCGAAGACCTCGACGACTCAGCTCAGAACCCCAACGGCGTGGGCACGGCGAACCTGGACATCGGCTCCAACACGTTTATCAACGCCGGTGAAATCGAGGTCACTCACACCACCGGGTCTCTCCGCGAGTTGCGTGGCTTCTCGAACGGCGAGTTCCGCCACGAGGGGCTGATCACCGTCGCGGACGGCGCGTTGTTCAAAATCTCGGGCGGCGACCTTAACCAGGGCTCACCGCCTCCTGCTTTCGACCGGATCAAGTTCGTCGCCAACGGCGGGTCCACCGACGGCCAGGTCTTCTTGGCGAGGTCGGACATCCACATCAACGCGGCGCCCACCACCGGCGAATTGGTGCTCAACATCGGCACCTTTGACAACGTGCTGCGCACCAACAACGTCAACGGCAGCACGCTCCGCATCGTCGGCACCGACCTGCCGGGCGCCCCCGAGCGGCCCGACCAAATGGCCAACGGCGTGCTCAGCGCGCTCAACCCCAACGGCACCACCCTCAACCACGGCAACATCGTCCTGACCTCGATGGACATCGACCCGGCTGTCACCGTCGGGATCGGAGCGGCCGTGCTCGACGTGGGCTTTGATGTTGATTTTAGCTCCCCCACTTTCGATACATATAAATCCTCTTACCAGTTCATCAACGAAAGCGACGGCGTGATCCAGGTCGAAGCCGGCCCCGTGACGGACGACCCCGTGCCCGGCGCGCGTTCGGCGAGGATCATCCAAGGCACCGGCACACTGACCAACCGCGGCCTGATCGACGTTGAAACAAACGCCATCCTACGCATCAGCGGCGTCAGGGTGGGCAACAATTGGTCGCCCCTGACGTACGTTGCTGAAGACGCCGGCACCACCGCCGGCAACGCCTTCCTCACGCACACCCTGGCGAACGTGGGCGACGCCGTCACCGGCGGCGGCCAACGCGTCACCAACTTCGCCACGCCCGACAACGTGGTCACCAGCGACAACCCCGCCAACAGCACGCTGCGCATCGTCGGCACGGAGCTGATCGAAGCCGTCGCGTTCCCCGAAGAGCCCGCGGACGCCTTGGGCCACGGCTTGCTCTTCTTTGCCCAGCAAGACACCGTCAACACCGGCAACATCATCCTCGACGCTCAAGACCTAGAGCCGACTTCTAACATCACAGAGGTTGGCAGTTCTAACTTAAGCCTCGACCTCAAAGACGACGAAGGCAACGGGCAAAACCGGACCTTCACCAACGAAGGCCAGATCGAAGCCCTCGCCGGCACGCTCAACGGCTCCGCCCCATCGCTGCGTGAGGTGCGCGGGTCGGGCCAACTGATCAACCGGGGCATGATCAAAGCGACCGACCCCGGCGACACAGGCCTGTACCTCACGCTATCGGGCATCAACACCGGCCAACAGGGCGCGCCAAACTGGGAACCGCTTCAGTTCCACGCCGAGAACGGCGGCACCACCAGCGGGGACGTCGTGCTGACGCACTCACAGATCAACATCGCCAACGACCTGGCTAGCCCAAGCGTCGTCAAGATTGCGGGCAACGACAACACCCTCATGACAGACAACCACGCCAACAGCACGATCGTTGTCCAAGGCGCGGGCACCGCTCAGAACCCCGATCCGTTCGCCAACGCCTTCGGCAGCGCGGCCCTAACCCTTAACGATAGCGCGGCCACGGTCCGCAACTTCGGCACCATCGTCCTGACCGACGGCCACCTCGGCGCCGACCTGCCCGACATGGGCGCCGCCGCGATCGACCTGGGCGACAACCACGAACTGATCAACGAGACCACGGGCGTGATCGAAGCCCAAGCGGGCACCGCCCAGTCAGACCGGCTGATCCTCGGCGGCGCCACCAACTCGTTTGTGAACAAGGGCCAGGTCATCGCACCCACGGGGTCCGACCAGGTTCTGTTCGTCGAGGTCAACACGACCAGCGAGGGCGGCTCGTTCAGCGGCAACCTCGACTTCGCCACCAGTGTGGAACTGGACAACGGCTCCACGATGCAGCTACAAATCGGCGGCCTAACCCCCCAATCCGGGCACGACCAAGTCAACGTGACCCAAAATGTCACGTTGGCGGGCGAGCTTGATCTCGGCTTGACCGGCGGCTTTAGGCCCAATTATGGCGACACCTTCGATATTTTGACATATGGCGGTACCAGAACGGGGACTTTCGACACAGTGCTAGGGGGTGTCGTCGATAACGACCTTGCGTTGGCAACAATTTATGATTATGTGGACCAGGACGGCACCAGAAACGGTATTACGCTCGTCGCAACGGGGCCGGGCGACGTCAATCTAGACTTTGAGGTCAACATTTTTGACCTTAGTATTATTGTTGGGAATATTAATCAGACAGGCACTTGGAGTGAGGGTGATATTAACGGCGATGGAAACGTTGATATTTTTGATATTAGTATCGTAGTAGGAAATATTAACCGCGACTTTACGCCGCCTCCTGGTTCGCCAATAGCGGGATTGCAAAATGTTGCCGTGCCCGAGCCTGGAACGTTCGCTCTCTTTGGGGGCATACTGATCGCGGCAACGTCCAGGCTTCGTTACTCTAGAACACGCTCAAACCCATACCGCTGCGTATAATTTGAGATGAACGAGTTATGACGAACAGCACAAGTACGATTAAAAGCACCGTGAAAATGAGTTTGTAA
The DNA here is from genome assembly GCA_029260715.1 of Phycisphaeraceae bacterium. Lineage (GTDB taxonomy): Bacteria > Planctomycetota > Phycisphaerae > Phycisphaerales > Phycisphaeraceae > OFTM12. The sequence goes on along the minus strand of JAJDCS010000003.1, from coordinate 51,916 downwards.
AACCCTAGACTTCAAAGACTACAGCGGCTAGACTATAAGTGTAGTTAAAAAAGCATATTACGCGACGGATGGAAGTTTTGAAATTATCCTTGCTATTATGTTAAATCAATGTTATCATCAGCGGAGATTAGAATTATTGGTGTATTACGGCTCGCCTGCCCGATTGTCTCACCGTATCCAAAATACAGCCCCAAGGAGAGGTCTGATGAACATAGCCCGCAGTATTAAACTACAACAGTGCGCACTTTTAGGAACCCTTTTACTGACAGCGACACTGGGCACGCCGTCTGCAATGGCGGACGTCGTTGAATCAAACGTTGTCCAGGCGCCTGACCCCGATACCGGGGTTATGCAGAGCATCACAATCGACGTGGTGGAAGTCCCGATCCCGGTGACCAACTCCCCAAACGATAGCGTGCTTGACGACTTTGTGAGCTATGATTTTGTTGTCAGCAGTGACGAAGCGATCCGAACCGCGTCACTCAAGATCGAGCCTGAAGCGGGTGGGTCTATCGTGATTTTCAATGCCACCTCTCCCCCCTTTAACCCTTTGATTATTGTTAACAATGGCGATTTACCCCCCAGTCAAGCGGCTATAGATTTTGATCCCGCAATAGCTTATGACACTTATGTCAATCTGCCCAACAGCAATCCAAGCGATGTCAGCATTGTCGGGCGTGCGGTTAGAGATGGTGTAGGCGATGAGGTGCTCGGCCCCGATATGTTTAGCGCCCAGTGGTTTGTAGACGACATATTAGACGGCAGTGTGCTCAATTTTACGATTGCCCGTATAACGCTGAAGAAGCCGAGTTCACAAGGCAACCAAGCGCCTAGCACAGTCCTTCCCTTTTTATATCACGGGTTTCTTACCACCGGCGATTTTGGTGGCGGTGATATCATGGTTGAATTTTCAAATGTCCCTGTCCCTGAACCGGCAACATTGGCTATCTTGGCCGCTGGAAGCCTTTTATTCACGCGCCGCCGCATGGCTTGATCCATTCAGCACCACGGCACTAAAAAAGTACCCCAAATCCCCGGCCCCGCCGGGGATTTTTTTATGCCGCTGTGCGCGTCGCCACCCATGGCTTAGCCATGTCCGGCGGCACTTTTCCCTTGTTTTTAAGCTGAAACTGATTAACATAAGGGTTGCTTCACCCCCGTTTGCCTTACCGTGTAACCCCGCCCCGCCTCACGGCGCACCGCTACCCACCCCGCCGCCGCCCACACGCTGAACAGGAGAACCGAAAGATGACACACCGCACAAAGCCACTGCTGTTCGCCGTGATCGCCGCCACATCGCTCGCCGTCCCCGTAGCGGCGCATGGCGAGATCATCACCGGCCCGGTCACCGTCCGGCTAGAGCTGCTGGCCGACCTGGGCAGTTCGAACGCCCCCAACACACTGACCCACGCCGGCGACGCGACCAATCGCCTGTTCATCGTCGGCCAGGCGGGACGCATACGCCTGATCAAGAACGGCTCGCTTGTGACTGAGCCTTTCCTGGACATCCCCGCGGCTGGCGGCTCGGGCTTCACGCTCAGCACCGGCGGCGAAAGGGGCCTGCTGGGGCTGGCGTTCCACCCCAACTTCGCTCAGCCCGGGGGCACACCAGGCTCCGGGAAGTTTTACACCTACACCAGCGAGACCGGCCGAGACGCCTCGAGCGACCCCATCACCCCGGATTTCTCGCACCCGGAACTGCCAAACGTGGCCAACCACCACAGCGTCGTCCGCGAGTGGACGGTCGACCCGGCCAACCCCGACCAGGTAGACGCCACTACCCCCTCGCGCGTCGTCATGCGCATCAACCAGCCGCAGGGCAACCACAACGGCGGGGCGTTGGCGTTCGGGCACGACCACAATCTTTACATCGCGTTGGGCGACGGCGGCGGCTCCAACGACCAGTTCGGCGGCATCAACAACAACGCCGACGGCCACACCAACACCACCGGCAACTCTCAGGACACCTCCAACGTTTTGGGCTCGATCCTGCGGGTCGACCCGCTGGGCGATACGAGCGCCAACGGGCAATACGCCGTGCCGGGCGACAACCCCTTTGTCGGTAAAGCGGGCGTGGACGAGATTTACGCCTACGGCCTGCGCAACCCGTTCCGCATCAGCTTCGACCGTCTCACCGGCGAGCTGTACGCCGGCGACGTCGGCCAGGGCGCGCGCGAAGAGGTCGACCGCATCGTCAACGGCGGCAACTACGGCTGGGTGAACTTTGAAGGCACGCGTGTCAACCGCACGGGCGGCCCCGACTTTGAAGACACGGTCGCGCCAATCGCCGAGTACAACCGCTCCGAGGGCATCTCCGTCATCGGCGGCTTCGTCTACCGCGGCAGCGCCATCCCCCAACTGCAAGGCAAGTACGTCTTCGGCGACTACCAGGGGCCGGCGAATGTCGGCAGGCTGTTCTACCTCGACCTGCCCACCGGCGACATCCGCGAGCTACAGCTCGACGCGGCTAGTCTTAGCGTCAATGCCCGCCTCCACGGCTTCGGCGAAGACTTCCACGGCGAGCTATACGTCCTGCTCTCCAACGGCGACGTGTTAGCCATCGTCCCTGAACCCGCGGCCATGTCGTTGCTCACGCTGGGCGCCTTGGCGATGATCCGTCGGCCGCGCCGCGGATAAGCAGCAGCGATTTTTTTCTGTAACGCACCGCCCGCTCACGCCGGGGCCAACCGCGTCAGCACCTGTTGTGCTGTCTTGCGGACCAGTTCCGGCTCGCCTTCATCGCCCGCGAGTTGTCGCACCCATTCGTGCAACGCCCCGTCGCGGTGTTTCGTCAAGTAATTCCCCGCCGCGATCAGCGCGTTGCGCTTGAGCATGTCCAGCTTCACCCGTTTTAGCGCGGAGTTGCGGAACGCCTCGCGACGCGCCGCCTCGTCCCACGCCAGCACCTGCATCAGCCCCACCGCCGGCCCCGGCGGGCGAGCGGTGTATCGCGGGTGGTACTCGCCGCTACGGTCCGACGCGCCATCGCCGTGCCCGTGGTTGTACGGGCACACCTCCTGACACACGTCGCAACCCGCTACCCAATCGCCCATCTGCTGTTGCAAGCCCGTATCGATCGTGTCCCGGTGTTCGAGTGTCAGGTAGCTGATACACCGCTTCGCGTCTAACTCGTATTCGCCGATGCACTCTGTGGGGCACGCATCGATGCACCGCGTGCACGTCCCGCAGTGGCTGCCCTCGGGCAACAAGCCCACGCTCGCCGCCGTCGCCGGCAGCGATTCCTCACACCGGATCGGCAGCGTCGTCACGACCTCGCCCAACAGCAGCCACGACCCCAGGCGCGGGTGGATCAGCAGCGTGTGCTTACCCACCCACCCCAGCCCGGCGCGCTGGGCGTGCTCGCGCTCCATGACCGGGGCTGTGTCCACCGTCGACTTGTACTCATAGTCGGGGTAGCGCTCGCGCAGCGTGTCCGCCAACGCGAACAGCCGCTTCTTCATGATCCGGTGGTAGTCATCGCCCCACGCGTACCGCGCAATGCGCCCCTTGGCCCCCTCACCGCCCGCCCTTGCTACTTCCGAAGCTTCCGGGGCATCCGGGGGGTATCGGTCAGCCACACAGATAACGGACACCGCACCGGCCAGCAGCTTCCGCGGGTCCAGACGCGCCGCCACGTTTTGCGCCAAGTACCCCATCTGCCCGTGCGTGCCGTTGTCGAGCCATTGACGCACGTATGCTTCAAACGCGCTAGCCCGCGCCGGCGCCACGCCCACCATCGCAAACCCTAGCCCCTGCGCCACCGCCCGCACATCTTCTACGCTGACCACGCTCATGCTTACAGTGTACGCCCCATCGCCCCCAGCCCGCCCGCTCGCGCTGGGCTATAGTGAAGTGGTACACACGCGCTATCGCCCAGGCTGTTTCACCATGACACCCAGCATCAACACCGCCCCGACCCACCCCGCCAACCGGCTGGGCTTAACCTACCGGCACGAAGCGACCCGCCTGCCCTGGACCGGCCCCATCTGGGACGTCCACACACACCTCCACGACCTGCCCGCCGCCCAACGCTACTTCGAAGTCGCCGACCTCTTCGCCGTCCAACGCGTCTGGACCATGAGCCCCCTTGAGCTTGTCGACGACCTCAGCGCCCGGTACGGCTCTCGCCTGCGGTTTATCGCAGTTCCCAACTACCTGGCCCGGCACCTGCCCGAGACGTTCACCACCGATTGGCTTAAGCGCATCGAGGGGTTCGCAGCCAAGGGGTGTCGCGTCTGTAAATTCTGGGCTGCCCCGCGTGGCCAAGACCTCCACCCCGCGCTCCGCCTCGACTCGCCCACCGTCCGCCAAGCCATGCGCCTGGCCAAGTCGCTTGGCATGATGCTCATGATCCACATCGCCGACCCCGATACGTGGTTCGCTACCCACTATCGCGACCACCACCGCTACGGCACGAAGCCTGAGCAATACGAAACACTCTCACACTTGCTCGACGAGCACCACGACATCCCCTGGCTCGCCGCGCACATGGCCGGCAACCCCGAACACCTCGACCAGCTCCAAGCCCTGCTCGATCGCCACCCCAACCTGCACATCGACACCTCCGCCACAAAGTGGATGGTCCGAGAGTTGAGTAAGCACCCTTATGAATTCAGAGACTTCTGCCAGCGAAACCCCGGGCGTGTCCTGTTCGGCAGCGACTCTGTCGCCGACAGCCACAACATCAGCTTCGACCTGCTCGCCAGCCGCTACTGGGCCCTGCGCACGCTCTTCGAGACCGACTACCAAGGCCCAAGCCCCATCGACGACCCCGACCTGCAACTGCTAGACCCTTCGCTACCCACCGGCACCACCCCCACGCTCCGCGGCGCCAAGTTCGACCCGGCCACGCTCGCCACTGTTTACCACGGCGCTGCGAGGCAGCTCATGAATCGCGTGGACCCGCTATGACTTCCAGCGTAGGGTGGGTAGAGCGAAGCGAAACCCACCACGCAACGGACGCGGCAGTGTTACCGCCGCACCGACTCGCCGTCGTTTCCACTTGTCCCCACCCCGATCACCCCGTTGGCTTCAAGAAACCCTGTCACCTCCCGCCAAAACGCCTCAAAGTCAGGCGGGCAGTCGTTGTGGCCGCAGTCGTAAACGATCAGCTTGCTGTCGCTCGCCGCCGCGTGCAGCTTCTCGCTTTCCTGGCAGGGCACCGCGTTGTCTCGTCTGCCGTGGAATAGCAGCAGCGGCCGGTTCAGTTGCGACACCACCGCGAGGTTGTCATACCGATCAGCCACCAGCCAACCCGGAAACCAAAACCGTTTGGCCATCGCGGTGACGCTTGTAAACGTTGATTGGAGGATCATGGCAGTCGGCGGTCGCTTCGCCGCCAACGCGCACACCACACCGCCACCCAGCGACCGCCCGTGGAAGACAATCCGCTCGCTGTCGACCTCCGTCCGAGACGCCAGCTTGTCGTAGAACTGTATGTAGTCTTCCACAATTTCCGCCTGCGTGGGCGACCCCGCCGACTTGCCGTACCCGCGGTACTCCGGCTCCATGGCCGTCACGCCGCTACGCGCGTAGGCGTTGATCATTGCGCGCCACTGTCCGATCAGTTCGCCGTTGCCGTGCGCGAAGATCACCGCCGGGCCGGGCCGATCCGCCGACACACCCCGCCCCAGCGTTACGCGGCACTCCACGCGTCCGGCGTCGGTCTCCAGCCAGACCGTTTCTGTTCCGTCTCCCGTGCGTGCTTCGCGGTAATCGCCGGCTGGTATCAGATGTCTTGGGTACAGAACCCGCCGAAGGAGGCCTGACATCATCTGCCCACACCCCCACAAGCCGACAACGCCAAGCAGCAAAACAACCCACGTCCCTTTGTAAAAAATATTTTGCACCGGTTTCATTTTTCCTATTTTGTAATGCTTCTAATCTCAGATTTTATAACGCCTTGCGAATACTGCGGCAAGGCCTTGGGGGCGTGCCAAGCGTCGTGAACAATCGCGCCCGAAGGCTTTTTAGGACGGTTTGACGCCGTGGAAAAAATGTATATTTAATTTTCTGCACAGTAAAGCGAACGGCCCGACGCGAGGCCTCCCCAACACCGGGGAACAACGCCACGCACCATATACGTATGCGGGGCATCATTACAAGGAGGGCAACACCAAGGCATCGCCAGCCCGGCGACCGGCTGGAATGCGTTGTTTTGTTTTTTAGGAGTTGCTTGATGAAGACGTCACCAAAACTTGTTACCGGGGGGGCGCTCCTGCTCACCGCTGGGCCGTGCATGGCGATCGGCGCCGACCCCTCTTCGGGCATCGACACGGGTGCCACCGCGTGGATGCTCGCCTCCACCACGCTCGTGCTGCTGATGGTGCCGGGCTTGGCGATGTTCTACGGCGGGCTCGTGCGAACCAAAAACGTGCTGGGCACGATGATGCACTGCTACGCCGCCATGGCCGTCATCGGCGTGCTCTGGGCGGTCTGCGGGTACGCCATGGCCTTCGGCCCCAATATCGGCACCGGCTGGCTGGGCATGTGGTGCGGGTGGGATAGCTCCCTGCTATTCCTAAGCGCCCTGGACAGCCAGGCCATCATCGACGCCGAAAACCCAATACCACCGCTCGTGTTCGCCATGTTCCAGGGCAAGTTCGCCATTATCGCGCCCGCGCTGATCGCCGGCGCGGTGGCTGAACGCATCCGCTTCCGGGCGTACTGCGTCTTTATCGCGCTGTGGGTGATCTTCGTCTACAACCCGCTGTGCCACTGGGTCTGGGCGAGCGACGGCTGGCTGTACCGGATGGAGGCCATTGACTTCGCCGGCGGCACGGTGGTGCATATTTCGGCGGGGATCACGGGTCTGATCGCCGCGTTGTACGTCGGCTCACGCCGGGGCTACCCGCAGTCCGCCATGCACGCGAACAACATGGTCATGACGCTCATCGGCGTGGGCCTGCTGTGGGTCGGTTGGTTCGGATTCAACGCGGGCAGCTCGCTGCAGAGCGGCTTAAAGACCGCCCAAGCGCTCACCGCCACGCAGATCGCCGCCGCAGCCGGCGCCCTAGGTTGGATCATCATCGAAGCAATGCACCTAAGAAAATCCACCTCGCTAGGCCTGGCCAGCGGCATCCTCGCGGGCCTCGTCGTCATCACACCCGCCGCGGGAGTCGTCCAACCCGCCGGGGCCATCATCCTGGGCTTCATCGCCTCGGCCTGCTGCTACATGGCTATCAACCTTAAAAACAAGCTCGGATACGACGACACCCTCGACGTGTTCGGCATCCACGGCGTTGCCGGCATCGCCGGGGCTATCCTCCTGTCGTTTTTCATCAGGCACGGCGATATGCCCCAGGCCCGCACGATCGTTCAGCAACTGGGCGTCCAGGTGTTAAGCGTCACCGTCACGATCATTTACACCACAGCCGTCAGCATCGTGCTGCTGGTCTTGGTCAACAAGACCATGGGGTTCCGTATCGCGGAGACCGGCGAGATGGCGGGGCTCGACCACAGCCTCCACGGCGAACACGGCTACGGCCTGCTCGATCTAAACTGACACCGCCCGTCAACGCCCACGCCGCCTGTCTTGGGAGGCGGCTATTCATTGTCACAGAGCCGAAGCCCACGGGCCCCACCCGTGGCTTCTGAAATCGGCCCGTCGCCGTGGCTGAAGGGCTCTCCCACAACACGCCGCCGCTCGTTAAAATAGCCGCTCTGCCGTACTCTTAGAGAACACCCTATGAAGCTGGTCTCCGCGATCATCCAACCCGACAAGCTAGACGAAGTACACGAAGCGCTGATCGTCGCCCAGATCAACCGTATCACCGTCAGCCGCTGCACCGGCCATGGCCAGGCGCAAGACGAAGACCTCTACAGAGGCCAGAAAGTCATCCCCAGCCTTTCATCAAAAATTCGCATCGACGTCGCCTGCAACGAGGAATTCGTGGAGGTCGTGGTTAACGCCATCCTCCAATCCGCTAAGCACGGATCGGGTGACATCGGCGACGGCAAGATCTTCATCACGCCCCTCGAAGAGTGCATCCGCATCAGAACCGGCGAGCGCGGCGGACAGGCGATCTAAGCACAAGCGCCCACGACGAGCCGTCCGCTTCAGCCGGGTGGCAGCACCCTCGCCCGCGCCCCTTCGACGCGCACCCTGCCTTGGGCGATTAAGCCGATCGCCTCGGGATAAGCGATGCACTCCTGCTCGAACACACGGGTGGCCAGCGCATCGGGCGTGTCGTCGTCAAGCACGGGGCACGCCCGTTGGACGATGATCGGCCCGGTGTCGTACGTCTGGTCGCAGTAATGAACCGTGCAACCCGCCACCTTGCACCCCGCCGCCAGGACCGCTTCGTGAACGCGGTGCCCGTACATGCCCTTGCCCCCAAAACTCGGCAGCAGGGCCGGGTGGATGTTGATCACCTTCTCAGCGAAGTCATCGGGGATCATCAGCAAGCTCATGTACCCCGCGAGGCAGACCAGGTCCGCCCCCGCTTGCCGCACCAGTTCAAACACACGGCCCGACGCGGCCGCGGCGCTACCGAAGTCTTGACGCGCCACCACGTGCGCCACCACGCCCAGAGACTTGGCGCGTTCCAGGCCGTACGCGTCCGCACGGGAACTGATCACCACCGCGAGCGACGCGGGTAGCGACCCGGCTTTGATGCGGTCCGCCAGGTTCTGCATTGTCCTGCCCCCGCCGCTAAGCAGCACCGCGAGGCGTAGCGGGGTCGTCTTGGCTTTCGAATCGGCCATGCCGCTAGGATACTGCACTGTGTCAACCCCAACCACACGCCTGGCCCCGTCCCCAACCGGCGCGTTGCACCTGGGCAACGCGCGCACGTTCATGATCAACTGGGCCCTCGCCCGCCAACAAGGCCAGCGTGTGGCGATGCGCATCGAAGACCTCGACGGCCCGCGCGTCAAAACCAACGCCGACAAGCTCGCCATCGAAGACCTCCGCTGGCTGGGCATCGACTGGGACACCCAACCGCTGTACCAGCGGCACGACCTAACCCCATACGCCCAAGCCTTCGCCCGCCTGCACGCCCAACGGCTGATCTACCCGTGCTCGTGTACGCGTAGCGAGGTGCGAGCCGCTCAATCCGCGCCACACGGCGACGAGCACGAGCTACGCTACCCCGGCACGTGCAGGCCGAGCAGCGACACGACGGCCACGCACCCGCCCGCGATGGGTGTGCCCGGCGGTCAAACCGACCCCGCCGCGTGGCGCGTCGTGGTCCCCGACGAATCGATCGTGTTCACGGACGAGCTGCAAGGCCCACAAACCATCAACGTCCAGCAGCAGGTCGGCGACTTCGTCGTGGCCACAAAAGACAGCCTCCCCGCCTACCAATTGGCTGTGGTCGTTGACGACGCGCGTCAGGGTGTGACCCACGTTGTTCGCGGCGACGACCTGATCCGCTCCACCGGTCGGCAACTCTGGCTGTACCGCATGCTGGAGCTAGGCCCCATCCCGCAATACCTGCACCTGCCGCTGGTGCTGGGCGAAGACGGGCGTCGCCTCGCCAAGCGCCACGGCGACACCCGCCTAGCCACCTACCGCCAACAGGGGGTTGACCCGACACGCGTGATCGGCTTGCTCGCCCGGTGGTGTGGACTCTTGGATCACCACGCCGCCATGACCGCTGATGAGTTCCGCCGATCCTTTACACTAGACAAGCTGCCACGCCAAGCCGTGACGTTTACACGCCAAGATCACGCGTGGCTGATCGGAAAACCATGACCACCGGACACGTTTTGTTTTCTAGGTGCTGCCGGCGGCCTTGGGCGTATGCGCTCGTCTTGCTCATGGCGGTGGCGGCGTCGCCCGGCTGCGCCGACGCGCCGACCACGCTTGATGGGACGCTGCGCGTTCCCATCGCCGACAAAATCTTCCTGTTGGAGTTGGCTATGGACGACCCGTCGCGTTACCTCGGGCTGTCGGGGCGTAGCCACATCCCCGCCGACGCCGGCATGCTCTTTGTCTTCCCGCAGCCGCGGACGCTGGATTTTGTCATGCGCCGGTGCCTGGTGCCCATCGACATTATTTTTCTAGGGCCAAACGGGCGCGTGGTAGCCACCCATCAGATGAATGTCGAGCCGCCCGACACCCCAGAAGACCGTCTGCGGCGGTATTCAAGCCGCTGGCCCGCCCAATTCGCCATCGAACTCAAAGGCCACACACTCGATACCCTAGGCTTAAAACCCGGCGCTAAGATCGACCTGCCGCTGGACACCCTTAAGCGGAATGCCCGCTAGCCCGATACCTAAAACAAGGCTGTACTTTCTCACGACTGCCTATGCTGGGGTGGCGGCGGTATGCGTATTAAATCGTTAACCCTTATAGGCTCTCACCCAGCGGTGCTGCGGTCCAGTGAGATCGACCAGACGCTGGACCACTGGCCAGAGCAAGATTGCCCCCCAATCCTCACCACGACTACCCAGCACGTGCTGGAAGACGACTCCATCCTCGACGGCACGGGCGTGGCGTGGGTGATATTGGACCAGGCCGATAACTCGAAATGCTACGAGTTGATCGCCCTGCTCCAGGACCGCCACCTGCCCGCGATGCTCACCCAGCCCAACGAGACAAAGCCCCTCGGAGCACCGTTTCAGGACGGCATCATCATCGCGCCGCTTTCCGCGGGGCCCGAACCGCTTTGCGCCATGCTGCGCGGGCTCTGGAACCAGGGCCGTGTTGTGCACTCGCTTAAGGCGGAAGTCAGTTTCCTCCAGGCCCACCACGGCGGGCTGTGCGAGCAGATCGACAAGATCGATGAAGAGCTGCGCATCGCCGCAAAGCTCCAACGCGAGTTCCTGCCCGAAGCGCTGCCCACGTGCCCCGGTTTAGAATTCAAAGTCCTCTACAGGCCGGCCGGGTATGTCAGCGGCGACATCTACGACCTGATGCAACTCGACGAAGACCACATCGGTTTTTTCATCGCCGACGCCGCCGGCCACGGCGTGCCCGCGGCGCTCATGACCATGTACATCAAGCGCGCCCTGCACACCAAAGACATCGACCCTACAGCGCCCAATGGGTACCGCATCATCCCGCCCGACGAGGCCATGTTCAGGCTCAACAACGATATGCTCCGCCACCAGACCGGCAAGACGCGATTCGCCACCGCCTGCTACGGCGTCATCCACTGCCCCTCACGCAAAATCACCCTCGCCCGCGCCGGACACCCATTCCCGTTCCTGCTACGCGCCGACGGGTCCGTCACCACGCTTGAGCCCGACGGCATGCTCCTGGGCGTCTTCCCAAACAGCCAATACGACGTGGACCATGCGCAACTCGAACACGGAGACCGCCTGCTGCTGTACTCCGACGGTTTTGAGATGGCCTTCCCAGACACCGACGACTGCTCAGACGCCACGCCCTGCATCGCGAACATGCGCTACGAGGAAGAATTCAAAGACATCGCCCACGGCCCGCTCGACAAAGCCATGCAACGCCTCGAACGCAAGCTCGACCAGCAGATCGGTTCGCTCAACCAGCGCGACGACCTCACGGCGATGTGCATCGGCGCTGTGCCCGTCACCGCCGAAAGCGCCGCCACGCCCGCAGCCGAACAACCCACCGCGTCGGCGGCGAACAAGTAATGCGGCGGGCCCGGCGTCGGTGGTAATCGCGTTTGCGAAACACGTCAGGCCGCGGTTATAAGCCGCGGCTATAGGGGTTGACCGAAAATCAATTTGTAAAACGCACCCATGCCCATCGGCCGTGTCATTTCGCTCCTGCTCGCCCTGGCCTGCCTCGCCCTCGCCGCAGCCACACAAGAAGAACCACACGCCTTGCTGGGCGTGGGCATGTGCCTGCTGGGCCCGATCACGCTTATCTGGTGGGGCGAAGAGTTGGGTGAGCTAACCGGGAACGTGTTCGGCCTGTCCTACGTCAACCACACATCACCCGGCTGGCTAGTCCGGGCCTTCGGGTGGCTGGGGCTGCTGTCACTGACCGCGGCTCTCGTCATTGACGCGTTCGCTCAGAATGCGCAAGCGGGGATGTGAATCAAGCTTTGCCCGGCATCCCGGCCGACGCGCGCCCACAAGCCTAGAATATTAACAGTGCGTACGAGTCGATAACCTTGCCTAACGGGCAGGCGTCGATCCCGCGTAAGCGTACGCCAAGCATGCCCCCCGTTTGTTTATAAAAAAGGAGCCTTCGCATGTGGAGCGTGATCTTTCGGCTGTTGGCGCGGTTTCTGGGCGGTGCGGGCCGGGCGACGGCTCAGGTGGCCAGGTTCGGACGCGTCGCCTTCACCGGGTTAATCAAAAACCGCGCGTTAAATACGCTCACCCAGCAGGAGGTTCGCAACGCATTCGCCAAGGTTGGCCTCCGCGAGGCGCACAACAGCCACTTCATCAGCCGCCTGATCAGCAGGGGCCCGCAGTTCGGCATTAATACCCTCGATGACTTCGCCCGGGCACTGTCCAACGGCACCGCCCAAGCGGGCCGACAAGCGGGGACCATTGAGATCGTCCTACCCAACGGCCGAGCGGCGATCGTCGTCAAAGAAGCCACAGGCGATCTGATCACGTTCCTGCCGCTATAACGGCTACTGCTGCTTCAGGTAGGGGGGGCACTGCCCTGCCTTCTTCTCCGCGCAAGAGGCAGGTCAAATGACCTGCCCTACGACGCGTTGCGCGCTACGACCGCCCACCTAACGCAAAGAAGGCCGACACGAACCGGGCGTTAAATTGGGCAACCCCCATTTGTCCATATCGCTACGAGAAATCGGTGTGAGGCGAAAAAGGCGAAAGAAAAGTGAAAAGAACATTTACCAACGCTGCTTTTCAGTGGTATGGTCCATTTAAGCACGCTTGATGCCGTGGCCAATGCGCGGCAACCGGCGGGTCAGCCTTGGGGGGAGAGAGATGAAAAAGTCCATTGGAAAAAGCTTAAGCTGCGCCGCGCAAATTCTGGCGATGGCTTCGTTGTCGGCGTTGGCGCCGAACCAAGCCGCGGCAAGCGAGCCGAACGAGACATTCGCGACCCGGACCATCCTGCCGTCGGGCGTAACCACATTCTCCGATGAACTGAGTCTGATCGAAGTCGGCCCCGACCTCACGCTCGGCGCGTTTGACGACTTCGGGTTCCTATTCGCCACCGACGACAACAGCAGCGTGTTAGGCAACGGGACCGCCAGCGAGTTGACGATCATAGACGTAGACCCCGACACCGCTATCCACCTGGCGATAAGCGGTTTTGGTGACTTCGACTTTGACGGGCTAGACGACACAACGGGGCTCGCTCACACCGAGGCTGGCGACTTCTTCATGTATGTCGATCTGTACGACGCGGCCGACAGCTTTGTGGGGACGGTGTTGGTCGAGTCAACACTCACCGCGGGCGGGGTCGTGGTCGTCGATGTAGAGGCCGACGATTTCGGCGTCCCCACGCTCGCCGGGCACAACTACGACGCGATCACGGACAACACGATCAACGACGTTGACTTCGTAACGTTCACGGGCCTGCCCGCCGGGGCTTCCTATGTCGCGGAGATTACAACCGGTGAGATTGACACCATCCTCGCCTCGTTCGATGAATTCGGCGACCTGGTTGACCTGAACGACGACAACGGCGAATCACTCTTGTCGAAGCTCGAAGGCATCGTGCCCCTTAACGGCGAACTGCACTTCGCCGTGACCGGTTTCGCGGACTTCGACTTCTTCGGGTTCCACGACGAATCCGGCTCATACACGCTTGAGTTGAGCTTCGTGCCAGAGCCGGCCACAGCCGGTGTGCTGACGATCGGAGCCTTGTGCCTCACACACCGGCGCAAGCGGACAACGGCCTAATAAACTCCCAGACACCCGCAGTTAGGTGCCGCTACACAGCCGCTGTGTAGTGCGATCAAGCATCAACACTCAAACCACCGCCGCCCATTTACAGCATTCAGTTGGGTAGGGTGTGCTTCAGCACACCGCTTTGGAAATACCGCCCCATTGCAGCCGCAAAGCCATGGGCGGAGACGCGGCCGGCACCGCCTGTCAAGATTATCCTAAAAGTTGATTCTGCTAGCTGCGTGGTGTGCTGAAGCACACCCTACTCGGCCAGCCGGCTGTCCGACGAACGGCACACCTTGCCCTGCGGGACAAGGTGTGGCACCCGGCAACCCAATGCTCCAAAAAATTAACTGCCTGCCGTCTCAACACTCCCTCTCAAGCTCATGACGCTATGAAGGATTTGGTGGGCGTATGCCACTGCCTCGTCCTTGTATTTGTCATAAATAGTGCCAAAAGCAACGACTTCCGTTACGGGTTTTTCCTGGACTTCGTCATATGTGAGTACCAGGAAGCTGCGTGCAGTGATAGTTACTCGGGCCACGAAGGATCGCATCCGCTTCCCTGGAACTCCGTTCTTCTTGTCCGTTGGATGCCCAACAGCAAGATTCCGAAGATCTCGAATCTTAGTCCAAGATGTTTTTTTTAGGTGAGCTTCAGCACTGCCGACTAGGGCCTCGTTGATTGCATCAAGAGCATCCTGTTGAAGGATCACGGCCTGAAACATTCCATAGAAGCGAAGGTACGTTTCTGCTTGCGTTCCTAGCCCCCCACGCTCAAATTCCATCAGAGCATCAGTCGCGTCCCCTAAGGTGTCTAGGCCCGAGCAGAGTTGGTACCAGCGGTCGTGATGTGTGTTAAAAAACCGATCATACAAAACCCCGTGATCTTCATTAACCGCATCACGGATCGCATCGGCCATCGTTGTCATGCGATTCATAAATCACCCCATGTGCTTCACGATTGCTTCGCCGAACTCGCTGCACTTTACCTCTTTGGCGTCGCCCATGAGCCGGGCGAAGTCGTAGGTGACTGTCTTGGCGGCGATGGCGCCTTCCATGCCTTTCATGATGAGGTCGGCGGCTTCGTTCCAGCCTAGGTGGCGCAGCATTAGCTCGCCTGAGAGGATGACGGAGCCGGGATTGACTTTGTCCTGCCCGGCGTACTTGGGGGCGGTGCCGTGGGTGGCTTCGAAGATGGCGTGGCCGGAGGTGTAGTTGATGTTGCCGCCGGGGGCGATGCCGATGCCGCCCACGCACGCAGCCAAAGCGTCCGAAACGTAATCCCCGTTCAGGTTCAGCGTGGCGATCACGTCATACTCCGCCGGCCGCGTCAGGATCTGCTGCAAAAACGCGTCCGCGATGACGTCCTTCACAATAATCTCGTGCCCCTCATCCGTCTTAATCACCTGCCACGGCCCGCCGTCGATCTCTTTACCGCCGTAGGACTTCTTAGCCACTTCATAGCCCCAATCGCGAAAGGCGCCCTCCGTGAACTTCATAATGTTGCCCTTGTGTACCAGCGTAACGCTCTTGCGGTTATGGGCGATGGCGTAATCAATGGCCGCACGCACGAGCCGCCCCGTGCCTTCTTGCGACACCGGTTTAATCCCAAACCCAGCCGTCTTCGGGAACCGCACTTTCTTAAACCGCTCGGGGAAGTGCTCGGCGATGAGCTTCTTGAAGGACTCGGCGTCGTCGGTGCCGTGTTGGAACTCGATGCCCGCGTAGATGTCCTCGGTGTTCTCGCGGAAGATGACCATGTCGACCAGCTCCGGCTTCTTGACCGGGCTGGGCACGCCCCGGAAATACCGCACGGGCCGCAGGCAGACGTAGAGGTCCAGGATTTGGCGCAGCGCCACGTTCAGCGACCGGATGCCGCCGCCGACGGGTGTGGTCAGCGGGCCCTTGATGCCCACGAAGTGGGTCTTGAACGCCTCGACGGTCTCGTCGGGCAGCCAGTTGCCGGTTTCCTTGTAAGCCTTCTCACCGGCCAGCACTTCCTTCCAGGCGATGGCGCGTTTGTCGCTGTACGCCTTGCTGACCGCCGCGTCGAACACGCGCTGGCTGGCGCGCCAGATGTCCGGGCCGATGCCGTCGCCTTCGATGAACGGGATGACGGGGTGGGCGGGCACGTCCAGCTTTCCGTTTTTGAAGGTGATGGGTTGGCCTGCGGTGGGCGGGGCGGTTGGAGGCATGGTCGTATCTCCCAAAGTTAGCTCGATATACAGATCAAACTCACGAAAATAGCGGTCTGCCCCACCACCGTCAAAAGTGCCGACCCCGCCCAGCCGATAACAAACCCAGGAAAACGCCCCACGTCTGGGCTTTTGACACTTGCCCGGGGCGGCGCTAGGATTGCCCGCATGAAGACCACGTTTGGCACAACCCGACTTACGAGCCTCCGGGCCCTGCTGTTGCAAGGGCTCCTAGGTTGTCACTCGGGTAGGGCGCCAAGCTAAACAAGCTTACGATCACCACGCGAACAAGCCCCTGCACCGAGTATATTCTCGTGACAGGGGTTATTTTTTTGGAGATTCATCATGGCCAGTGCGATTCCCATCCGGATTTTTGACACCACGCTGCGCGACGGCGAGCAATCGCCCGGCGCCACGCTGAACATGCAGGAAAAGATCGAGATCGCCCGCAACCTCGAAGCGCTGGGCGTGGACATCATCGAAGCCGGCTTCCCCATTACCAGCGTGGGTGATTTCGAGTCTGTGCGTGCCATCTCCCAAGAGCTGGGCCGCGCCACAGTCGCGGGCCTGGCCCGGTGCGTGCCGAAAGACATCGACCGCGCCGGCGAAGCCCTGAAAAAGGCGAAGAATGCACGCATACACGTCTTCTGCGCCACCAGCAAGATCCACCGCACCCACAAGCTGCGAATGCCCATCAAGCGGATTATTGAACTGTCCGCCCAGTCCGTCGAGCAGGCGAGGGGGTACGTGGACGACGTGGAGTTCAGCCCTGAAGACGCGTCGCGCACCGAGTTGAACTACTTGGTGGACATCACCGCCGCCGCCGTCGAAGCCGGCGCCACCACCATCAATCTGCCCGACACCGTGGGCTACGCCGTGCCCGCCGAGTATGGCCGAATCTTCAGCCACCTGCGAGAACAACTGCCCGAGTTGGACAAGAAAAAAATCATCCTGTCCGCCCACTGCCACAACGACCTGGGCCTGGCCGTGTGCAACAGCCTGGCAGCGATCGAGAACGGGGCCAGGCAGATCGAGTGCACCATCAACGGCATCGGCGAGCGCGCCGGAAACGCAGCGCTCGAAGAGATCGTCATGACCCTGCGCACGCGCAAGGACTACTTCGCAAAATACACCACCAAGATCAACACCAAGAAGATCTACCCGGTGTCGCGCATGGTCTCGACCATGACCGGCCTACAGGTGCAGCGCAACAAGGCCATCATCGGCGAGAACGCGTTCGCCCACGAAGCGGGCATCCACCAAGACGGCGTGCTCAAGGAGCGCACGACGTACGAGATCATGGACCCGCTCGACATCGGCCTGCCCGAGAACAAGCTGGTCCTGGGCAAACACTCGGGCCGCCACGCCTTCGGCCAACGCGTCTCGCACCTGGGCTACACCCTGGACAAAAATGCGCTCGACACAACCTTCGAGGCGTTCAAGGCTCTGGCCGACAAGAAGAAAGAGGTCTACGACGAGGACATTGAGGTCATCATGGACCAGCAGCTCCGCACGGGGCGGCAGCTCTGGGAGTTGGTGCGTTTCCAGGTAAGCAGCGGCACGGGCATGATCGCCACCGCCACTGTTGTGCTCCAAGACTCGACCGGCACACAGCGCATGGACGCCGCCACGGGCGACGGGCCGATCGACGCGGTGTACTCAGCGATTCAGCGGATCACGGGCGTGCGCATCACGCTGGAGGACTACCAAACCCGCGCCGTGACAGCCGGCAAAGACGCCCAGGGCCAAGCCAGCGTCCAGGTACGTCACAACGACCGGAAAGTCACCGGGCGTGGCCACTCGACGGACGTGGTGGAAGCAGCCGTGCGCGCGTACCTGTCAGCCATCAACCGGATCAAAGCGTTCGAGACGCGGGAGGTCGCCACGCCTACCAAACGCGGCAACAAGAAGGCCACGAAAACCACGCGACGCACCACCCGCGGGGGCAAACGGTGAAACGGTGGTTAATAGCGTTGATTATGCCGTGAATAAAAGCCCTCGTGTTCAGGCCGAAGGCTTCGGGAGCCGTGCGCTACCGCCCGACAGCGCGCCGCCGCAGCAACAGGCCGACCCCCACCAAGACAACCGACAAGGACGCCGGCTCGGGGATTTCAGACATCACGTCGTTGGGCGAGAACGTCACCAAGAAAGAATCGCCCACGCTCAGGCTGTTGAGGTTGATTAGCCAATCTCCGTTGACGATGTGAGGGTTGGGGCTCTCTTCGGGGATGCCGATCTCAAACCCGGTGGTGTCGCGGTTACCCGGCGTGGTGAGGATCGGGTTGACGAACGAGATGACCGCCTCAGTCAGGCTGCTTACCACATTGAACAGGGTGGGCTCGAGCGGCCCATTCACCCCACCGATGGGGGTATTGTCGTCTTGATCGTCTGGCCGGATAATGCCAAGCCCGCTCCACGTTGCGCCGCCGTCTAGTGTGATTCTAAAGCTGTGCCAGGGCAGCCCCGAGAGGTTCAGCAGAATCGCGTCGAATGAGATTGTGCCGGGGGTGATTGTGGGGGAGATATCGTCATCGTCGAAGTCGTCATCGGTGAGGATGTATTCGAAGGTGATCTCTTCAGGCGATTCAAAGTCGAAGTCCAGCGAGGCCACACCCGACTCGGGGAACGGCGTTAACGCGTTCTTATTTTTGTAAATAAATTTGCCGTTTTCTTTGCGGTCATACCCCACCGCTTCGATCTTCCCCGCCCACGCCTGCGGGCACAGCACCAGGGCGATCACCACCGGCAGCAAATAAACCAAATATTTAGTGTGTTTAACGATCATGATCAGCGACCCTCCTTGAGCTGACGACTGCGGTTCTTACTTGACCCACCCCAAAGCGCGACCGTTCTAGCGGCCTGGCCCCGGGATGATTTAAAGACCATTCATTGATTCAAAAAGATTCAAAACGAAATGGCACGCCTCCAATTCTACTCTTGACCTGTACCTAATCTACTAAATTACACAAAATTTGTTGCAACACAATGCTAAAATGGGCTGCTTTTCAAATATTTTTTGAGGTACGACCGAATAAAGGGCGGTCGCTTGTCAAAATGCGGTAAATAGGCAATTTAAAAGGAGCGATAATGACGATAAGCCCGACTTGTGAAGGGCGCCGGATCGCCGGACGGCTTCCGTCAAGACAAGGCTGACCCGAACGGGAAACCGCTAAATAGGCTTGACATATACCGCTTTTAGGGTAAAGTAAAGATGCCTAGGCAGGTACTATATTCCTCGGTGGGAGGGTCCAAACTCGCTTCAATAGCGAGAGGTTGCCGATCTTGTAACGCTTCAGCGTATAGAGCAACTGATGTTTTGGGGGTAAAATAGGGCCTGTCGCATAGCGCTTATGTAAGTTTGAAATTGGTGTCGTTTGTTTGGTGGTGAGGCAGGAGAAGTAGACGTGCGTGATCAAAAGGGTGGGCCAAGCAACTCGTCTAATGTGCCGCAGCCGGAACACGGCCCGGGTGGCCAGGCGTCCGGTGACGGCGTAGACCGCGCTGCGGCTGCGTCCAGGCGGAAGTTTATCATGGCCGGCCTCGTCGGCGTGCCCATGATCGTCACGCTACGCAGCAAGCCCGCACGGGCCATGACCTCGCTGGGCTCCGCGGGGATTTTTTACGGTGCCTACGCAGAGGACACCACCGGCAAATGGCGCCCCGTGAACGAAAACGGCGAGTTCCTCGTAGACCCCACACGCCGGTCCAACGCGGTGGAGCAACAAGCAGCGCCGGCCCCCACACCCAAGAAGTCTCGCACGCCAGGCGGCAGCGGGTGGACCCAACCCAAGAAGGGACGCGGCGGCTACTAAACCCCCGGCCCCAACGCGTCTCACCCCCAAGCCTAGGTTTTCCTTTATATTGCCGCTATGGACGACACCCCAAAGTGGCAGGTGAGCCCCGCCTTGAAACTCAGTTGGCGAACCTGGGGCGATGATACCGTCGTCTACCACCACGGCTCGGGCGATACCCACAAGCTCAACCCCTTATCCGCCCAGGCGCTGCGGCTGCTCCAAAGCCAGCCACGCACCGCCCACGACCTGACCCAGCAGCTCGCCGCCGCCATCGGGCAAGTAGCGGACGACCAGCTTCTGCGATATACAGAGAAGCTGATGGACCACTTTGATCAGTTGGGATTGATTGAGCCGGCAGCGTGAAGGTAGGCGACCTATCGGTGTCCGAGACGCGCGACCGCTTAATGGGGCAAGGCATCCGTTTGCGCATCGGGCCCATGGTTACCCAGCTACAGGTCCGCTTCCCAAACCTAGCCCAGCACGTCCACTTCCTCTACAAAGACACCCCATTCATCGACGAGCCATGCATCGTTGACTTCGAGGTCAAGCTCGCCCCGCCCCCCGCCCTTCGCCGCTGGTTCCAAGGCGGCGCTGCCATCTACCTAGACGGCATCATGAACTTCGGGCCCTTCGACCCGGCCATCGCCATGCCCATGCTCGAGTGGTGCCTCAACGGCTGCGTGTTCAACAGGCCCAACCAGTACCTCATCCTCCACTCGGCGGTCATCGAGCGCGACGGGCGCGCCGCGATCCTCCCCGCCCCACCCGGCACCGGCAAGAGCACGCTCTGCGCCGCGATGTCGCTACGCGGGTGGCGGCTGCTGTCAGACGAGGTGGCCATGATCAGACCCAGCGACAAGCAACTGCTGCCCGTCCCGCGTCCCGTCGGACTAAAGGAGGGCTCCATCGACGTGATCAAACGCTTCGAGCCCACCGCCGCGGTGGGGCATGCCTGGCCGGGCACGCGAAAAGGCACCGTTGCCCACATGCGCCCGCCCGCCGACCACGTCGCCCGCGCCGACGAACCCGCCACGCCGGCCTGGATCATCTGCCCCCGATACGAAGCCGACGCCGCCACCACCTTCGAACCCATACCCAAAGCCGACGCGCTGCTATACGTCGCCCACGACGCCTTTAACTACAGCCTATTAGGCACCACAGGGTTCGAGACATTCGCCGACATCGTCGACGCCTGCGACTGCTATGCTCTGGTCTACAGCGATCTGAACGAAGCCGTCGGCGTGTTCAACGCACTAACGCCCCCACGCGCCACAGCCCACCCGGACCGATCATGACCAGTCCCAACGATCTTCTGCTGGCTGTGCTGCGTGACCCGGCGCGCATGACCGCGTTTTCACCGGACCAGTGGAACCGCCTGCTGCGCTACGCCCGCCTGACCAAGCTCGTGGCCAAACTGGGTTACCTCGCCCAAGAGCACAGCCTGCTCGATTCGCTGCCCGGCAAAGCCCGCGACCACTTCACCGCCGCGCAAGCCATCGCCACGCAGCACCAGCGGATCGTCCGGTGGGAGGTCAACCGCGTCTGCCGGGCGCTCGTGGGCGTCGACGCCGATGTCGTCTTGCTTAAAGGCGCCGCTTATGTGGCTGCGTCGTTGCCGCCGGCGCGTGGGCGGCTCGTGTCCGACGTGGACATCATGGTGCCCAAGGCCATCATCGGCCGGGTCGAGCAAGCCCTGATCGACCACGGCTGGGAGCACATCAACCTAGACCCTTACGACCAGCGGTATTACCGCACATGGATGCACGAGCTGCCCCCCATGCGCCACATTGACCGTCAAGCCGTCATGGACGTCCACCACACCATCCTGCCCGAGACCGGCCGCCTCCACCCCGACGCCGACGCGCTGTTCGACGCCGCCCAGCCCGTGGAGGGCTTGCCCGTCAAAGTGCTCTGCCCCACCGACATGGTCCTGCACAGCGCCGCGCATTTATTCCAAGACGGCGATCTGAACAACGGCCTGCGCGACCTGACCGACCTAGACGACCTGCTGCGTCACTTCGCCACGCAGCCCGATTTTTGGGATCAGCTCGTCCCGCGTGCCGTGCGTCTGGACCTCCAGCGTCCGCTGTTTTACGCCTTGCGGTATTGCCACGACCTGCTCAACACGCCCGTCCCCGACGGCGTGCTCCAAGCCGCTCGCGTCGCTCGCCCCGCGGGGCTGGCCCTGCCGCTGATGGACCGCCTCGTCACGATGGCCATGAGCGTAAGCAAAGCCCACCAGCGCCCCTGGGTACACGCCTGGGCCAGGTGGACGCTGTACATCCGCTCGCACTGGCTACGCATGCCGCCGACCCTGCTGGCCAAACACCTCACACACAAAGCACTCAAAGACTGGTTCGCTTATTCGCCCGGCGCCAAGTAGGTCCGGGCCTGCCCGGACTATGAAATAACAACAGACATCCGTGTCCGGGCTGGCCCGGATCTACTCTCGACCCCGACCTATTTTTCGCGCTAAGCGGGCATCCGCAACCGCCGCACACACCGCGCTTAGATGCGTACAGATATCGGGCTAACAATTACTTCACACAAAGCCCGGTAACATGCACGATCGGTAATGGGCGCCACGACCCATCCAGCCGATATAAACCAACGAAGCGTCACCACCGGAACACGCGCTGGCCCACGGAGGTAAGCGGTTTGAACCAAAAAAACGCAGCCGCGGTGAAAGAACAATCCACACAACGGATAGACCTGAAATACTTCGTCTTGGACACCAACGTGCTGCTGCACAACCCCGCGGCGCTGTTCATGTTCGACGACAACCAGGTCGTCATCCCCTTCGCCGTCCTCGAAGAGCTCGACAAGTTCAAGAAGCAGAACGACGACGTGGGGCGCAACGCCCGCGAGGTGATCCGCCACCTCGACCGCCTCCGCGCCAAGGGTACGCTAAGCGACGGCGTGGAGTGGAACGGCCACGGCGGGACCATCCGCGTCGAGTTCGCGCTGGGCGACCGCCCCGAGTGGCTCGCCGCTGACCAGCCGGACAACCGCATCATCGCCGTCGCCTGGAACCTCGCCAAAAACAAGAAAACAGCCGTACTCATCTCCAAGGACATCAACGTCCGCCTCAAGTCCGACGGCCTGGGCCTGCTCACAGAAGACTTCGAAGCACAAAAAGTCGACGCCGACCGCCTCTACAACGGCTACTGCTCCCTAGGCCTGCCCGGCGACATCATCGACACCCTCTACGAAGAAAAACAACTCGAAGCCGACAAGCTCAAGCCGTACCTCACCCGGCAAACAGAAGACCTTCAAACGGAACAAATCAAGCTCTTCGGCAACCAGTTCGTACACATGGAAGACACCGGCGACGATTCCCACACCGGCTTGGCCAGGCTCCTGGGCGACACCGACCACCTCATCCCCATCCACGGCCCGCGTCGCCCCGTGTTCGGCATCCTCCCACGCAACCTCCAGCAGACCATGGCCATGGACCTGCTCCTGGACGACGAAATCAAACTGCTCACGCTCCTAGGCACCGCCGGCACCGGCAAGACGCTGTTGGCCATCGCCGCAGGTATGGCCAAGGTCTACACCGAGCAGCGATACGACAAGCTGCTCGTCGCCCGCCCCATCATGCCCATGGGCCGTGACATCGGCTACCTACCAGGCTCAAAAGACGAAAAACTCTCCGCCTGGATGCAACCCATCTTCGACAACTTGAGCTACCTCATGTCCACACGCGGGGCCGGCTCGCCACACGCAGAGAGCCACTCCACCGAGCAGCGAATCGAAAGCCTCATCGGATCGGGCAAGCTCGTGCTCGAACCGCTCACTTACATCCGTGGTCGCAGCATCCCCCACCAGTTCATGATCGTCGACGAAGCCCAGAACCTCACCCCCCACGAGGTCAAGACGATTGTGTCGCGCGTCGGCGAAGGCACCAAAATTATCCTGACCGGCGACATCGGGCAGATCGATAACCCCTACCTCGACTCCTCCTCCAACGGCCTGTCCTACATGGTCGAACGCCTAAAAGGCCACACCATCGTCGGACACGTCACGCTAGCGAAAAGCGAACGCTCACAACTCGCCTCACTGGCGGCGCAAAAACTGTGATTATAAATTGGGTGCCACCACACAGCCGAAGGCTGCGTGGTGTGGCCCGAACCACACCGCTTCCTACCCCCCGTGCTTCGCCTTAGGCAGCGCCTTTAACCCGTCAAGCACAACAGACCGGTACCGCTCTTCGTCAAACCGGTACGCGTCCGGGTTGCTGTAGTCGGGGTAGTGCTCGCGGATATGTTTCTCTAACCGCTCGATGCGCGTGCTAGGCAGGGGGTGCGTCGAGAGAAACTCGGGCATCCCACCGCTATTTTTTGATGCACTCTCAAGCACCTCCATCACCTGCAACTGCCCCACGGGGTTGTAGCCCAGCTTTGTCATGTACCGCACGCCAAGCTCGTCGGATTGGCTCTCCTGGTCCCTGCCGAATTTCAGCAAGTAAACGGTTCCGCCGAGCTGCGTGCCCACGCCCAGCACGCGTAGCCACGCCTCGTCGTTGTGCTCGCCCGCCACACCGAGGCCGATCACCACGCCTTGCAGCAGCATCGAATTGGTGATCTGCTGGTTGATGTGCATGGCGGTGACGTGCCCCACCTCGTGCCCCAGTACGCCGGCGAGTTGGGCTTCGTTGTTAAGCTTCGCGAGCATCCCCCGCGTGATAAAGACCTTCCCGCCCGGCAGCGCGAACGCATTAAGCGCCTCCGAATCCACCGTGTTGAACTCCCACGGCAGGTCCGGCCGCTCGCTCACCGCCGCGAGCCGCAAGCCGATATCCCGCACGTACCGCTGGATCACCGTCGAAGGGACGGGCCCGCCGTAGCCCTTGAGAAACTGCGGCGCCGCCTGCTCGCCACGGCTGATTTCCTCCGACGCGCTGACAAAGTTCAACTGCCGTTTGCCCGTGGCTGGGTTCACCGTGCAGCCCAACCCGCTCAACGCAGCCGCCAATACAAAAACTAAAAATTTATGCTGCCTCATCAGATCCTCTTGTCAAAAACAACCACCTCTCATAATCATAGGCAAAGCACAATCGCCCCCGCGTCGTCCCTCAATATGGCCCGCGCACCTGCCCCGCCACGCGATCGCGGTAAAACGTGCTCAGCCAGCCGTGCAATTGCGGCGACAACCGTTCAACGCCCGACGCGCCCGCGTTCGTCCTCGCCTGCTCGGGCGACCGCGCGCCGGGGATCACCACGCTCACCGCGTCGTGGTCCAATACCCACCGCAGCGCCATCTGCGCCATCGTCACCCCGTCGGGCACCATCGGCTTGATCGCGTCGGCCAACTCCACGCCTTTCTCAAACGGCAGCCCCGCAAACGTCTCACCCACGTTGAACTTTTGCCCGTCACGGTTGAATAGTCGGTGGTCGCCCTCGGCGAACACGCTCTCTTTCGTGAACTTCCCCGCAAGCAGCCCGCTCGCCAGCGGCAGGCGCACAATAATCGCCACACCCGCCGCCTTCGCCCGCTCGAACAACACCTCAATAGGCTTCTGGCGAAATATATTGAAGATGATCTGCAACGACGCCACGCCCCCATGCTCCAAGCAAATTATCGCCTCCTCCATGGACTCCACACTCGCCCCGTACCGCTTAATCTTCCCCTGGTCGCGCAACCGCTCCAGCCACCCAAACACCTCACCGCTTTTGTAATACTGCGTCGGGATGCTGTGTAGCTGCGTCAGGTCCAGCGCCTCCACGCCCAGCCGCTTGAGCGACCCCTCCGTGTGTTCGCGGAACACCTCGAACGAAAAATTCTTAGGCCAACCCGGCTCAGGGAACCGCCCAACCTTCGTCGCCACGAAAGCACGCTCTTTTAAGCCGCGCTCTTTAAGGAACCGCCCGATCAGCGTCTCGCTGCGCCCCGCACCGTACACGTCCGCCGTGTCGATGAACGTCACCCCCGCGTCCACAGCCGCGCCCAGCGTCGCCATCGCCGCCTCGTCTTGCACATCTCCCCAGCAGTCTCCCCCAAGCTGCCACGCGCCAAGCCCAACCTCCGAAACCTCAACACCGCTCTTACCAAATTCACGCTTATTCATACCCACACTGGATACCACGCACCCCGTCCACAGGCAACCCCCAACGCAAAATCAATAAAAACAAGCAATTACACGCCATCGCCCCCGCGCCCGCACCCCCGATGGTTGACGCCAAACCCTGATTTTGGTCAACTACAAGGCTTGGTAGTTACCGTTCATAGGTTCTGATTCGGAGTCGTTCACTCATGGCCAACTACACCGGCCCAAAGGTCAAGCTCTCCCGTCGCGTGGGCGTGCCCATCGTCGACAACCCCAAGCACACCACCAAGCGCCAGCTCAACCCGCCGGGCATGCACGGCTTCCGCGGCCGGCGCCTGCGCGACTTCGGCGTGCGACTCAACGAAAAGCAAAAGCTACGCTTCCATTACAACGTCTTGGAGAAGCAGTTCCGCCGGTACATCGCCCAAGCCTCCACCGCGAAGGGCAACACGGGCCAAGTCCTGCTGCTCGCGCTCGAGTGCAGACTCGACAACGTCATCCGCCGCCTCGGGTGGGCGCGAACCGTCTGGGCAGCCAGGCAGCTCGTCTCACACGGCCACATCCTCGTCAACGGCCGAAAAACCGACCGACCCAGCTTTTCCGTCAGCGTCGGCGACACCATCACCCTCAAGGACCGCATCCACAAACTCGTGCGCGAGAACCTCGAATCGCAACCCGGGCACATCGTCCCCGGCTGGCTCAGCTTCGACCCCTCGACACTCACCGCAAACGCCGTCGCAGAGCCCACCACAGACCAGGTCCCGTTCGACATCAACATGAACCTCATCGTCGAGTTCTACCGGTAAGCCACCCAGCCCCGGCAGCGCGGCCGACCACCCACCACCTCGCCGCAGCCGGGACCGCGCCGGCAGCTCGTCACGCGCACTTGGAGAATCCAAATGGGACTCATGGACAACAAACGCGGCATCGTCTTCGGCATCGCCAACGACCGCAGCTACGCCTGGCACATCTCCAACCAGCTCGCACAAGCCGGCGCACAGCTCGCCTTCACACACCTGCCCGACCCCAAGGGCAAGATGGAGCGCCGCTGCCGGTCGGCCATCAGCGAGTTGGGCATCGAAGACCCCTGGCTCATGCCCTGCGACGCCTCGAAAGACGAAGACATCCAAGCCGTCTTCGACAAACTCCAAAAAGACTTCGGCACCATCGACTTCGTGGTCCACTCCATCGCATTCGCCGACCGGCAGTTCCTGCAGATCGGAAATTTCCACACGACGACCCGCGAAGCCTGGACACAAGCCATCGACATCAGCGCCTACACCCTCCTGGCCATGACCCGAGGCGCTGCCCCCCTCATGACCAACGGCGGCTCCATCATCGCCATGACCTACTACGGCGGCGAAAAGATCATCCCAGGCTACAACATCATGGGCATCGCCAAAGCAGCGCTCGAACACACCGCCCGATACCTCGCCGAAGAACTCGGAGAGAAAAACATCCGCGTCAACACCATCTCCGGCGGCCCGCTGCGCACGCTCGCCTCCTCCGCCGTCGGCGGCATCGACAAGATGTACGAGCACCAGCAAGCCAAAGCCCCCCTACGCCGCAACATCACCGGCGACGAAGTCGGCAACACCGCCGTGTTTTTGCTGAGCGATATGGCGTCGGCCATTACCGGCGAGAATATCTACGTCGACGCCGGGTTCAATATTGTGGGGCTATAGTAGGTCCGGCCCCGGCCGGACATGAAGGCTGTTGAATATTCACCATGCTGTTCGATCGTTTTGTGAACGAGGAAGCTTTCAGAGCAGATTTCGTCCGCCCCCTGCTCACACGTCTAGGGTTCGTCTCGGTCGCTGAATTACATGGAGCACAGGAATTCGGGAAGGATTTTGTTTTCTCCGAATTAACACCATTCGGCTTTTTGCGACACTATGCTGCTGTCGTCAAACACGAAAAGAAAATAAACCAAACAAACACGGCTTTGTGTGGAACTATTTTGGGGCAGGTGGGGCAGGCGTTTTCTGTAACACCCCAACTTCCCGATAGCGACGCCACCCAAAGAGTCTCAAACGTAATCGTATTCAACTCGGGCGTAATTACTGACAACGCTCGAACTTGGTTACGATCTGCAATTGATCAAGAGCGATACGGTCGCAATGTCCACCTTCTGGATGGCGAACGTCTCTTCCAGCTTGACTTAACTACAACATTTCATCGTGGCGAGCAATTAATTCCGCGACTCAAAGGCATTGCCCATGAAATTGACATGAATCTCGCGGTATGGACGAACATCTCAAAACATCTCCCAGCA
Source organism: Phycisphaeraceae bacterium (assembly GCA_029260715.1). Classification (GTDB taxonomy): domain Bacteria; phylum Planctomycetota; class Phycisphaerae; order Phycisphaerales; family Phycisphaeraceae; genus OFTM12. The sequence continues at coordinate 23,861 of JAJDCS010000003.1, read as the reverse complement.
TTTTCCGAAGGGCGAGGTTCCTTCACAACTGCACTTCAAAACTTCATAGCTGCGCCGTTCTTGCTCGACCAAGTTCCTCTGAATGAGATTGCGATACTTATCCAAGAGTGCCGGATCATCGATCGAATATGTGATCGCTATATGATGGCTTTCTCTCCGAAGGGCGATCAACGCGAACAGGAAATTAAAACACTTCGTGATACGATATCTGGAGCAGTTATGCGGGCCAAGAACATAAAAGCACGCGTAATGGCTTCACTTGCAACTTTTCAGTTGCTTTCCACAAAGGAGAGCTAAGTCCGTAGGGTGAATACCGTCGGGCTACGACGCCGACACCGTCCACAACACCCGCATCGCCAGCGCCATAGCCAGGAACACCAACACCCAAAGCACCACCGGCCCCGATGCGCCGCGCAGCTTGAACCCCAGCAACTCAAACTCGATCGGCCCAGCCGCCTGCTCGAGCACCAGCACAATACAGATCGCCGCGACGCTGCACATCGGCACGCCCAACACCGCCGCGTAATGCCGGTGCAAAACATCAACAATCCAATTACTGCCGGGGTCGGTTGGGTTAATGGTCTGAAGGATGATGAAAGCAAAGCCATACGCAGCCAACACCATCGTCCCGGTCAGGGTGATCCACTTCGTCAACATACGAAGCAATCGATCCGGTTTGTTGTCGGGCGCTTTGTCCATCGGTGTTTTGTATCAGCCGGGCATTTGACCGTAACATCTCGCCGCGGGAACGGGATATTAGACCGTTTGGCGTGATTATCCGCCACCCTATTCGGTGCCAGGTATCATGGTGACACCGCATTTCACGGCTTGCAAGCAAGCCGTGCCACCCGGCGAATGGCGATTAATCACGCCATATTCTCTAATTGTCCGGGCAGGCCCGGCTCCGCACGCTCGTAGTGGGTGGGCGACATGTTTGTTCCGACGCCCGGCGGGGGTGCCGGGTCTACCGGCTGCTGGCCGGTTCATTCCAGATCGCACTACACAGCAAGCTGTGTAGTGGCACCCATTTTTTAGATGTTTTTTAGTGAGGCGGCTGATTGAGTGCGGCGGTGAGGTCTATCCAGTAGCCGCTGTCGGCGGTGGGGGCGTCGATCTGTTGGGGTTGGAGTTTTTGTATGAGGGTGCGCAGGGGTTCGTGCAGGGGTGCGGTGTAGGTGACGGGCTTTTGGGTTTGGGGGTGGGTGATGCGGAGCATGGCTGCGTGCAGCGCGGGGTGTGCGATGATTAGGCTGGGGCGTTGGGCGGCTTCGGCTTCGACGCGTTGGCCTTCTTCTTTGGTGCGGGCGAAGGTGATGTGCTGCCGGGCGCCGGCGGGGGTGGGCGGGTTGATGATGTCTTGATCGGTGATGGGCTCTCCGCCGTAGATGATGTCGCCGACCAGCGGGTGGCCGATGTAGGAGAGGTGGACGCGGATTTGGTGGGTGCGTCCGGTTTTGAGTTCCAATTCAACGAGGCTGAACCCGCGGTACTGGCGACGCACGCGGTAGAGCGTGACGGATTGTTTGGCGGTGCTGTCGTGACGCACGGCTTGGGCTTCGCGGATGGTGGGGTGTTTGCCGAGGGGTTGTTCGATGACGCCGCCTGGTGTGTCGAAGTTGCCGTGTACGACGGCGAGGTAGGCTTTGACGGTGGTGCGTGTTTCGAATTGGCGTGCGATGGCCCAGTGGGCCTCGTCGTTTTTAGCGACGACCATGACGCCTGTGGTGTTCTTGTCTAGGCGGTGGACGATGCCGGGGCGGAACTCGGCGGCGCCGACGGTGCTTAGCCCTTCGACGGCGCCTTCGGGGTCGGGCGGGTCGTGTGTGCGGAAGCCGCGGGTTGCTTTTTCGCGCCAGGCGAGGCCGGCTTGTTGTTGCTGCTGTGCGAAGCGGTGTGCCAGGCCGTTGAGCAGCGTGCCGGAGAGGTTGCTGCGTGCGGGGTGGACGATAAGGCCGGCTTGCTTGTTGATGACGATCAGGTGGTCGTCTTCGTGGATGACGTCTAGGGGGATGGGCTCGGGCTCGATGGTGCGTACGGCTTGTGGTGGGAGGATGACGTGGACGCGGTCGCCTTCGCGCAGGGTGGTGCTGTGCTTGGGGTGTTGGTCGTTGACGGTGACGCCGCCCAGGTCGATGAGTTTTTGCACGCGGCTGCGGCTGATGCCTTTGAGGCGCTGCTGTAGGTAGACGTCTAGGCGTTTCTGTGTGTCGCGGGTGATGACGAACTGTCGGCGTTCGGCGGTGTCTTCGCTGTCGGCTTCTAGGGCGTCTGCGGGTTCCGCATTGATGTCAATGGTTTTAGATTCGGGCGCATCATCGCTGGGCGGTGGTGTGGGGGGCGTGTTGGGGTTGGCGGGGGACATGGGCCGGGCCGTTCCGGGGGTCAGGGCTGATCGGTGTCTTGTGTGTCACCGAAGTCGGATACCCCGGGCATGGGGGGTGCGGCGGTGGGTAATGGTTGGTCTTCGATCCGCGGCTTGGGCGCTTCGGGTGCGAACACGACGGGCAGGGTCAGCTTATCGAGCAGTTCGAGTCGCTTGCGCGCGTGGGTGGCGAGTGCGGCGTATGCGGTGCCCGCTTGGTCGATGGTTTGCTGGTATTGGTTCTTGGCTTGGTCCCAGTCGCTGCTGTTTTCGGCGATGGCGGCCAGGCCCAGGCGTGCGTTGAGCTTGTAGACCGTGTGAGCGGCTTCGTCGTCGATGACTTGTTTGTACATGTCGGCGGCTTGTTTTTCGGTGAATTCGATGGCGGCGTCTGGCTGGTCTGTCTGGGTGTTGTCGGTTTGCGGCAGTGTTGGGCCTGTGGTGACGAGGTCGGCGGCGCGTAGGTTGCCCAGGGCACGCACGGCTGGGTCGGTGTGCAGTTGGGCGACGAGGCTGTAGCTCTCGGGGCTGGTGGAGCCTGCGAGGTCGGCCCAGGCTTGCTCCTTTTTCGCGGCGGCGTTGGCGTCCATGACGGTTTTGCCGACGATGATGGCGACAGCGGCGAGCACGACGACGGACAGCATCATGCCGTAATTGGACCACCACTGGCCGAAGTTGGTGAGGAACTCAGCCAGGTCGTTTTCTTTTAGCTCGTGGCGGTGTTCTGAGTCCATAATTGGGTGACGTAGTCTCCCCCGGCGGGTCTTTGATGGTTTTGGGTCGAACAAAAGAGTTTAGCTGCGGGGGGCGGTTGGATCAAAGGGCGGTCGGAGTGGGGGCGGTTTTATTGGGTTTGGTGGGGATGGTTGTGGGTTCGGCACGGCCGACTCGCTTGGCTCGCTGGCCTTGGCACCCGGCTGGTCGTGGCACCCCAGCTTTATTAGAAGGGGACTTTCACGGCCACGCGGATGTACGGTTCGTCGTCGATTTCGGCTAGGTCTTCGGTGTCGCGTAGGTCGAAGCCTGTGTTGAACTCTTGGCTGAAGGCGTATCCCGCTGCGATTGTGATTTGGGCTTGCTGGTCGGCGGTGAAGCGGATGCCGGCTTCGAGTCGGCGTTGCTGGAAGAAGAGTCGGCGGTGGTCGCGGTCGTTTTTGCGTGTGTAGGCTTCTGTTTGGCCGTTGAAGGCGGCGAACGTGGTCCAGCCGGGCGTTAGGTCGTATTCGACGACGGCGTTGATGGACACGGGGACTGCGTAGGTGAGGCGGATGGTGAGATTTTCTTGCGGGTGCCAGGTGAGTGAGCTGACGGGCAGGCCCAGGCTGTAGCTGAGGGTGTCGCTTGCGCGGGCTTGGTACGCAATCGCGGGCAGGGGGACGTCGGGCAGTATGACGCGGTTGCCGTCGTAGTTGAGGACAAACTGCCAGGCTGCTTCTTTGCTGACGGGCATGGTGTAGATGATGTTGGCTTGGGCGTAGAGCGAGTGGCTTTCGGCGTAGGGCAGGTCGCCTGCGTATCCGGCGCCCACGACGAGCCATAGGGTGTTGACCTGGTCTTGCTCTGTCAGCAGCCACGCGGCTGCGATGGATTGATCGACCAGCCGCTCGGGCAGTGCGGGGTCGTCGGTGGTGATGTTGATGTAGGTGGTGTCGAAGCCGGCCATGAAGTCAGGCTGTTGCGGGTCGGAGCGCCAGCGTCCGGACAGGTCGTAACGCTGGAGGCGGAAGCGGGCGTCGGCGTTGTCGGTTTCGGTTTTGTTGAGCAGTAGGGCTTGTGTGTTGAGTTGTGATTGTTGATTTTCCGACCAGGAGCGGACGACTAAGCCTACGCCGGTTTGGGCGGTTGTGGGGGTGGCGAGGGCGAGGCAGAGGGCGGCGGTGATGACGGCGGTGTGAAAACACACTTTGTCCGCCTTAGGTGGATCAACGTGTGGTGCCCGATTTTTAGTTGTGTTGAGCGGCATGGGATGTGTCCGTGTTATTGGTTGTCGAGCAGTTCGACGCTGGCGAATTTTTTTCCTTCGAGCATTTCGAGGCTGGCGCCGCCGCCTGTTGAGACGTGGCTGACTTTGTCGGCCAGGCCGAATTGCTCGATGGCCGCGGCGCTGTCCCCACCGCCGATGATGCTGACGGCTGCGTTTTGCTGAGTTGCTTTTGCGATTGCTTGGGCCACGCCGCGTGTGCCGGAGTCGAACGGGGGTATCTCGAACGCGCCCATGGGGCCGTTCCAGACGACTGTTTTGGCGGCGAGCAGGCGTTCGGTGTACAGCGCAATTGTTTTTGGGCCGATGTCCAGGCCCATGGTGCCTTCGGGGATGGCATCGGTGGCGGGTTGGGTGGGGGCGTTGGCTTTGAATTCCGCAGCGCAGACGTGGTCTTCGGGCAGCAGCAGGTCTGCTTTTGATTTGGCAGCGGCTGCGTCGAGGATGGCTTTGGCGTCTGGCACGCGGTCGGGCTCGACGAGGCTTTTGCCGACGGCTTGGCCTTTGGCGAGCATGAAGGTGTAGGCCATGGCGCCGCCGATGAGGATCGCGTCAACCTTGTCGAGCAGGTTGGTGATGGCGCTGATTTTGTCGGAAACTTTGGCGCCGCCGAGTATAGCGACGAAGGGGCGTTTGGGGTGGCTGATGGCGTCGGCGAGGTACTGGATTTCTTTTTGGACGAGGAATCCCGCGACTTTGGCGCCGCCCTTGGCGGCGATGGCGCGGGGGACGGCGACCATAGAGGCGTCTTCGCGGTGGCAGGTGCCGAAGGCGTTGTTGCAGTAGACGTCCGCCAGGTCGGCGAGTTGTTGGGCGAAGGCGGGGTCGCCCTTCTTTTCGGCTTTGTGGAAGCGAAGGTTTTCGAGGACGAGTGTGTCGCCGTTTTTGAGTGATTCGGCTGCGCGTTTGGCGTCGTCGCCGATGCAGTCTTTGGCGAAGGCGACGGGCTTGCCCAATAGTTCTGCGAGTCGGTCGGCGGCGGGCTTGAGGCTTAGCGGTGGTTCGGGGCCGTCACCCTTTGGCCTGCCCAGGTGGCTTGCGAGGATTAGCCGCCCGCCGCGGTCGGTGACGCTGCGGATGGTGTCCAGTGCCATGCGGATGCGGCGGTCGTCGGTGATTTTCCCGTCTTGGAGGGGCACGTTGAAGTCGACGCGCATGAAGACGCGCTTGGCGGCGACGTCGATGTCGGCGATGGTCTTTTTGGGCATGGGGTGCTCTCTGTGGCTCGTTTTATCAATGTTTTATGAAGGCACATCATAGCGATCACGGCGAGGGGGGGATAGACTTGTTGGTTGGGGTGGGGGTGTACGTTTGGTTTGCGAGTGTGATTTATGAACCCATTGCAGCAACTATACGAAGTCGCCGGGGCGGGGCTGATGCCTTATGGGCAGGCGGAGGGCGGGGGCGATGCGGTTGAGTTGGTGGATACGTTCGGTGCGTATGAGGCTGAGTACGCGGCGGTTCGCAAGAGCGTCGGGCTGATGGACCAGCCTCAGCGGGGTGTGGTGGAGGTGACGGGCGCGGACCGGGTGGATTTTTTGCATCGGCTTTTGACGCATGACACGAAGACGTTGGTGCCTGGCCAAGGGCGGCGGGCGTTCTTGCTGAGCAAGGCTGGGCGGATCGAGGCGGATGTGCTGGTGTTACAAGAGGCAGAGCGGGCGCTTCTGGTGCTGGAGTGCTACGTGGCGGGGCGGGTGGTGGGTGAGTTGGACAAGTATCTGTTTAGCGAAGACGTGAAGGTGCGCGACGCGAGCGGTGAATTTTTGCAGTTGTCGCTGCACGGGCCTGGCGGGGGTGCGGTGTTGGAGGGGGCGGGGGTTGAGGGGGCGGGGCCGCTTGATGCGTTGGGGCACCGGCGCGTGGCGGTGGCGGGGCAAGCCTGTGTGTTGTTCCGGTGGGACGAAACGGGCGACGGTGGGCTGCACCTGCTGGTGCCGCGGGGCGAGGCGGTGGGGGTGTATCGGGGCTTGCTGGGTGCGATGGGGATTGATTCATTAAGCGAAGAGGTGCTGACCGGTTCGGGGTTGACGCGTGGCAGGCCTATCGGGTGGTTGGCGTACAACACGGCGAGGATCGAGGCGGGGCAGCCGATCTTTCACATTGATTTTGGTGCGGACAGCCTGCCGCATGAGACGGGCGTGCTCGATGAAGCGGTGAGCTTTACGAAGGGGTGCTACGTGGGGCAGGAGGTTGTGGCGCGTATGCAGAACCTGGGCCACCCCAAGCGGGTGTTGGTGGGTTTGCGGTTTGAGGACGACCGGCTGCCGATCGCGGGGTCGCAGGTTTTGGCGGCTGAGCCAGAGGGCGGCGGCGGTTCGACGAGTGGGCAGGTTATTGGTGCGGTGACGAGTTCGACGGTGTCGCCGATGCTGGGTGGCAAGGCGGTGGCGTTGGCGATGGTGAAGTGGGGGGTGCACCGGGAGGGGACTGGGGTGGTGGTGCCGGCTGAGGGTCAGTTAGTGGGTGGTCGGGTGTCGGGGTTGGGGTTTTTGGGGCGTTAAAACCCGTTGTTTTCTTGGGTGGGTTCTGCCCAGTCGCCTTCGTGTTCGGTGACGGAGATGTTCGTGGCGAGGTCTTCGCGTAGGCGGGTGCCTAGGCTGGAGTCGGGGGCTTGGTTGAGTGCTTTTTGGACGGATCGCAGGGATTTGTTGGGTATGGCGACGTGGCAGACGGGTTCGCCGGGCTTGACGGTGGGGAGTGTGGTCATGCCTAGGATGATGCCGTCGACGGGTGAGACCAGGACGTTCTGCTCTTTGCCGAAGACGCTTGCGTTTGTGGCGACGGGTTGGCCTGCGGCGACCGGCTCGCCAGGCGTGACGTGGAACCGCAAAATACCGCCAACCTCAGACCGTATCCACAGCGACTTGGACACGCGCGCCTGGTACGCCGGCCTCACCGGCTCGCCCGGCAGCATCCCCAGGTCTATCAGCACGTTGGTCACACCCCGCGTGCCGACCTCCAACACGCGTGGCTCGATCTTACAAGGCTCACCGGCTTCGAGAATGATGGTGGGGCAACCAACCTTTGTCGCCTCGCGGCGGAGCGACCCGACCGGGCCTTTGCTGTTGACGATCAGCTCACACCCGAACGCTTTGGCCAAGCGGCGGACTTGCGGCTCGCTCAGGTCGCCTCGTACGTTTGGGAAGTTGGTTCGTGAGTTGGCGGCGGTGTGCAGGTCGATGCCGTAGTCACAGTGTTTGATCAGTTGGTTGATGATGATGTGCGCCACGCGGCTGCTTAGGCTTCCTTTTTCGGAGCCGGGGAAGCAGCGGTTCAGGTCGCGGCGGTCGGGCATGTATCGGTTCTGGTTTTCAAAGCCGAAAATATTGATCACGGGGACGAGGACCAAGACCCCTTGCGTCAGGGCCAGGGGTTGTCCGAACATGAGTTCGTGTATCACGCCGGTGCCGTTGATCTCGTCTCCGTGGACGGCGGCGGTGACGAGTACCACGGGCCCGGGCTTGTGGGCGCGCATGACGCGGATGGGCAGGCTGATGGGGTCGCCGGTGTACCGCTGGCTGACCTGCAGGAAGATGTCCTTGGTCCGGCCTAGCGGGACGGCGTGCTTTCCGATTTTGAATGGGCTGGTGCGGGGCATATGTGTGCCGCACTAGCTTAGCGTCTTGGTGGTTTTTTTGCGTGGTCTGGGCTTCTTGGTGGGGACAATGCCCCTGAGGGTGAGGAGCTTGCCGAAGCACAGGAGCTTGTCGCCTGCCATGATCTCGCGTGTGCCTTTGGGGTTGGGGATGACCACGCGGTTGCGATCGATGCTCAGCACGACGACGTCCTTCTCGCGCAGGCCCGAGTCGGAGATGGTCTTGCCGATCAGGTCCGACTTAGGGTCGACGGTAAACTCCGACACGCCGTACCCGCCCTGGACGGTGAGCCGCTGGCGGACGTCGATGTCGGGGAACAAGACCTGTTCTTCGATGTGGTCGATGATTGTGCCTGCGATGTCCAGGCCTGTGGCGGTCTCGATCCCCTCCAGGCCGGGCGAGGAGTTGACCTCCATGACCTTCGGCCCGTCTTTGCCTTCGAGCATGTCGACGCCGGCGACGCGCAGGCCCATGATCTGCGCGGCGCGGACGGCGGTTCTCTCATACTCCGTATCGAGCTGCAGGGTTTGGGTGGTGCCGCCGCGGTGGACGTTGCTTCGGAACTCTTGGCCTTGGGCGCTGCGGCGCATGGCGGCGACGACGCGGTCGCCGACGACGAACGCACGCACGTCTTTGCCTTTGCTCTCGGCTACGAATTTTTGGATCAGCACGTTCTGCTTGGTGCTCTGTAGTGTCTCGATGATGGCGGCGGCGATGGGCACGCTGTCGGCGAGTATGACGCCGATGCCCTGTGTGCCTTCGAGCAGTTTGATGATCACCGGGGTGTCGCCGACCTCTTTGATGGCGCGGAGCACGTCTTCTTTGTCTCTGACAAACGCGGATTGGGGGATGCCGATGTCGTGTCTGCTAAGGATCTGAAGCGACCGGAGCTTGTCTCGTGAGACGGTGATGGCGTGTGAGGAGTTGAGCGTGAACGTTCCCATCTGCTCGAACTGACGCACCACCGCGGTGCCGAAGAAGGTGATGGACGCGCCGATGCGTGGGATGACCGCGTCGTAACCCGCTAGCGGGGTGCCTTTGTAGTACAGCCTGGGGGTTTCTTCCTCGACGGAGATGGCGAACTTGAGCGTGTCGAGGATTTTGACCTTGTGGCCGCGAGCCAGGGCGGCTTCTTTAAGTCGGCGGCTGCTGTAGTTGCGGGGTTCGCGGGAGAGTATGGCCAGTTTCATTAAGCAATGCTTTCTTATTTGGCGGCGGCTAGAGGTTTATTGCCACATTACTCTTTATTATACCGTTTTTTTCGGGTCTTTCGTGCTTTATGCGCGGTGTTGAAGAATGAGCGGCTGGGGTGGACCACGAACCGGCTGTGGATGCCCTGTCTGCCCAGCAGCATTCTGAAGCCCATGGCGTCACGGTTGACGAGGGTTAGCTCGATGTCCCATCGCTGGCCCATCATCTCCACGGGCGTGACGATCACCGGCCGCAGCGTCTGTTTCCCGGTGGAAGGGCGCACCAGCCGTTGTTCGACGAGCTCTTCTTCGCCGGTGATGGTTGTCTTGCTGTTGCGTTGGAGCGGGTGGACCTTGAACCGGACCATTCGCACGCCGCGTTTTCGGAACAGCTCGATGTCGAAAGCGTGGAGCGATGAGGTTCGCGCGCCGGTGTCGACCTTGACTTTGATCGAATCGATCCCCAGAGCCGGCAGCGCTAACCACTCTCGCCAACCGATGACGGGCTTGGGGGGTGTGTGCATGGCGGCGATTCTACTCGAACCGGGTGGCTGAAACGAAAACCCACGGGCTGTTGCCCGTGGGTTTGGGTGTGTGAGTGCCTGTTTTGAGTGTCTTAACTTTGCTTGCGGATGCCGACCTGCTCGACGGCTTTTTCGACTTGGCTCTTGTCGAACGGCTTGGTGAGGTATCCGTCGCAGGCGTCCTTGAAGGCTTTGAGCTTGTCCTGGGGGGTGTCCAGTGCGGTGACCATGACCACGCGGCTGCGCTGGCGGAAGCCCACGCCGTAGGATTTTTCCATGTTGCGGATCTGGTTGAGCACCTCGATGCCGTCCTTGTCGGGCATCTTGATGTCGAGGCAGACCAGGTCGAAGCACTTGCTCTGGTCGAGCAGTCCGCGGAATGCGGAGATGGCGCTGCCGCCGTTGGAGGCGGTGGTGCACTGGCCGTAGTCTTTGAGGTGGCCTTGCAGGAGGTTTACGATCGCGGGGTCGTCGTCGACGACGAGGATGCGCGTCTGTTCGCCTGCCGGGCGGGTCCACTTGGCGTTTTCGGCCTTGGTTATAGCAGAGGTTTTGAACTGTCCGATCATGTTCTGGAGGTAGTTGGACCGTTCGGCGAGGCTGACCACCGCTTCGGCGGATTGCTTGGCGCCTTGCTCGGCGACTTTGACGATCGACCCGATCGAGGTAATGGACCGGCTGACTTCTTCGCTGGCGGCGGACTGTTGTTCGGCGGCGGCGGCGATGGATTGGATCATGCCGGCTACGTCCTTGGAGCTGGTGACGATCTTACGCAAGCTCTCACCGGCCTCGGTGGCGCGGCCGACGCCGATCTTGACCTCTTCGGTGCCGGCGTGCATGCGTTCGACGGCGCCGGACGTCTCGGCTTGGATTGCATTGATGGACTCGGCGACCTCGGCGGTGGCTTTGGTGGTGCGGTCGGCGAGTTTGCGTACTTCGTCGGCGACGACGGCGAAGCCTCGGCCGTGCTCGCCGGCGCGGGCGGCCTCGATGGCTGCGTTGAGTGCCAGGAGGTTGGTCTGGTCGGCGATGTCGTTGATGACGTCGATGATCTGTCCGATCTGCTCGCCGCGTTTGCCAAGTTCGGTGACGGACGCGGCGCTAGCGCTGACAGCGGCGCTGATGGCCTCCATGCCGTCGATGGTTTTTTCAACGACTTCGCCGCCGGTCTCGGCGGCGCGTCCGGCATCGCTGGCGTTGTTGGCTGCCTCGCCGCTCTTGCGTGCCACCTCGATGACGGAGGCGGACATCTCTTCAACGGCGGAGGAGATCTGGGTGATCTCGCGGTTCTGCTCGGTCATGCCTTTGGCCATCTCCTCGCTGGAGGCGGCGATTTCGGTCGAGGCGCTTGCGACTTCGCTCATGGCACCGGACACCTCTCCGATAATCTGGTCGATTTTGTCCACAAACGTATTAAACCAACTGCCTAGCTCGCCGATCTCGTCGCGACGCTTGTCGTCGACGCGTTGGGTCAGGTCGCCTTCGCCCTCGGCGATGTCCCTAATCCGCGTCACGATGGCCTTGATCGGTCTGACGAGGAACCCGGCAAAGAAGATAGCGAACAGCGGGACCACCGCGCAGATGACCGCGAGAATGACAAGAAGCTCAAGCCGAACGGTGTTTACCGCGGCTAAGGTTTCAGCCTCCGCCACTCGCACAAGCGCGGACCACCCTAGCCCGGGGTAGCCCAGCGCTCCTTGGCTGTGTGCGTATCCGCTGGTCTGGTAGATTTCTTTGCGAGCGTGCATTGCGCTGGCGTGACCGGTCTTGCCTGCGACGGCTTCCTTCGCAACCAGGACGCCTTTCTCACCCAGGTTGAGTTTCAGGATCACGTTGTTCATATCGCGGTTGATAGCCTTGCCGTTGGTGACAGGGTCGCAATCGACGATCACACGCCCATTTTTGTTCAAGAGCGTCAGCTCGGCCGAGGCCAACCCTTCCTGTTTCAAGGTCTCATGGCTGGACGTGAAGATGTCCTCCACGAGGGTCCACTTTGCGAAGTTTTTCCACACGGCGATGACCTTGCCCGAGGCGTTGCGGACGGGGGCGGAGAACCCAAGAGTCAGGCCCTCGTCGCCGTAGATCTGTTGTACATCGGCGTCGATATGTAGGTCTTCGACGACAGTGCCGGTCAACGCCCCGTCTTGGCTGGCGAGGAACCGGCCGGCCAGGGCGTCGGTCAGCCACGACGCGCCGGCGAAATTTTTGCTGTAGAGGTGTTCGGTCTTGATCGCGTTGCCCGCGTCATCTCGGCTGTTGACGGCGATGACCTTGCCCCGCGGGTCGACCAGCAGGGCGAGGTAGTAGATGTCATAGGTATCGACATAGTTGTTCATGGCATGGACGATGGGGTTGTCATCGCCATGCGCGTACCAGTTGCTCTGCTCTTGGACCACACTGTTGAAGCCGAACGCCTGCACATCGCCGTAACGCTCGAACAAGTTGCGCTCGACTTTATCGATGATATCGATAGCCAGCCCCTGGAACCGTACGCCGACGCCTTCGGCGATTGTGTTCGTCGATTGCCAGGCAATAAAGGCGATTGTCAGAGCGGGGATCAGCCCCACCAATAACATCGCGACCGTTAGTTTCGTGCCGATTTTCATGTGCTTAACTCCCTGAATCTGGTATCCCCATTCAATGTGGCGGTCATATGGGCCCTTATTTCATGGCTGTGACAACCTCGCCCGGCTCGCAGACGGAGTTTCAAAACAATTGCGTAACGAGTTTTGCTTGTCCCTTGGAAGTGGGAGTCGAGCCGTCCGGATCGTATAAGCCATAACTCCAGGATCGGATGGGGTTCTCTTTTACTTAATGACGGCCAATAGAAGAATAAAAAAAATCTAATTTGGCTAGATGGTTTATTAGAGCCGCTGTTTACGAACGCAATAGCTGCGTACGCAGAACTGCTTGTGTTTCACCGCTGTGATTTAAATGTAAGTTCCGATAAATGTATATTGGGTTATAGGACACTCACCTACTGGCTGAATCGTCAGATGCCCCGCCGCCTTGGACTGGTGCGTTTGTCCGTCGGCTTGGGGTGGCTTTGAGGTCTGCTAGGTGTTGCTTGGGCTGGAAGGCATTGTTGATTAGGCGGCTGACATGGTTCTTGCCATGACGGGCACAAACGGTGCGGGTATCCTCATGGCCTGATATGGATTGGTTATCACTCATTGTTGGGCTTGGGGTGGGTCTGCTTTTTAGCATCCCGCTGATCGTGTCTGCTGTTCGTCGCGAGACGCGTCGGGTGCGTCGGCTGGAGCGTCAGGCGCGGGCGGCTGATCGGCTGGCGGAATTAGGCATGCTCACGGGCGGGCTGGCGCACGAGATCAAGAACCCGTTGTCCACGGTCGGGCTTAACGTGCAGTTGTTGCAAGAAGACCTCCAGGCGGTCAGCGAGCAGGCCCCGCCAGACAGCGAGCTGCAAGAGCCTGTGGGGCGGATCAAGCGTCGGCTGGAGTCTCTGGCGCGCCAGGCGCAGCGGCTGCGTGAGATCCTCGAAGATTTTTTGCGGTTCGCTGGGCGTGTGAAGCTGGACCGGTCGCCTCACGACGTTCACGCGCTGATCAACGAGTTGGCGGATTTCTTCGCGCCGCAGGCGCAGTCGTGTCAGGTGCACCTTCGCACGCAGCTATCGGCCAAGCCGCCCACGGCCAGTGTGGATGCGGGGCTTCTCAAGCAGGCGGTGCTGAACCTATTGATTAACGCGACGCAGGCGATGTCCGAGGCTCGTGAAGCGGGGCTGCCCAGCGGCGGCAGCGACGAGCTGATCATCCGCACGGAGCGGGGCCGGTCGTTGGGCCAAGACGAAATCCGCATCCACGTGACCGACACCGGCCCGGGCATCGAGCCCGACAAGCTTGGTAAGGTTTTTCACCCCTACTACACGTCCAAAAAAGGCGGCACGGGGTTGGGCCTGCCCACGACCCGGCGGATTATCGAAGAGCACGGCGGGACGGTGACTGTCCACTCCGAGCTTGGGCGCGGTACGGATTTTGTGCTCACCGTTCCGGTCAACCCGCCAAACAACAACGGGGATGATTAGAGCGGGGGGGTGCGGGGTTGGGGGCGGGGGCGCGTTGGGGCATGGGACGCGGTATGATTTTTATCCCGGTGATAGACAAATTAATCAAGCACGCCCCACAGATCATTGAATCGGCTGCCAAGAGCCCGCTGGGTATTTTCGCGCTGATGGTGTTGGCGGTGTCGGTGCTGGGGTTCACTTTTTTTCATGATGCGTCGGAGGCGACGCGTGCGGGTATTTTTGTGCTCATGCTAGTGGGCGTTGGCGCGTTCGGGTTTGCGGCGGTGCGATCGGCTCCGGCGGGCGCGGCGCGGGATGAAGAAACCTCTTCGCCGGCGGAGGCGGTTGACTCACCGGCGGCGGGGGGCGGCGCGGCGGTGTCGCTGAGGCGGAAGCCGGCGACGGTGTCGGGCGATCAGGTGAAGGTGTCGCTGGCTAAGTACGGGTTCTACGACAAGCGGTGGAACCCGGGGGGCGGGCGCGCTGCGGTGCGGTACGAGACGAAGGTGCTCGACGACGCGGTGGTGGTGGTGGACGGTTCGGCGGGGTTGATGTGGCAAAAAGGCGGGTCGCGGGAGGTGGTGTTTGATATGGCTAAGCAGTACGTCGGGCAGCTCAACACGGAGCGGTTGGCGGGGTTTAATGATTGGCGGTTGCCGACGGTGGAGGAGGCTATGTCATTGATGCGGGCTGAGGCACATGACGACTTTCACATCGACCGTGCATTTGAGCGTGGGGTGAACTTTATATGGACGGCTGACCACGCGGGAGACGGCCGGGTGTGGGTGCTCTATTTTTATGACGGGATCGTGGCGGCTGAGCCGGAGGGTTTTAACGCGTGGGTCAGGGCGGTGCGGTGCGTGTAGAAGCGGGCGGCGGCGTTATCGCTTTAATCCGTCTTGAGTAGCAGGTTGCCCTGGCGCAGAGGTGCCAGCCCTGCTTCGGTGGGTTCGAGCCGTTTCAATGAACGGCCGATGAAGTAGGCGCGGTATGCGGGTTGGATTGCCAGCAAGCGTTCGAGAAACGCGGACGGCCCAAACCCCGCGACGCGCGACTGTGTTGGGTTGTATTCCACGATGAGTGCGGGTGGGTTGGCGGTGGTGAGCAGGGCGGCCATGCCTTCGATGGCTAAGGGTTCGGCGCCTTCCACGTCTAGCTTGACCAGGTCGGGCTGTGTGTCTTGGAGCACTTGGTCCATTCTGGCGGTTTGTATTTTTTGGGATTGGGCGGCGGCGGCGTTCTCGGCGTAGAGCGAGGCGCTGCCGTGGTTGTCGTCGCTGTCGCCGGTGTAAATCTCGGCTTGGCCAGCTGTGTCTGTGAGCGCCAGCGGGTGGACGTTGACGCGTTGGCGTAGGGCGTTGCGGTCGAGGTTTTCGAGTAGGCGTGCGCGGTTGGTGGGGTGTGGCTCGAAGGCGTCGACTCGGCCGGTGGGGCCTACGAGTTTGGCGGCGAGCAAGGTGAAATACCCGATGTTGGCCCCGCCGTCGACGAAGTGGTCGCCTGGTTTGAGTCGTTTTTTGATCAGGCGGGCGGTGTCCAGCTCGTAGAGCCCGTAGGCCATGGTGCAGTCGGGGTAGGCCCCCAGGTCGAGTTTGATTTGGAAGCCGTCGGGTGTGCGGAAGACGCTTTGCCAGTGGTCGCGGCTTCGCAGCCGGCGCACGGCTTTCGCCAAGCGGTAACCACCCCGCTCGGACAACGCGACTCGGCTGTAGAGCTTTAGGGATGCTTCGGCTGCGGCGAAGAGGAAACGGATGGCGGTGCTCCCTTATCACGGTCGTGTGTGCGCGTAAGAGACCGCTCCCTGATCCGCCTGAGGCGGGCGGCTCGTTTGGTCGGCTCTTATTAGTGCTGGTGTATTTTAGCCCGCTGCGCCGTCGCCCAGTTGGTACCGCACGAACTGTTTGATGGTGACGCCTTTGGGCAGCAGGTCTTTGATCCGCTTCTTGTCGTCCTTGATGAACGGCTGGTTGAGCAGGACGTATTCCTCGTAGAACTTGCGGACCTTGCCCTCGACGATTTTCTCGGCGATCTGAGGCGGCTTGTTCTGCTGAGCGGCTTGCGCGGCGGCGATCTGTCGTTCTTTTTCGAGGACGTCTGCTGGCACGCCGTCTTCAGCCACGGACAGGGGCGATGGTGTGGCCGCGGCGATGTGCATGCACAGGTCGGCCATGAGTTCTTCGCTGGCTTCGCCGCCGCCTGATACGTCGGCCTCGACGACCACGCCGATTTGGCCGGTGAAGTGGAGGTAGCTACCCACACGGGAGTTGGCGCCGCCGAAGGACTTGCCCCTGGCGAACTGGACGTTTTCCTTGGTGGTTAGCCGGACCTCGTCGATGATCTTCTGCATGGCGTCTGATTTTTTGACGTCCCCGCCGCCTTGGGTCATGGCGTCTTTGGCGATCGAGTCGGCCATGGCTTTGAACGCGTCGTTCTTGGCGGTGAAGTCGGTCTCGCTGTTGACCTCGACGATGGCGCCTTTGGTCCGGTCGGGCGAGATGGCGATAGCGATGAGTCCTTCGCTGGCGGCGCGGTCGGCGCGGCTGTCCATCTTGGCCAGGCCACGCTCGCGCAGGAGGTCCATGGCTTTGTCGATGTCGCCGGTGGTCTCGGTCAGGGCTTGCTTACACTCCATCATGCCCAAGCCGGATCTTTTCCGCAGGGCCATGACATCCTTGGCGCTGATCGCCATGGTGGTTCTCCTAAAAAAGGGCTGTAAGAATTAGACACCGGCAGGCCGCGTGTCACCCAGCCGCTGTTACGCCTGCTGACTGGTGCCGGCCACGGGTTGGTCGGCTGTTTCGCCGCCCGCCTGTTCGGTGGCGTCATCCTCGGCTCTGAACTGTGCTCTTGAGCTTCGCTTGGGGCGTTGCTCGTCTTGTCCTTCGGCGGTCGCGGCGTCCTGGTTCGCCGCGTCTTTCCCTTCGGCGGCCGCGGTGCGTGTGTTTTTGCCTTCCATCACGGCGGCGCAGAGGTTGCTGATGACGACCTCGATGGCGCGCATGGCGTCGTCGTTGCCGGGGATGGGCAGGTCGGCGAAGTCGGGGTCGGAGTCGGTGTCGATCAAGCAGATGGTGGGGATGCCCAGCTTGCGGGCTTCCTTGACGGCGTTGATCTCGCGCGACACGTCGATCACCACCAACACGCCGGGCAGCTTGGTCATGTTGCGGATGCCCTGGAGGTTGCGGAGGATCTTTGTTTTTTCGCGGTGGAGCTGGCTCTCCATTTTCTTGGAGTAGGTGTTGATCTGCCCGGACTCGTCGAGGCGTTCGAGCTCTTCGAGTCGCTTGAGCCGCTCGCGGATGGTGCGGAAGTTGGTGAGCGTGCCGCCGAGCCACCGCTCGGTGACGTAGTGCATGCCGGTTTCGGGGACGTATCTTTCAAGACAGCCGCGTGCCTGGCGTTTGGTGCCTACGAAGAGGACGTCTTTGCCGTTGGCGACCACGCGGGTCAAGAATTTCCTGGCTAGCAGCAGGCCCTTGACCGTCGCTTTGATGTCGATGATATGGATCTTGCTACGCTTGCCGAATATGTACGGCGCCATCTTCGGGTTCCAGTTCGTGGCGCGATGCCCGAAGTGGATGCCGGCTTCAACAAGATCTTTCACCAGCGATGCCATGCGTAATCAAGCTCCTTCGGCGAATACTCGCCGGTCATTGCCGCCGGGGTGTCTTTTGTTGGGCCCGTTGCTTTGTTTGCTCAACAAGCAGCGTCCCAAACCCCAATATACCCATATCCGTTCCGGTCTGCCGGTGCCCGAAGCGCAGAAACAAACCGCTCCCACCCCGCTATATCCCAAACGAGCCATTCTATCACTCTCCGGCTGCACTGCAACCCGGCGGGCAGAGGGGGATTATCCCGGGGCTGGGTGGCGGCCCGGCTACCCGTCCCAGGCCCCGGCGAGCAGTTGGTCGATAGCGTGGGCGACGCCGTGGTGTTCGCAGTCGAGGGTGTGGTAATCAGCCGCGGCTTTCACCGCATCAATCGCGTTGCCCATAGCCACGCCGCAGCCCGCTTCTTGGATCAGGGCCACGTCGTTGATCTCGTCGCCGATCGCGGCGATCTGCGACGGGGTGATCCCGTGCTGCTGGGCGATGAGTTGTACGCCGCGCCACTTGCCTACGCCGGCGGCGAAGACCTCCAGCACGCTGACGCACTGGCTGGGGTCGGGCGTGCGGATGGCCTCGAAGCTGTGGACCATCACCCGATCAGCGAATTGGCTGCGGATTGACTCGATCAATGGGCGCACACGGTTGGTGTCGGCGACGACGCCGACGCGCAGGGTGTGGCGTAGGTCGTCGGTAGCGACGGTTTCTTGAAAGTGGACGGTCGCGCCGGTGCGCTCGAACCAGTGTTGGGTGCTGGGCGTGAGGGTGCCCGAGCCGGTGACGAGGTAGTCGTGGCCGCACTGGGCCCAGTCGCGGCAGACGAGCACGGCTTCGGGTAGGTGGGTCAGGAACCGGACCAGTTCTTGTGCCAGGTGCGGCTCGATGACGGCCAGGTCCAGCGATTGTCCGTTTGCCATGTCGGTGATGACCGCGCCGCTGACAAACACGCCCGGGCCTGAGACGGATAGCTTTTCCAACGCCATCCACGACTCTCGCCAGACGCGCCCCGTACACGGCACGACCAACACACCGGCGTCTTGGGCGCGTGCGATGGCGTCCAAGTTTTCCTGGCTGATGGTGCCGCTGTGGCTCATCAGCGTGCCGTCCAGGTCGATGGCGATCATCCTGTAGCGCATGGGAAGTAGGATAGCGAGATTGTGCTGTGGCTTGTCAGGGCGCGGTTAATAGGCTCAGCGGTGCGGGTTGCGACCCTTGGAAGCAGCGGTGTAGCAAGAAGACCAACTGGTCGGTTGCCAGGCCGAGGTTAACGTGGCTGGCCAACGCCTGTTGGGCGGACCCCAGCGCGTCGATCACGCCCAGCCAGGGGCCAAGCGCCGCTTCGCCCGCTTCGGGGTCTTGCGGGTCGCATTGGGCTGCGGTGTTGCGGATTTTTTCCCTGGCGTGTTGGGCGATCAGCGACCACATCAGCCCGGCGGCTTGTTGGTTGGCAGCTTCTTTGGACGCGCCGTCGTGGTCGTCGACCCACTGCTTGGCGAAGGCGTCGATCATGGCGGCGATGTCCTGCCCCAAGTCCACGGGGAATTGCCCCTTGGCCATGCCGTCGATAAGCGGCAGCACGGCTTCGGCCCACTTGGCCAGGTCATATTCAATCGCCAACTGCGCCCGCCCGAGGCTGCCGCTTGCGAAACCCACCAGCCACGACTGTTGCGCGTCGGACAGCGCGTGCTCTTGTTGGCTTAGCCAGTCGGCGACCGCGTCGTCGGCCAGGGGTACGAACGACACACGCTGACACCGGCTGCGGATGGTTACGAGCAGGCGTGGCTCGCTGGCGGTGACCAGGATCAGGTGCGTGCCGGGGGGCGGCTCTTCGAGCGTCTTGAGCAGCAGGTTCTGACCCGTGGGATTCAACAGCTCCGCTTCGTCAACGATCAGCACCTTGCGGCGGCTTAGCTGGGCTGCGCGGTAGACCGGGTCGAGCAGCGACCGGCGTAGGACATCGACAGGGATGGACGTGAGCTTGCGGTTGCGCACGGAGGCGTCGTCGCTGAAGCGGGCGAGCTCTTTGGTGACCACGTGGAAATCGGGGTGGGCGGCGGAGTGCTGGGCGGTGCTGTCGGTGTCGCCCGCTGTGGTGGCGGTGCCCATTAGTCGACACGACTGACAGGCGTCGCACGGCGAGACGGTGCCTTGGAGGTCTGTCTGTGGGGCGTCGCAGAGCAGCGCTTTGGCAAACGCGCGCGCGGTGGTGAATTTACCGACGCCCGCTGGGCCGTGGAAGAT
The DNA here is from genome assembly GCA_029260715.1 of Phycisphaeraceae bacterium. Classification (GTDB taxonomy): domain Bacteria; phylum Planctomycetota; class Phycisphaerae; order Phycisphaerales; family Phycisphaeraceae; genus OFTM12. The sequence continues at coordinate 4,335 of JAJDCS010000003.1, read as the reverse complement.
GTAGGCGTGGTGGAGGCGATCGCTTTGTAGCGATGATTGGAGCGCGTCTAGAGCGCCGGTTTGGCTGATGATGCCCCACATGGGGTTTATGGTATCAGGCGGGGGGGGGTGGGTGAAGGGGCGAAAATTTTTGGTTGATTTGAAGACTATCAAGAGGGACCGCTCCCTAACGGTCGCGGCTCGTATTGGACGCTTCGTTGGGAAGCGAGCCGCGTTAGCGGACGGTTGTGGTGACGGATTGGCGGTAGGTGGTGCTTGAGTAGTGGTCGCGAGACCGACCGCCTGAGATGACCTGGCGGTCGTGGGTGATGGTGACAGCGCGGTCGACGGTTGGGCTTTGGTACCCGGCGGCGACGGCTCGGACGGCGTCGTTGCGGGAGGCGTACCAGGGTTGGGCGGCGGGGGCGTTGCTGTCGTTGTAGGTAAGGACTCGGCTGACCGCGGGTGAATGGAATACGATCGATCGCGCCCGGTCGGGCGCGTCGGGGTATGGCAGCCATGTGTTGCCCTGAGCCAGCGGCGCTTCCTGGCAACCGCCCAAACCCATAGCCACGCAAGCGAGCCCTAGGATGGCAAACATCAACCGATTCTTCACGATCAACAACCCCTTCCGCTTCTGTGGGCCATTATAAGCGATAAAAGCGGCCCCCCCGGAACGGAAGATGCAAGGCCGGTGCCGGACGAGTGTCCGTAGCCGGCGATTCGATGTAAGTCAGTTTTTCAATTGACTTTAAAGGATTGCTTGCGGGTTTAGACGTGAGGGGCTCTCGGGTTCGGGTCACAACTGTTGATGTGTTAAAGCCACACCCCGTGTCGGGCTGGGCATTCAATGTCACACAAAGCCCGCAGGGTTGAAGGTTTTATCGAAGCAAGAGGGTATAAGGGGCGGTGAGGTGGCTGAGGCGCCCGCCTAGGCGTCGGCGGGTCGCTTGCAACTGACGATGTCGCGGGCGAGCCCGACCAGACCCAGCATGCGGATCGTCCAGTAGGTCATGTCGATTTCAAACCAGCGTCGCCCGTGTGCGGCTGCGCGTTGGTCGCCGTGGTGGTTGTTGTGCCACCCCTCGCCGAAGGAGAGCAGGGCTACCCACCACAGGTTGGTCGAGCAATCGTCTGTTTTGTAGTTGCGGTACCCCCATGTGTGGGAAGCGGAGTTCACGAACCAGGTGGCGTGGTAGACGAACACCGTGCGTACGAACACGCCCCATACCAGCCACGACAGCCCGCTGGTTTGCAACCCAAGCGTCGCGGCCCACTCACCGCCGACGTAGCAGAGCACCGCCACCACGATCTGCGGCACAATGTAGAACCGGTTGAGCAGCCGCATGTAGGGGTCGCGGCACAGGTCGCGTGCGGCGTTTGCGGCTGTCCAAGGCAACCCGCCTTGGTGCTTTTGCAGGCACCAGAACACGTGCGACCATGCGAACCCGTGTGTGGGTGAGTGCGGGTCGTTGGGGTCGTCGGAGTGCTTGTGGTGGATCCGGTGCGTGCCAACCCATTGGATGGGCCCGCCCTGACAAGCGGTGCAGCCTAAAGCCGTTAGGAAGTATTCAAACCACTTGGGCGTCTTGAAGCTGCGGTGTGTGAGCAGCCGGTGGAAGCAGAGGGTGATGCCGATCGCGCCGGTTAGCCAGACGAGCGCACCGGCCACGACGAAAGCGCTCCACGAAAAGTAGAACGGCGCCAGGAAGCAGCCCAGGTGTGCGATAGTGATTCCAATGACAACAGGCCAGTCCAGCGAGCGCACAGACAGACCGCGACGCTGTGGCCGCTGGGCCGCGGTGATGTGTGCAGACATCGGATATCCTTCAATGAGAATACGGAAAGAAAAAATGGACGCGACCGCAGACTAACCTTTTTGGTTGACCGATCAGTATAAGCGTACCACAAATTCAGTCAGGCTGTGTGACGACGGTGGCGACCGAATCGCTTGGTGGCATGGGGCGGTGTGGCCAGTGGGTCGTTGGCCACACGACCTAGTGCTTATTTGATAGATCGGTTCGGCTGCGGTGTGGCGGGGCGATTAGCAGAAGTCCCACGCCGAGTAGGGCCAGCGACGCCGGTTCGGGGATTGGGGCGACGATCGTGGCGACGCGGAAGCCGACGCCGGGGTCGCCCAGGTAGTCGAGGGGGCCGTCGGTAAGAATGAGATCATCCCTGCTCGCACTATTTTCCAGGTAGATCGACCCGCCGCCGAGCAGGATGACCGGGTTGTTGAAGCCAGGAGCGGTCATCATCTCCCAGGCGTTGCCGGTTTGATCAAGCGTGCCGTAGGCGCTGCGTGAGTTGGGGTATGAGCCGGCGTCGGTGTAGTCGCCGACGGTGGCGCCGATGTTGGCGGAGTTGGTGCCGCCGGGCGGTAGTTCGGAGGTGGGCTGGGTGTCGCTCTGCGTGGAGTAGTCCCAGTACCCGGCGTCGGTGGAGTCGCCCTTGTAGTAGGCGGCTTTGAACCACTCGTGGTCGGTGGGCAAGAAGTACTTGGCGCCGACGTTGCGTCCCCACAGGCCGCGGACGGGGTCGTTGCCGAACTCTACAATGGGGAGAAAGTCATTGCCCGACTGGTAGTTAGAGACAGTAGCGGCGCCTGAGTCGAGGTCGCCGTTGCCTTGGCCGTTGTGCATCCAATTGGCGAATCGCGTGGCGGAGGCGAAGGAGACGTAGGTGACGGGGTTGTTGCCCCGCCCGGATCGGACGGCGTAGCGCTGGCCGACCGGCTGGGTGATGTCTTGGTTGATGCCACCGACGTTTAGGCTGTTGAAGTTCTGGTTGCTCATGCCAGGGTCGTAGAGCAGCTTGTCATTGGCACCCGTGGGGTCGACGGTGTTGAGGAACTCGACGTATTGGCTGTTGGTGACCTCGTGCTTGCTGATGTAGTACACGTAGTCGACACGGCCAGTCTGAAAGCCGGTGGTTGGTAAGGCGTTGCCGGGGTCGCCGACGGTGACCCACTCGAAAGAGACGTCGGCGTGTGCGGTGGTGGCGAGGGCGAGCAGCAGGCTAGCGGCGAGTCGAGCGGTGTTATTAACGCTTTTCATCGTAGAGTTCCCCGGTTTAATCGATAGGTGTTTTGTTGTTCCGGAGTTGCGGTAATAGGTCAATAAGAAGCCCAGCGGCAGGGCGCTGCGGCGTCAGGGTTGACGGGCTGCGCCCCGGTCCGTTTCACCCGTGAATACCCCGGAACCCCCACTCGCTTGCGGCAGACCTCACCCGCTGGAGTATCGGCGAGGGTCGCGGATTTTCTTGAGTGTAAGACTGTGAAATGAAATGTAAATTTATTCTTCGTCTACGCCGTGCCGCCAGGACGTGCGTCGGGCCGGTAGCCTTGTAACATACAGGCAGGGCGTATCCAACCGACAGGAATCCCCTGTTTCAATGGCCGGGGCGTGCGTGTTATCTTCAGGAAGAAAGGTGTTTTTAGCATGACTAAGCAGCTCAAGTCTACGACGGCGCACCTGTGCGAATCGGCGCCGGCGAAGTACGACGACCTGAAGGTGTTGTTTCTGAACTGCACGCTTAGCAGGTCGCCGATCATGTCGCACACGGAGGGTTTGATCCGTGTGGCGCAGGGGATTTTTGAGGCGAACGGTGTGGCGACGAAGATCATCCGCCCTGTTGATTACGACATTGCCGCGGGGCTGGGCATGGACATGGCTAAGACGGACCAGTGGGACAAAGACGATTGGCCTCAGATTCAGAAGGAAGTTGACGCTTGTGACATCCTGATCATTGGGACGTCGGTGTGGCTGGGCGAGAAAAGCTCTGTGTGCAGCAGGACGCTTGAGCGGATGTACGGGTACACGCACCAGTTCAACGCGAAGGGGCAGTACCGTGATTATGGGAAGGTGGGCGCTACGCTGATCACGGGCAACGAAGACGGGGTGAAGCACTGCGCGATGAACATTCTGTTTTCGCTGTCGCACATTGGGTATACGATCCCGCCGCAGGCGGATGCGGGTTGGATGGGCGAGGCGGGGCCGGGGCCGTCGTACATGGACGAAGGGTCTGGCGGTCCGGAGAACGACTTCACCAACAGAAACACAACGTTCTTGGTGTGGAACTGCATGCACCTGGCGCGTATGTTGAAAGATAACGGCGGTATCCCCGCTCACGGGAATCAGCCTGACGTCTGGGACGCCGGTTGTAAAAGCGGGTTCCACAGCCCGGAACACAAGCGGTGAGCTTGTCTGGCTGAGCTTTTTACTTCGCTATTTTGAATCGAGGCTGCTCGCGGGGTTTTTCGGCACCAGTGCGCATTGATGAGAGAGAGGTCTATGTGCGCAAAGGCGGTGATGCTGAGGGAGCGATCACCACACACGTACTTATCCCGGCCCGCTT
>JAJDCS010000020.1 GCA_029260715.1 Phycisphaeraceae bacterium | reverse complement strand
CGAGTCGGGGCTTATACGGGTTCAGTTATAACACGTTGCATTTATAAATTTGATTGACTGGGTGGCACGGCTTGCTTGCAAGCCGTGAAATGCGGGTTCGCCATGTCAACGACCACCGAACATCCATCAAAGATAATCACGCCAGGTGCTCTAATCCGTGCGGGATCGCCCGGAGACCACTCCCTCACGGTCGCGGCTCGTATTGGTCGATTCATAACTAATTCAAATCCGGATTACCCGCCGATTGCGAAGACGCGTTTGAATATGTCAATCGCGGTGATCTGGTCGATTCGCTGTGATAGTTCGCGTTGGATTTGCGGGTAGTCTTGCACGGATGGCGTGGCGATGAGGTCCACGGCGTCTGTGGATTTAGCTTTCGCCAGGCCCAGGGAGCCGTCGCCGGTGACGGTGACGACCCACCGCCCTTCGTCGAGTCTGCGGTAGACGGCTTTGCCGTGCGCGACGCGCGGGGAGTCCCAGTCGATGCGTTCGACGAGCGGGTCGATGATCACGGCGCCGGTGGGTGCGGTGCGTTCGTCAAACAGGCGGCGAATCCACAGCCGGCTGTCGATGAGCACATAGTCGGCGTAGACCTCGCCGCTGGGGTCGAGTGGCGTATGGATCACGCGTTGCACGCCGTCGGCTGCCCGGACCACGACCGACAGCCGCCCGTCTTGGACGAGCAGCTCCGTGACGGCTGTTTTTTTCACGGCTTGGTTGTAGGTGTGTCGCAGCGACTCGTAGCTTTGGCTTAGGTCAATGAGTCGCTGGCGGTACAGCTCGGCGGTGATGCGTGTGTGGAAATACTGGTAGGCGGTAAAACCGGCCAGCAGCGACACAATCAGAATGGTAAGCCCCGTGGCTTGGCGCAGCATAATCCATCTCCCATCTATCGAAACCGGACAACATCATATTTAGACATCGGCGATCGGGTGCTTTGGGCTTGATCATTCTGGGGTGGGCTGGTCGGTCCAGTGTGCGGATTTGGCCTTTAGGCACGCCAGGAGCGTGTCGAAGACCGCGTCGGCCTCGCCGCTTGCGTCGATCAGTTCGTAGCGGTCGGGGTTTGTTTTTGCTTGTTCGAGGTAGCCTTGGCGGACGCGGCGGTGGTAGTCGGAGCCTTTGAGTTCCATGCGGTCGGCGAAGAGGCTGGGTTGGTCGGGGTGTGGGTCGTGTCGCTTTTTCTGTTTGCCCAGGAGCCGTGCCGCGGCGGTGCGGTCGTCGACGTCGAAGATGACGGTCAGGTCAGGCCAACACGGTCCGACGGCGATGCGTGCGGCTTGGAGGATGTCTTGTTCCGGCAGCCCGCCGGCGGTGCCTTGGTAGGCGAGCGTTGAGCTGACGAATCGGTCCGCGAGGACGAGTTGTTTCTGTGCCAGTGCGGGGGCGATGCGTTGCGATACAAGCTGCGCACGGCTGGCCATGTAGAGCAGCATCTCGCATCGGAGGTCGATATCGCCGCTGTCTTTATCAAGCAGCACGCGTCGGATGTGTTCGCCGATGGGTGTTCCGCCGGGCTCGCGGACAACGCAGGTGGATAGGCCTGCTTTTTGGGCGTGATCGACGAGTTTCTGTAGTTGTGTGCTTTTCCCGCTGCCGTCTGGGCCGTCGAGCACGAGGAACCTGCCGGCCAGTCGTTGCATCCAGTTGCTATCCAAAGGCTTGCCCATGGGGAAAGGATACCGCAAGTTGCTCGGTGGATGAACCGGCTGGGGATTGGGGCGGGCGTTCACGCGGGGTGAGCGATTTTTGTTTTCCGGTGTATTCTTTTTGGATCTCAAAAAAAGCCTTGACAAGCGCACGGATTTCGTCATACTAAAAACAGTAACAATTCTTATTTAGAATCATTCAAAGTTAGTATTTTCCATGAATGATCGCCTGCCCACGATTAGCTTGCAAAAGAATCCATGGTTGAGCGGTGTTGTTTTTAAAAAGCCGCTTTTGTCGTGGCGTGGGTTGGTCGGTTCATGGTTTTATTTCAGAGCCACGCAGGATTTTTTCCGGGGGGGGGCGGAATGGGGTATGTGGAGAAAGGACGAAGGGGAGTAAGGATTCCTGCAGGGCGGGAGGAAGTTGGGGAGGAGGAAAGGTGCCCTCGCCTGGGCTCATGACCTTAGCGGCAGGTAAAGGTGGGGAGGTAAACGTGTCGGGGAGGGTTCGATCGCGTTTACGCAGGCTGCTAAGGTGTGGGCTCAGGCTTTTTTATGCGCGTGTCGGGCGGGGTCTGTGTCGCGATTGGGCAAGCGGTGTGGGGCGTGGGTTCGGGGCCATTTTGGGGCTGGGTTAATCGTCTGAAAATTCGTTGTCTCACGCAGTGGGGGGCGTTGGGATCGGCAGCCGCTGATTGGGAACCCGCACCGCCGGTTCGGGTTGGTTTTGTAGTTGATTGGGTTGGAATATCGTGTACATTAAATCGACCTAATACCTTCCGTTCGTCATGAATGGGTTGGTGGCAGTGGGTGCCGTGCGATGGTCGTGCGTTAGGCGTACAGTTCGAGACGCCCGTGAAGCTCCTGGTGGCAGCCTAACGTGTGCCTCATAGTTTAGGAGCTTTGCTATGAAGATCTATGTAGGGAACCTCAGTTTTGACACGACGCAGGAGACGCTTCAGAGCGTGTTCGGCAGCCACGGCGAGGTGACGGACGTGGCGGTGATCACGGACCGGGACACGGGCCGGCCACGGGGTTTCGCGTTTGTCGAGATGGAAGACAACGCCGCTCGCCAGGCTATTGAGGCGCTGAACGGCACCGAGCTCGACGGCAGGACGATCACAGTGAACGAGGCCCGGCCGCGTGCCGACCGTGGTGGTGGCGGTGGTCGTGGCGGTGGTGGCCGCGGCGGTGGTGGCGGCCGCGGCGGGTACGGCGGTGGTGGTGGTGGCGGCGGTCGCGACCGGTGGTGATCACGCCACGCGGGCGAGCCTTGCTTGGTGGGTGTCTCTTGCTTGCCGGGAGTTAAGGGCTTGGGCTTTCGTTGCCGCTGTAACGAGATGGAACGGACAATCTAAGAATCAGACCCCGTTGCCCTTTAAGGGAGGCGGGGTTTTTTTGTTCGACGGGGTACGCGGGTCGGTGGTGTGGCGTGTGTTGTACTGATTTGGCCAAGCGGTCGGCTTTACACTTAATACTTATGGCGATGACGCTTCAGCTACCGCACCACGGCGAGGCCCGGTTTGATCGGCCGGTGGTTATGGGCATTCTCAATGTGACGCCCGACAGCTTTTCGGACGGGGGTCGGTATACGGACGTGGGTGTTGCGGCGGCGCACGCGGAGGCGATGTGCGGTCAAGGGGCGGGCGTCATCGACATTGGCGGTGAATCGACGCGCCCCGGTTCGGATCGCGTCGACGCGCAAGAGCAGATTGGGCGGGTGGTGCCTGTGATTGAACGTTTGTGTAGGCAGGTCGCGGGTGTTGTTGTGAGTGTTGATACGACGCGATCGGTTGTGGCTGAGGCGGCGTTGAGCGCGGGGGCGGCGGTGATTAACGATGTTTCGGCTGGGCGTGACGACCCGAGGGTGTTCGAGGTGGCGGCTCGCTGGGGCGCGCCGGTTGTCTTGATGCACATGCGGGGCACGCCTCGCACGATGCAGCTAGACCCGCGGTACGAGGACGTGGTGGGCGAAGTGGAGGCGTTTCTCGTTGAGCGTGCGGCGGCTGCGGTAGCGGCGGGGGTCGGGCGCAGCCAAATTTTGATCGACCCGGGTATTGGCTTTGGTAAGACGACGGAGCACAACGTTGCGTTGCTGGCTGACCTTGAGCGGCTTGTGGGGCTGGGGTATCCGGTGGTGTTGGGCGCTAGCCGCAAGCGGTTTTTAAGGGAATTGTGCGGGCTGGTGGGCGGGGTGAGAGCGGAAGACTTGGCGAGCGCGACGTGTGCCACGACGGTGCTGGGCGTGCAAGCGGGGGTGGCGGTTTTTCGTGTGCACGATGTTCAGGCGAACCGGCGGGCGGCCGATGTCGCTTGGGCTGTGGGGCAGCGGGTATCGGGTGGGCGCTAGTTGTTTAGAGCACCTGGCGTGATTATCTTTGATGGATGTTCGGTGGTCGTTGACATGGCGAACCCGTATTTCACGGCTTGCAAGCAAGCCGTGCCACCCAGTCAATCAAATTTATAAATGCAACGTGCTATAGTCCCAGGGCTTGGCGGTGTGGTGCTTGCTAGAGTGTTTGGCGTGATTATCCGCCACCCTATTCGGTGCCAGGTATCATGGTGACACCGCATTTCACGGCTTGCAAGCAAGCCGTGCCACCCGGCTGGCTTTGGCGGTGTGGTGCTTGCTAGTTCAGCTTGGCGGCGTATTTGTCGGGGTCGGCTTTGAAGGCTTTGACGCAGTCGTCGCAGCAGAATCCGATGGTTTTTTTCGCGTAGGTGAGTTTTGCGGATTTGGGATTGACGGGGTCGCCGCTGAGCGGGCAGTTCGCGTTGATTGCCACGGCGTCGGCTGCGGCCGTCTGCACGAGGCCGGCTGTGTTTTTGAGGGAGGGCTGCGTGGCCGGCTGCGAGGCGGGCGTGGCTGCGTCGGGGGCTTTCGGGGTGGATGCTTCTTCGCCGCAGGCAGCCAAGCCGAGTAAGGCGATTGCGATTGCTAATTGTTGAAGATGCTTGACGGTCATTACGGGTCGCTCCTTAACGCTTGGCGCGGCGGGTGATGCATAGAAAACCCATTATACTGTCATGGAATGATTTGAGAACAATATTCTGAGGTATTTTCCTCGGCGAATTTCGTATCAACGCCGTGCGTGAGTATTCAAAGGTATGGTAGCGCTGGGTTTGTGCAGGTTCCATCGTCATTCTGTAAAATATTGTAATTATTGTATTTGGGGGTGTTGCGGGCCGCGGTTTTAGTGGTTTGGAAGAATCCTTCAAGCAAACCGCGTTCGATAGGCGATATCTTTTTATGGAAGGACGGGGAGGCCCAGCATCGGTGGTCTTGCTGCTCGGACAAAAAACCAAAGGCCAAGGGGGTTCTGATCCGATCAAGTGTTTTCGCACGATCGGAACACGCTAGGTAGGAGTTTTAGTGATGAGCGATATTGCTCCCATCAATCATACGAACGCATCGGTATTGGGCGGCACGACGCGTGCGGCTCGGCCACACTCACAGGCGGCGTCGCCGGTACGTGGCAGCGACCGCGCGGAGTTTTCACAGGCTGCGCAGCTGCTGAGTAAGTTGGCGGAGTTGCCCGATGTCCGCCAGGACTTGATCGACCGGGTGCGCGCTGAGCTTGCCGACGGCAACTACGACACGCCCGACAAGGTCGAGGCGCTGTTGGACAGCCTGATCGAAGACTTGGCTTAGCGGGTGAGGGCGTCGGGCGGGGAAGTGTGTCAGGACAATCCAATGACCCTATGAGCCACGCGTGGTCGCGTGGCTTTTTTTACGGGCTTGGTGTGGCGTTGCGGGGGGTGGTGCGTGGTCTTGAGCGGGCGCTGGGGGTCCAAATAACTAGAAGCCATCCCAAAACCCCAAACGGCAGATCACCGGCAACGGTCGGTCCGTTGCAAACCTCCGCCATTTACACTGGCTGGCAAGCAGCCAGTGGCACACAATTCAACCTCATCAGGGGTTTTGGGATAGCTTCTAGAA
>JAJDCS010000019.1 GCA_029260715.1 Phycisphaeraceae bacterium | reverse complement strand
CGCTGGACTATCGGCCGCCGGCCCCGGAGGCTTGGCTCGTTGTTGAGCCGGACTTCGCTACGCTTCGTCCGCCTCAACAACCCCAAGGAACAGACGTTCAACTAACATAGACATTGGTACAACACGTGGGGGCAGGTCACTTTTCGACCGTACTTTGGCCCACAATCGGGACACGTACGGCAGCGGCAACCACACGGCTTTAAGATCACCTTGCCGGTAGGTGTGAAGTTCCGGTTATTGTTGTGGTATTCAAGTCTATAGCCGGCCGCAGGGCGGCCGGCGTCGGAGCCGCTGGCGGGCGCGGCATCCGCCGCCTGTCCGTCCTGCGATCGGTTAGCCGTTACCTCAACACCTCCAGAAATACATACAGCCATGCAACACCTCTCTGGCGCAATCGCGCCAAATGGCCCATGGCTGGCTGCATCCCCCGGAAAGGGTTTGGCTGGCTGTTGGGGATTTCTTTAATTCATTACCGTCGACACTCGACGGATTTCTCAACTCGCTTAGCAAGGTTTAGACCGATTCCCAATCGCTTTTTCGAAACACGAATTGCATATGTGACGCGTTCGCCTCGTTCACCAAGTAAGTGCAAGTAATTAGGTATCTCTTTTACATGGATTACCAGGTCTCTGATTTTCATCTCCGATTTCTCCCTTCACGCTCAACTTCAGCAAGCTTTTGGTATCCCCTTTGGATCCGCTTCATCCTGTCAGCCGATCGCTTAAATCCGGCTGGAGATGGCCACGTTAAGGCTGAAACCATGATTTTATCCCAGTCCCGTCTACACTTATTCCTCGCTTCACCCGATTGCCACAACTCCATAACATCCGCGAACGATACGTAACAAGCAGTGGGAAATGCGTAGCTATGCTGATCTCCCATCCAGCCAATGATCTTGAGCCACATCGGGTCATCTTGCCCCACGGCTACGCCTACGATGTCGGGCGGCTTCGGGAAATAAACGGCTTTGACGTAACCCCGCCCAACTAAGCGTGACAATGCCATCCGGCTAATCCCGAGCATCTTTGCCGCCTGTGCTTGCGTCACCAACCCCTCGGGGTATTGCTTGATGGCTTCGGCGTACCACGCCATCATCGCGGCACCAATGTCTTCTTCGGTGGGTTTACCAGATGTGCCTTTAGCTCCCATACGGACCATATTAAATCCGTCCGTTGCGTTTGTCAATACATATTACGTTACATTTGTAACATTCTGGCTGGGCAAACACATGTGTTCAGCGGGCGGAATGATGGACGACGCTACGCGTCGGCTGTATTGGGCTTTCTCCCCTCTGCCCGCTGCCACCGTCAGCAGCCGCAGGGTTGTGGTGGGCCGCATGGCAAGTACAAAAACCGCAACCGTCATCGGCTGACGGCGGATACAGGCCGTGGGATCATTGCGAGTAACGCGCCGTCGAGACTTTGCCACGATACGCGAAAAATTTCCCCATATCGATTACTAAATGTAGTCAAGATGTGATAATAATATCCGCAGTCCAAACTAACAGGTTTCACAAACACCGAGGACAGGCTATTAAGTCCAGTGGATTCACAGATTAGACGAATAGTTAACAATACAAGCATTATAGAGCACAACACTTATTTGCCGAATCGCATGGCATGGCATAATTGTGCGTCGCCGCCTGCCTATCGCAACTCTTATATCGTTATCTCGAAATGCCCTCTAAGATAATGGGGTCGATTGTATATTTAGATTCATATATGATAAGAATTGACTAATGATTTATATTGGAATTGAAGCAGTTTCGTCCCGCCGATCTCTGGCAGCAATGGCAGATGAATCAGGTAATATTATATCAGCTATTCGCTCTCCATTTGGGCTCTCCCTATCAACTACCCCTCGTATTACATTAAGGGATCAACTACGCCGGATGATGTCTAGTCTTGTGCGTCCCGCTGGATTAAATCTTTCGGTCTTAAATCGAGCTAGAGTATGTATCGGAATGGCAGGAGTAACATTTCCATATGACAAAATAGTTGATCTTCCAAATGAATTTAATCGTTTGCGGCTTTTTCAAGATTTCCCAATCATTTGTACGGGAGATGCAGAAATAGTATTTGCCTCACATGCCGGTCGTTCGATTGGCAGCGCAATTCTCTCCACAATGGGAGCTGCTGGATACGCTTGTAATAAATCTATTCATTGTAGATCAGGTGGTTGGGGGCCTGTCTTTGGAGATCCTGGATCTGGATTCTCAATTGGCCAAGCTGCACTAATGGAGCTGAATTACCGCCATGACACACGTTCTCAGCCTTCAGAACTCTGGCGTTGCATTGAGAATTGGCTTCAACGCCCTGTGAATCCAACGCCCGACCAAATCACTGCCTCAATTCTCTGGCGACGTCATATAAGTAATGTTCGCCACACATTGAAAAACGAGACGGATATAAGATCTACCATTTTTGGGTTTGCACATGACATTGTACGCAGCCACGGCTTCTGGCTATGGCGTGTTGTAGTTAGCAGCTTAGCTATACCAATTATTGAGAAAGCGTACAATGGCTATCAACCCGCACGTAAAATCATTGATAAAACACTTAATGATCTTGTGAATCAACATGAACTTGCGATTAATACTGCGAATCAAAATGCAACCGATGGGCCGATCGTGTTATACGGCGGTGTGATTACACACAATTCTCAGCTTCGCAGAGAATTGACCAATCGGCTACTGAATCACTATAGAGCCGATCTTACTATTATTTACAATCGATCTTCTGATGTTATGAGGCCTGTATGCGGCGCTCTTCTCTTCGCGCTAGGGCATTCAACCACGGAGGATCTACGTCTTCCAAACAACCGTATACGACAGACAATGCTAAACAGCATCGACGGCTGGGATGAACTCGACAATGACTAGTATTATCATTAATCCTTCAACTGTAGCTGAAAGCCCGCATGAACAAAGCGGGCCAATCATCTCTATCGTAAAGACGCAACAGCATCTTCTTCGAATTCAACAGGCAGTGCTTGCGTGCCGCCGAAATATTCAGTTTTCCAGTTTACATAAATTGTCGCCCGTACCCTTTCTTGATAGCGATGTAATTTATAGCATCCTTCCAACTGTAGCGGCAAAAGATGCCGCCAAGGAGTACGATCGCAAGCGTGACGCGAACGAAGTGCTTCAGCAATTTGAACAGCTGGTTAGACCAGCCACCACATCCTACTACTTGGAGTCTTGCCATGACGATTATTTTATACCGCCTGGAACGATGCTGGAACTCGCTCGCAAAGAAAAAGAGCTATTAGGGAATCGAGCTCATAGTGCTCGAAATCTTGATCGCATACTAAATTATAAGCACAACCAGCTGTCGTCTAACGAGTGGCGTCAACTCACATCCCGCTCGCTCGTAAAGTTTGTGGAACAGAACGTAACAGAAGCATTGGGGACAGATGCAGACTTAGAAACATTGCGTAGCGCAATTGCAAAGAGTAGTCGTGCTTCATCAGACATGCTTGGGAAAGCAGTAGGCAAATACGCCGAATCTGTTTTTACGACTATCTCATATTATTTAAATCGTAAACGGCCTTCTTATACACAAAACAACTATTGCGATGCGATCAATGCTGCCGTTGTTGCGCATGTTTTCGAACGAACTGGAGTGTCGCAGGGATCTCGTCGATCGGCATCACAACATCATATCTTGCCTATACTCATATCTCGAACAAATGAAATATTAAACTCTCCTCGTTGGATAGGACAAATTGCAGAAATTTCTCAGGATTCACCTGAATTGGTTAGTCATCCAACTCTTCTTGGGTTTCTTGCTTCTCTGCCATCCAAATTCGGGGCTCCGGTTGGTGGAAGCGCTGACGATGATTTTATTGGCCAAATAGAGAACGACATTCAACGCCTATTGTGTCTCTATAACACTCTAATATCTGATATCAACATCGAGTCTTTGGATCCTCATGACATTTCGCTTGAACAACTACGAAAGCACACAAATCTACTGTATCAATGGGAAATAATTGTTCACGAAACACAGGTCTTTGCAGAAAGATGGTTTGAATATATCGGACCGATCGAAGCTCGTGCGAGATCGGATCGGAACGTATTTATTAACCGTTTGTCGCTACTGAACGTTCGCGAACTTTTTGGCAACAACGATAAAGATCGAATGCTACAGGCAATTTCACGCTTGAAAAAGCGTCTTCGTGAAATAGAATACAAGTCACAGAATTTACTTGATACAATTCTTGCATTTAGCAGAGAAGGCCTGACTGGATCGTTGGTGGGAATAGAATCACGCAACTCTGCTTTAGAATTTCTTGTCACCGAAGATCAGATGCCAAATTACTTGTTAAGCAAAACACGCCCCGGCGCCCAGATTGACATTTGCTCTATCAAAAATCTATCAGCCAAAGGCGTAAAGAGAATTATTGTGCATCAAGCATTGTTTCGAAGTGTGGGAGCCGTACTTTCTATTGATTTGGAAGAATATCGCAGTAATTTATATTTAAGAATAACATGGAAGCACCCATTGGATTCCGAGGAGGCGTGGATGACAGGAGCCTCTTTAATCAATCGATGGCTTGCTGACAGAAATGTTACTCATATATCATATCATGTTTTTGAAGCTCATGAGAAAGACGACATTGTCGGAAAGTTCCATCATCGTAATGCGAGGTTGACTTATTCGAAACTTGGCGAGGAAACTAAAGAATTAGATTATTTTGAGATTGGCAACCATCGGTGCTTATTTTTTGCCGATGGCATTTCGTTATGTGACACTGAAACACAAATTGGAGTGGTTTTTCCTGCCTCTGACTGGACTCCTCAACGCGCCAACTATCTTTCACAGACAATGGCCAAAACCTCAGAAGCATTCGGCGGATATTCAGAATTATGGAATGAACTTTTGAGTCAGCTTATTTTGCTTGACTGAGGAGGAGCAATGCATCACTGGTTTAATGATGGCAATGACCCGCACAAGCTATTTGTGAAGACGTGTCCGCTGAGCAAAGGTGTTGACATTGTAGTTGGTTTGTCAAGCGATATACCGATTGATACTGATCCTCAAGGCGTAATAATTGACGACGGACATGTCATTTGGCGTTTTCAGAATAGAACCAGGCGTAATGTCCCGATCATCTTGTTTGCAAAGTATTTTCGTCAACGAATTAAATGGAGCAGTCCAGTATATACAGAAACTCCAGACACAGTTCGATTAACCACAAATGTTCCACCTCGTGAAGACAACAAAGGCCATATTACTCCAGGCCGATGTGATGATTCTGAGCCGGTTAATGTAAAAACCAACGGTATAGAACACATTGCCACGTGGCTTCATAACGGCAAAAGTGAAATCAAAATACAATTTTCCGCCCGCAAGGAAATTACGAAAAAGCAACATAAAGTTGGCTCTACAAGGGCCAAGAAGGAGACGCGCATGAAA
The DNA here is from genome assembly GCA_029260715.1 of Phycisphaeraceae bacterium. Classification (GTDB taxonomy): domain Bacteria; phylum Planctomycetota; class Phycisphaerae; order Phycisphaerales; family Phycisphaeraceae; genus OFTM12. The sequence goes on along the minus strand of JAJDCS010000019.1, from coordinate 22,259 downwards.
TCGACCGCTAAAGTTATCCTCGAGTCGTTAAAAACACTGCCTATTGTTGCGCCTGGGGCTGCAGCGATAAAAGCTATTATTGACGAAAAGGATAGTCGTAAACTTACAGATATGATCTCTACGTTATTAGATAGCTCAGATGAAATAAACAACAATATACTAATAACTCAGCTGGACCTGAAAGACGTATCAAGCAACCATGAATTGCAATTAGATGCAATAGCCAAAGCAGTAGAGGAAGTGCGAAATCATGTCATAAATGACGATTCTGTGTCTATAGCTAGACAGTTCCGAATGAACTTGCTCGATGACTATTTAGTTAACTTAATTTCGAACATATTCTCCGGAGAGGATCTTCGGGGGACACTAAAAAGCGACTTTGAAGGACACTTTAATTTGGAAGTAAACGGTAAAACAGATGTACTACTTGCACGAAATGTAGTTAAGCTTCTTCAGAATCAAAATCAAAAAAAAATTAGCATTTTCTTCGAGCAAACGCTTATTAAGTATGGAGAAAGACACGCGGATGAACTTAGAGATGTCTTACAGTACATCGTGAAGAAATAGTGGAGCCAACGAAATCGTGGGCAATAAAGAGAGGCGATCTTTTGAAAATACCGAAGGATCTAGTGAATTACCACCCTGAGAAAAATCCATTCCAAGTTGCCCCATAAATTGCCCCATATCGGTTGAAAAACATGGTCAACATGTGGTATATGTATATAAGGCGTGGTGAACGTATGTAGCCACGGTCGCCGCACTTACTGCTTGAGCCAGAAGTTAGGAAATAGCGTCATTAAACGCTCATAACCCGGAGGTCGCTGGTTCGAATCCAGCCCCCGCTATTGTCTCGCCGCTTGGCCGAATAGCCTGCGCTATAACTTACGTCATAAAATAACAGACTCGATCAGATCGCAAGTCTGCTCGATCTGGCCAGACTCAAGGCCGTAGCAATCCGCGTGGCGGACCAGACGGCTAAGCACCGGCAACATCTCACTGCCAAACGCGTTGGGGTTCAACGCCTGATTGGCCAAAGTAAACACCCCACGCGCCGAGGGCACTTCGTAGACACACGGGTCGCGATCGCTTGTGTAGCGCGTAAAAATAATCTTCTCGACAGGGTAAGAAGCAATCGCCGCGCTCGATTGGTAATCGCTAAGGCTGATGTACCCAACCTTCCCTTTCAGGGCTTTTACATAGTCACGCTTCCGGCACAAATTCAGGCCAAGCCGTTTGACTAAATCGAAGGACCCCGCCTTAACACAAATCGCTTTGGGAAACGGGTGCACCCTGAGAGTCGTGGGGTTGATAAGAGCGAATTCATCGCACAAGTACTCCCACCCACGCGACAGTAGCGCCGCCGCCAGCGTCGACTTCCCCGCCCCCGACGGCCCGGTGATGATCACCGCCTTGCCGTTGTACGCCATCGCCGCGGCGTGGACCTGCAAATAGTCTGACCGCGACGCGATCACCCGCCAATTAACACCCCACTCAAGATACGGCAGCACCTCCTCTGCCTGGTGGGCGGTGCTGATCTTTATGCCATCACCGTTAATCACATAGTGACGCCTGGCCTGCAACCACGAACTCTTGTGCTCCTCGATCTCCATCCGGATAACAGGGGCAGACACAGGCCGCGGGCAACGAAACCCGCCGTACAGCGCCAGAAAATCGCTCCGCAGCGACTGGCAATCGCTGCGCAAGGATATGTTGATATCGCCGATGCTGAAATGCTCGCCCGCGCCAGCGATATCAGGCCGTGGCTGTGTACAAATCGTACCCATGGTCAGCCCGCCGCAACAATAAGTTTAAACGCGACAAACAGCTCGATGAGCTCTTCCACGTCGTCCAACGCGGTGTCGAAATCCACATCGAAATGCACCGCCAAACGGCGCGCGGCGCCCTGCATCGTGGTTTTGCCGTCGCAACAACCCCACACGACAAGCGAGGTTTCATTAAAGTGGTAGGTGTTCCCGTTTTTCGGGTCGCAGAATACCGCCTCGTCCTCGAGCCTGTCCACCTCAATGTCCGTTCGCTTGGGAGGGATCACAATCTCCGTCTCTCGCACCGCCCAAAGCGGGATTTTTTTAGCAACAGTATTCATGGTTTACTCCGCTAATTGGTTGAGATCGGTTTGACGCTTGCTATGGCTAACGTCCGCCACCGCCGACGGCGGCGCGTGCTGTGATGCAAACGCCTGCCAGAACACAGGCGTCTGATACAACGAGCCGACACGCCGCCCGTCTAGGAACATTGTCGGCGTGCCCTTGACGCCAAGATCACGGGCCAACTCAGTGTCTGCCTGTATCAACTGAACAACCCGCTCGCTACGCATGTCACGGACAAGCTGATCGGCGTCGAGCCCGATCTGCGTGGCAAGCCGACGGTATGTCTCTTCCCCCAGCACCCGCCTATTTTTGAACAGCAGGTGGTGCATCCGCTCGAAAGCCGTCTCACCCCCCTGCAGCCTGGCCGCCTCCGCTGCGTAGGCCGCGTGACAAGCCTCCGGGTGCAGCGTGGCATTCACACTCTCGTTGCAATCCATGCAAAGCGGGTAGTGGCGCACAAGCACCGATAGCCTCCCCCCAAACACGCCGACGAGTTGGTCTTTCACAAACTGCGCGTTGCAGTAACACGCCGGACACTCAAAATCAGTAAAGACCACAAGCCGCGGGTGCTCCGCATGGACCACTTCCGACTCGCGTAGCGGGATGCTGTGCTGTGTCTGTGCGTAGAACTCTCGCAACAAAAATTCCGGGTCACGCTGAAACGAGGTGACCATGACCTTGTAAGGCAGAACCTTATCAATCTCATGCTGCAACATCAGCCGTTCACGGCGGTACCCCCACAACCCGCTAATAATGATCGCCGCAAACGCAGCCGCCGACACCACCTCCCTGGTCGTCAGCGTCAAGCGGGCTTTGTCCTGCTGCGTCGTATCCCGCCCCGCGGTGGCCCCGCCGCCGGGCAAGACCCGCTCAGAGCACAAACGCCACACCGTGAAGACCAGCAAGAAATTAATGGCATGCACGGTCATGCACCACAAGCACCACGGGGCCAGCCCGGCCGCCATGACACTTATATAGAACAGGGACAAGACCAGCCCGGCATAACCCAACTGAAGCGGGACACGGTGCCAGGGCACCCCATACGGACGAGGCCCACCAATGGACGCGAACCACACGCCCATAAAAACAAAGTACGCCAAACCCGCAAACGCTACCGGCACGGTGACGTAACGAATTGAAACACCCAGGCTCCGGGTGGGCAAGGGGACCGGGACGGTCAACTCGCTCCACCCGCTCTTAAGCGTGCCTGAGCAGTCCAACCCGATCGCGGCGCTGGCCTGGCAGATGCGGCCGAACAGGCTGCTTTCACTACCCGGCGTGTGTGTCCACAAGTTGGCGTGTTGCTTAACAAGGTTCCCACTGACCCACGCGCCTATGACACACAGCACGACAATACCAACGACCAGCCACCGGGTTGTGTAAGTTTTTTTGTACATGTTTAGCCACACTGCATGGATATAGGCACACAGATCATCGAACAGCACTGATCCGCGGTTGTGCAGGGCGACCCTGCGGGGTAACAAGGGACAGACCCCATCGCCACGGCGCGCCTGCCTTTTAGCACCATCACCATCGGCGCGATATAAGCCGCGTGACGCGCCGCCTGACCAATAAACTCCCGACGCGTGCTGGTTTTGCTTTGACTTTGCGCGCCGGACTCCTGGGCGTGGGTGTCGGCCGGGGGTTGTTGGGATGAGTCCGCCATTTAAAATATGACTCGGGGTCAAGCCGTGGTGAACAAGCTGGCCTCTTCATCAACACGCTCAAGGTTCCCTCAAACCTACGCCCCCGTGACACAAAGCAAAACCATCACAACGACCAGCCATCAAGAAACACCCTTGTGTTTAAACGCGTTTAACCGCACAACATGGCTACGGGAAGACAATTTACCGAGCAACATTGGTTGTCCATTGTGCAGGGCGACCCCGGGGGGTAGCACGGGACAGACCCCATCGCTATGACGCGCCTGTTGTTGAGCACCATCACCATCGGCGCGATATAGACCGCCTTCCTTGCCGCTTGACCAATAAACTCCCTGCGAGAGCTGGCTTTGCCACCGCTTTCTTCGCCGGGCCGCTCTGCCTTGGGTTGTTCCGACGGGTCTGCCATCTAAAACCTGATTCGCTGCTTAACCGTGGTGAATAAGTTGGTCGCGTCATCAACACACCCGTGGAAAAACTCGCCGTTCATTCCAGGATCACGCCACCCTCTTGTTAAGATCGTGGCCCTGTTGGCCCTCGTGTGTATGCTGGCCGCAATTACACACGCCCGGGCCGTAATTGATCGTGATCTCTTCACCCGCCCGGATAGCACGAAGCGCAATCAGCTTAAAACCAGACAGCTTCCCGTTCGGCCGACAGTTGTGGTTCAAAAACTTTAACGAGCCCACAATCTCGTGGCACCGGTTCGGCTCCGAAGCGCCGGCGTCATTGACCTTGTAAATCCCGTCTCCGTTGGTTGGCACGCCGTCGTAATACGCGATGACACCGTCTTGCTCGATATCCGTCAGTGCGAAGACGCCTTGACCATGGATCGCGCTTTTGTGCACCACTATTTTCGTAGGCGGGAGCAACCGGCCCGCAAACCTCCCAAGCACGGGCTTAACGATCCGCAGCAGGTGGGCGCACCACAACCAACCACGGTGCCGGCGTTGATACCATTCACCCATATGGTGCTTGCCCGGAAACATCACTCTGAAAAAGTAACCCAGCGAGAACCGAAGCCCTGGCGTTGTAAGAAAATTCACAAGGGCGTGAGCCGCCAGGTGCCGGTCGTCACGCGGGGCGTGCCAGATCGCCAGCCGGTCACGCCAGCCGCTTCTCGACCGCGCAAGCTTACGATCCACATCAGCGGGGCAGACCTCCCCGAACCGCGCCTCGACCCCCTGGATGCCGATCCTCGCCGGGATGGTCAGCCGCCACGCACGCGCGGTCGCAACGAACTTCTCCCAATCGATCGAACCCGAACGGGAATCAACCCACCGCTTGATGTCTGTCAGCCACTTGACCCGTGAGTTGCCGTGAATCGCAGCGTGAACAGCCAGGTGCAGCAGCATGTCTTCGGCACACGGCACCAACACGCTTGCCCTGCCCATCAACACCCGCTGGGCCCGCGCCCAAAACGCGTCGGGCGGAACAGTCCGCGCGTACCTCAGCAAGCGGAACGGGCGGACGTGCAGGTCGATGGTAAGCGGACGGGCATTGCCCGAGCTGTACTCAATCTCGTAGTAGTACCTTGGAAAAAAATCTTCCCTGACCAGCGTTTGGCTGCGTAAGCAACGCAGGCTTTCAAGAAGCGATTGCGCCTCTTGGGCATGCTCCGGTGCGATCAAAAGGTCCAGGTCGCTCATCGGCCGATCGCCCGGACGCTTGTACAAAGTCAGGTTCAGCGCCGCACCCTTCAGCACCATCAAAGGGATGCCCGCCTTATTAAACTTGATCGCGATACGCTGCAAAAGATGCATGAGCCTGATGTTACTGACAGCGGTCAGCAGGCCCTCGCTAGCCATACCCTCCAACGCCACATCACCCTGACCGCCCTTGGCCAAACGACCCGGCCGGGTACGCTGAACGCTGCCTGTCAGTTCAATGGAGACAATGGCTTTACGTCTTAATGCTTTCATACAGCCGTCACCGCTTATGCCTAATACCCCCCTCATCCTGCTGAATCTGTCGCTAAACGCCGCCTTTTACATCCTTTAACGTAATTGCAAACACGCACTTGCCGACTTTACAAACCCCGGATCGTGGCACAGACCAGACCGCATCAAAACATACGTCGAATAATTGCGTGGTTATCCTGGAACTTAATAGATTGAAGTATTGCCAGGTTTAGTTATAGGGCCAACCGCCAAAAAACTTGCTAAGGTCAGCGTCAAAACAATCTTACAGTCGTTTTACCAGCGTCAATCCGCTCCGATCCGTACTGGAAGCCACTGAACGGCCCAACAAAAAGCGGAAACGGCACGGCCAGATAAGTGATCCCGGCCGTCACACCGCAAAATCAATCAACCCGCCGAGCATCAACCCGGGCAAAACAAGCAAACTTAACTCGTGACGCGAGAGTCGGATTGATAAGAATAATGACGGATTCTAGAATTAAATTCTTCATATCAACCACTGCTAACCGTAGAATAATAAACCGTGATATTTTGCCATCATGGGCGGAGGGCACACGGACAACCGTGGTTGATTTAGAGCAGTAAGCACATCATCATCGGAGGGGACGGGTATCCATTTGATCCAAAATAAAACCCAGGTATGGCGCATCTTGGCCGCTGTGTGCGCCGCTGTGCTCGCCCCGTATGAGACAAACGCGGTGTCAAACGCGACGTGGAACGGCGGCGGCCCCGCGTCGTGGACAAACGCCAGCCAATGGAACACCGGGGCCGTACCCGACAACAAGCTGGGCGTCGATTTTTACAACGTATTCATCGACGGCGCCAAGGGCGGAACCGCCTCAGTCGTGCAATTGATAAACCACGAGGTCGAAATCGACAGCCTCACCATCGACACCGGCGACCGTGTGGAGGTCATCAACACCGAGACCGTCGACCCCAACGTGTTTTCGGGCATCCTGATCGATCAAGACGCGAGCAACCCCGCAAGCGGCGTGTTTCTCAACAACGGCCAATTCACAATGCAATCCGCCGCCGTGGGGCCGGCGCTCAGCTACCTCCTGTTTGCCACAGACACCTCGCTTTCGGGTTCGGGCGTGCTCGAGATGAACAACAGCCTCAATAACGCGATCGGCTTTGCTTTCAGTAGCGCCACCATGACGCAGCAAGCCACCCACACCATCCGCGGCGCCGGCCACCTATTGTTCGACTTCGGCGGGCTGGTTAACCACGGCACCATCACCGCCAACCAACCCACCGCGTTGATCATCGACCCCGACGCTCGCGGTGTCGTCAACCACGGCACCATGCAAGCCACCAACGGCGGATTCCTCCTGCTCGATAGCGGACACTTCACCAACCAAGGCACCATCCAAGCCTCGGGGAATGACGATACCTTCCTGCGGATCGCCAACAGCACGGTGATCAACACAGGCCACACCATCGGCGCCTACGACGATGCATTCATCGACCTGTTCAGCGGGGCCCACATCCAAGGCGGAACGCTGGAGGCCGACATCGACAGCGGCATTCATATCGGCACGGGCGGAGCCATAGGAGATGCGATCACACTCACCGACGTCACACTCCCTGCTGACACATTTGTTTTCTACTCAATTGAAGACACCGTCCCCGGCGGTGCGCACCGCGCGGTGATCAATGGCACGCTGACCAACCACGGCTTGTGGGTGCTTAGCTCGGCGGGGCCCCTCAACAAACACGAGATCGTTTTCGAAGACTCAACCACACTGTCGGGCACGGGTGTGATCGGGATGAGCGACAGCGCCAACAACGCGATCGGTTTCGGTCCCCAGAGCGCGACGCTGACGCAGCAAGCCGACCACACAATCCGTGGCGCCGGCGAGCTGCTGTCCGACTCCGGCGGCCTGATCAACTACGGCACAATCACCGCGGACCAGCCCACCGCGTTGACCATCGACCCCGATGCACGGGGGGTGGTCAACCACGGCACGATGCAGGCCGCCGACGGCGGGTTCCTCCTGCTCGATAGCGGCCACTTCACCAACCAGGGCACCATGCGGGCCACCGGCAGCGAAGGCGCCGTCTTGCGGATCGCCAACAGCACGGTGATCAACACAGGCCAAACCATCGGTGCCTACGGCGGGGCGATCATCGATCTGTTCGCAGGGGCCCACATCCAAGGCGGCACGCTGGAGGCCGACATCGACAGCGGCATTCATATCAATTCAGGCACAGGGATTATTACGCCTACCCTCACCGACGTCACCCTCCCCGCGGACACGCTTGTTTTCCATTCAGCGGATGACACACCCGTCACGTACCACCGTGCGATGATCATCGGGACGCTGACCAACCACGGCGCGTGGGTGCTCCACTCGGCGGGGCCCAACAATAGGCAAGCGATTTTGCTCAAAAATGATGTAACCCTGACCGGGACGGGGTCCATCGTCCTAGACGGCGATGCCCTCACCGCACGCATCACCAATATCGAACAGAGAGGTGAGGTCACCAATGACACAGATCATACGATCCGCGGGGGTGGTCAACTGCTAAGCGGTTTCGGAATCCTCATCAACAAAGGCGCCATTATCGCGGACAACCCGCTGAACCCCTTGATCATCCGGCCTTACAAAGACGAGAACCACCCCTTCCTGAATTTGGGCACTCTCATGGCTACGGATGGCGGGACACTGACGCTAGCCAGTGGCTTCATCGAGAACACCGGAAACACTATCCAGGCTCTGGACGGCTCGAAAGTGCTTTTGTCAAAACCGGAAATTGGCCACGGGCCCACCCTGGTCGGAGGCACCCTGTCAACCAGCGGCACGGGTGTCATTGCGTTTAGAAGCGACGGTTTTGTCACATTGCAAGACGTCACCATCGCGCCCGGCACCAATGTGGCCTTTGAGCCGATCAATGACGGTTCCCAAGACACAATCGGGTTTAACAACAGCACGCTCACCAACCACACCACTTGGAACCTGCCCGGCGAGGATCACATGACAATTCTAGGTAGCATTGCCGATTTGGTTGGCACCGGCACCATCATCATGAATGATTCGCAAGTGGATGTTTTCAACACACACGGCGCTGACCACACGCTCCATGGGCATGGCATTGTAGCTTTAGGCCAGACTTCCGGCACCGCGACCAACGAGGGCACGATCGTGGCTGACGCCCCAGGCGAGGAGTTGCGGATCGTTCAGCGAAGTGAAGCCATTAACTCCGGTGTGATCAAGGCTACGTCGGGTGGCACGCTCTCTTTCGTGGGTGGAGGCGTATGGTTCAACACCAGTGGACTGATCCAACCCGAAGAAGGCTCGACTGTACGGTTTAGCACAACCGCCGGCGCTTCGGGCGTCATAGGCGGCACACTAGCCTCAGTGGGTTCAGGGCGGTTTGTCTTCGACGGCGTGGGGCTCCAGGATGTGACCATCGCAGCCGGGACAAACGTTGAGCCCGGAGCATCCATCAGCGTCAAAAACAGTCTAGTCAACCACGCTGTGATTACAGGAGATTTTTCGTTTAACACACACTTCTCGGATACAACCTTGGCGGTGCTCTCGGGCACTGGAACGTTTCACCTCGACAACGGGACTTTAGGTGGTCAACTCATCCAAGAAGCCGGGCATACCATCCGCGGTTCCGGGCGAATTGAATTCAACTCAAATCTCGGCCTCAACATAATCAATAGAGGGGCGATCATCGCTGACGAAGATGATGACTTAGAAATCTTTGTTAATCGCGTAACCGGGACGATTGGTTTTGTAAACGAAGGGGTGCTTTGGGCGGCGGGTGCTGGCGGAATAGAACTGGAGCATGGATTCTTTACCAACGTCGCCGGTGGCCGGATTATTATCGACACGATCATCACCACCGATCGCTCCCCTTCGCTAACGAATGAATCAGGCGCGGTGATTTCAGGGGGAGGCACCCTTGACCTCACTAACGTAGGTTTTTTCATCAACCACGGCACCGTGGCCCCCGGCAACTCCACGGGCGTCTTAACGGTTCAAGGCGATTACACCCAGAGCGCCACCGGCAAGCTGGAAATTGAACTGGCTCAAAACGGCACCACAGCCGGCACCGACTTCGACCAACTCAGCGTCACCGCAGGCGTATCGCTCGACGGCGCCCTCCACATCGTGCAGCTCAACGGCTTCGCCCCCGACTACTTCGATGAGTTCCATGTCCTCGCCGCCGCCACGCGTAGCGGTGAGTTTGAACAGATCAACGGCGCGTTCATCAACCCCGACATGACCCTCGCCCCCGTCTACGACCACAACGGCAGCGTCGGCTTAACACTCGTCGCCGCCCTGCCAGGCGACGCCAACCTCGACGGCACCGTCAACGGCCTGGACCTGCTGAGTTGGCAAGCCAACCTCTTCAGCGGTGACAAATGGGACCAGGGAGACTTCAACCTAGACGGCCTCGTCAACGGGCAAGACCTGCTCATCTGGCAAAGCCATCTATTCAACGCCGTCCCAACACCCGGCGTCGGCCCATCACCTTTCACAGCCGTCACCCCGACCGTCCCCGAACCAGGCACGCTTGTCCTAACAGCCCTGGGCGTGCTGTGGACGACCACCAAACGCCGAGCGGCCTGCCGCCACGCACCGCTCAAACGGCGACGCGACACCCATCAACCGGCGTAACAACGCGGACCCGCGAGTGTGGCTATCCCCTGCGTAGTAGCGGAAAATCAGAACGAGACAGAAAGCGGGCGAAGGGACTCGAACCCTCAACATTCAGCTTGGAAGGCTGACACTCTACCAATTGAGTTACGCCCGCAGCATGTCCGCACATTGTAGCGTGGTCTCGCGTCTTGTCGCATAGCGTTGTGTTATGAATAGGGTTATCACCATCGTCTATAGCTGCCGCATCACATTCATCATCGCATACCTTTGCACCGGACCGCGCCCTTTCGCGCCCCCACTGCTGGGGGTACTGCTGGGGGTCGGTCTGGCTAGTGTTATCTCCTAACGTACCTGTTGCCGTGTGTGCCCCGTCATCCGGCGTGGCGATGCTCGGCAGTGTTTCGATCGCCTTGGCCGTGTCGGTCAGCCCAAGCACGGTGTAATGCCGCAGCGTGGTACGGTAGTCACAGTGCCGCATGATCCGCTGGGCAAGCTGCGGGGCCACACCCGCGCGCGCCAGGTTGGTGCCGAGCGTGGTCCGCATGGCGTGCAGGTCGATCACTCGCCCTTCGTCGTCCTCGACCACGATCCGCGTCTTAGCGCGGCGGCGCTTGCCCTTGCCGATCATCACCGCTTCCCCGGTGTCGTCTTTCACGACCACCTCACGGGCCAACCCAGCCCGCAGGAAGTCTTTCTGGCGCGTCAGGTCGGTAACCGTGGTCGGGAACACCTTGGCCATCGGCGTTGCCATCGCTTCGATTCTCAGCTTCGCCAATGCGTCAGACAGTTGCGGGTGCATGGGGATCACGTCCGTTCGCTTTGCCTTGCCTAACCTGACCGTGATAGTCCCCTGATCGAAGTCAATATCCCGCCATTGAAGCCGTTGCAGGTCACCCTTGCGTAGCCCAGCCAACGCCGCCGCTATGTACCACGCCCGTCGCCCCCGAAGTTCTGCTACGTCCAGCAGCCGAGCCAGTTCGTCATCGGTCAGCGGTCGGCGGACACGGCGCCGATCCCGCTGATCGTCCAGCTTCGGGACCACCGTCAACGGGTTGGATTCCAACCGGCCCGTCTTGACGCACCACGACGCGAACGCCACGACGATTTGTCTAGCGAAATTCGCGGTCCGGGCCGCCTTGTTGTCGTCGATCAATGCCCGCATGTAGCGCTCAAGTTCGTCAGCGGTCAGTTCATTGAGACGGCCTATCCCTGTTGTGCTTCTCAGGCGTGCCAGGTGGGTATCCTTCTGATCGACGTGTCGCTGCGCCTGCCCGGTGTGGCGGCAATGTGCTATATAGTCGGCGATATGGTCGGCCAGTGTCTTGCGCCCCTCGACCGCGAAACGGTCCATCCGGGTATCGATCACGCCCTCGCGCCTCAGCGCGGTATCGGCGACACGCTTGGCCAAGATACGCTGCGCCGCCGCCTTGTCGGTGGTGCGCGTGGACCGCTCCCGCCGCTTGCCCGTATGGTCGTACCAAGACGTGACCCACGGCCCCCGCCCTCCGCGTTGGAATAGTGTGCCTTGCCCGTTACCGCGTCGTTTGCGTGCCATCGCTCACCCGCCTTTCTTCGCCCTACGCTTGGGTTGGGTTACCACCACACGGACGCCGATCGTGCTGGCCAGCCGGTCCAGGGTCCGTAAAGTCATATCCGTCTGACCTGCCACGAATCGGCTTAACATCCCCTCTGACACCCCTGTTATTTTGCTGACGGCGTACCTGCTTAGTCCACAGTTATTGATTGCCGCCCTGACCTGATCGCTGATATTCATGGCGTATTATACCCCATTGCTTGCGCATATTCAAGGTATAGCTGGTTTAAGGCACGTACTTCTTCGTGTGCGAAGCGCTGCGCGTCCACGGTTGGCAGCCCGCCGTCGATGGTGCAGATCGTCACCCTTTCGCGCCAACAGTCCCGCATGGCCACGGCCCGGTCCCGGTCTCCGTCTTGCCGGGCTTGGCGGATCAGCCGTGCCGCGTATCGACGTGGGTTGGATTGATCGGTGCCGCTACAGGCAGCCAGTATGGCCAGCACGTCGTCCTTGTGGGCCTTCAGCCGCTCAATAAGGTCGGGTGTCATCTGGTCGCGTGGCCGGTATCGCAGCTTGTCGCCGTGGGCCTGGAGTGTAATACCCCGTCCCCTTAGTTCGGCCAACAGAATCTCGGTAGGGTTCAGCGTCGTAGTGGTCACAGTTCACCCCAGTCGCCGTCTTCTACTTTTTCATAAGCTGGGATTTGACCGTCAGGATCGCCACCCGAATGGCCGTCGGCAATGCCGTTTATATTCAGATTCGATTCCGGCATATAAGACCCTGAGCTTGCCGGAATGGCATTTGTGTACCGATATGGGTCACCCTTTTTCCCATCCCCGGTTCGCAGCCACTTAGACGATGTCTTTGAACAGCCGCTATTCAGATCATTTTTGAGCGTTCGCAGCCCCGGCTTGGGTATCTCTCCAGTCGGCCATGCATCACGGACCTCTTCGGCAGTCAACGGACCACCACATGTCTGCAAAACGTCACCAATCACCCGCATCCGTTCGCACTGCTTCGCGTCACCCTTAGTTCCAACAACGTGATAGCCGTCCTCACGCAGGTCGATCACCAGTTCTTTGGGGGTCTCGTCAAACCGGCTAAGCCCCCTCAGGACGCGTTGGGTGTCGTCGTGGCGTTCTGGGTCGTACCGGCGCAGTTCGGCAATGATGTCCACGAAGCCTGTAAAAGCACCGCTGCCACGGCTAGCCTGTCCCTCTGTGCCGTCCCCTTTGCGTGTATGGTGGACCAACAGCACAGCGGCGCCTGCTTCGGTGATACGGTGCAGGGGTGTCAGCGCCGCCATCATCTTGGCCGCGTCGTTTTCATCAGGGCAGGGGCTGACCGACTGCCACGTATCGAACAAGACCACGTCAATGTTCTCGGCTTCGACTTTTGTTGCAATCTGAGCAATCAACTTTTCCCACTGGCGATACGTCGGCCTGCCCTTAAATGGACGAACTAGAAATTGAACGTTGTCCTCGATCCCCACATCGTCACGCCGTCGTGCCCACAGGCCCTGACCTTCCTCGGTGACCACCAGCACATTGCACGCCTGGACGTTACCTGCAAGGTCACCGCCTTTACTTGTGGCCTTCAAAAAATGAGTGAGGAGCGTGGTCTTGCCCGCTTTCCACAACGCGACAAGCAGGGTCACAAACCCGCTAGCCACCCAGCCGGTCCACGGCCAATCCACCTGATCCCCGCTGCCCAGTGCCGAAGCGGGTAAGAATTCGATTCCGGCAAGCTCTCCCCCTATAGGGGCTGCAAGCATTTTCGCCTCCAGCCGTCGCCTGGCGTCGGTGTCGTGGTCGGCGTTGATCGCGTCGGTGATGGTCTGAAGGCCGTCGTCAATGGCACGCCGCCGCATGGAGGCGTCCTTGACCTTTCCGACAACATAATCCAGCCCTACCGGCGACGCGGCTACATCCACGAGTTCGGCCAAGAAAGGTAGCCCTCCAACCCGATCTAGTTCACCGTCCTGCCTCAGCCGGTCTTGGACAACGAGTTGACCAGTAGACGGGTCTAGCCCAAGGGTATCTTGAACGCTCATCATGGTGTGAAAAATCGTGCGATGAGCCTGTTTTGTGAAATCATCCGGAGTTAGCTTAGTGGCTACCTTGGACGCCTCCCCAGGATGGGCCAGCAGAGTGCCCAGCACCGACTGTTCAGCCTCGATTTCGGTAGGCGGGGTCTTTACCAGTTTCACGGCCTCTGGTAATCTGCGTTTTGCGCCATTGGATGCCGCCCGTTGCCGCGGGCGGTTTTCTTTTTCGTTCATGGCTTAGCCCTCATTGCCGCCTGCTGGGCCAGCCAGTCGGCTAGCTCGCGGATGGGATAAACCACCGCCTTGCCAAGCCGGACGTGTGGGATACCGCTGGTCTGGTCGGCGGTAATCTCCCAAAGTTTCCTTTCGGAGATATCCAAGGCTCGTGCCGTTCTTCGTGAACGCATAGCGAGACACGGAATTTGTGCAGAGCCCTCTTGCTCAGCATGTGCTAGCTGAGGAGGTGCTGGCTGGGTGGGAGTATGATCAGGTATCATCGTCCCCTTCCTGCTGGCGAGCGCGCTCCAGCAGAACTCGCTCAACCTCTCTGCGGTCAAACATCCACCGCCGACCAGCGCGCAGACAAGGTATGCGTCCTGATTTCGCCTCGGCTCTGATCCAGGCGACAGGCAGGCCTAGCTGACGCGACAACTTATGTATCGAAATAAAGGTTTTAGCGTTCATACCTCTTATATACGCAGAGATAGACGCTAAGTTTATTTTATACAACGACTTGTCCAGAGCTGTCCGCAGTCAGCCGGAGTTGTCCGCAGTAGTGGGAGATGGTATTAGTTGGCAGTTGGTTCGTACGTCACAAGGTGGGGCCAAACGGTCGATGCATCTGGAACTGAATACCGATTCCAATATCCTTGTTTTTTCGACTTGATGTTGCCACGTTTAGCTTGTTTACGCAGGGCATCAGCCGTAATGCCAAACTCATCTTTAAACCAAGCTGCTGGCATGTATAGTGCCTTGGGGTCTTGCTCATCACTCGCGCTGGTTTGAATCAAATCAGCTAGTAGGGGGCACCCCTCCTTTAGGTATCGCTCATAATCCTTGGCAAAGGTGCGGCTGACCGGTTTCTCCCGCTCATCGAGAAGCAGATAAACAGCCCGGCAGAATCGGTGCCAGTCGGGCGGGGGGCTCCAGTTATCCCCCTTAATTGAGCCGGGTTTGAAGTACACCTGATAGGATTTTTCCCCCTTGGCGGCAGCTTCAATTTCAGCACGCAAGCCAGCGTACTCGTTGCCCGAAAACAGAAGCCCTTGATCCACGGCCTGTCGAATCAACGCCCCAGCCTTCGCCGCCGCGTCAATCGCTGTGTGATAGGGTTGAGATGATCCACCTGTAACAGGACCAAACAAGCCCTTCGCCCAGTCATTAGTGATGCAGCGTAGCTGTGTAGCCAGTATTGATGCCGTATCGTGTGTAAGGTCTCCTATAGCCTTCCTCCACATTGCCAGAGCCGTCTCAACGATCTGGCGGGCGCTGGGCCTATATATGGCCTGGGTAAACGGTTTTTCATGCACACCGTCAATAATTTCCCATTGCTTAACCCTGATGCTAATAACGATCGTGCCGACGGGGCATCTTATATCCAGGTCTCTATACCCCATCTCACCCGCAATGTATTCAGGGCGTGCAAAGGGAAGGTGTGTGAAGCCAAGGTTTTTCACGGCTTCGTTAAGTTTGTTTTCTAAAGGTCTACTGAGTCGGAACACCTCAGGGCCAAACGCAGCCCAGTCATCATATTCAAGCTTGGTTCTAGGTGATGGTGCGGGCCAATTCCCATGAAACAATACTGACAGAGAGTCAATCGTTAGAAGTGCATTTTCGACTATCTGATGCCTGCTAGCCATGGTTCACCTGCCTGAGTTCGGGCCGATTCGGGCAGGGCGCCGAGGCAGGTGAACCGGCACCGCCGCCCGAACCGCTTGACGCGGCGGTTTGCAACCCGCCGCGCCGTCCCGATTGCCCATATTTTACGCTGAATTGTGCGTCACGCACGCAAGCTCGGCGGCTCAGGCGCTTCAACGACAAACCGCTTAATCGGCTCGTTGTCCAACGCGATCTTCTGCATCTGAGTAGGCTTGCCCTCAAGCCGGTCTGCAACCCTGTCAAGGGCTTTCCCCGCGTGTTGGGTGTTGGAGTCGTTTAGGGCGGCCAAGTATTGTTTGGCGGCGGCACGCAGCGCCACAACCGCGCCTTCATCGTCGGCTATAGCCCGCAATTCGCTTTCGGTCCGATCGCTAAGCATCCGCAAGGCTTCGGAGAGGTACAGCGAACGCTTCGGCCGACCACCGGGGTTGGGCGCATAGCCTGGTTTCCACGGGGCCTTCAAGTTGGCCAGGCTGTTCGGGTGAGTGCCTCTGGGCATTCTCGGTACTCCTAACCGAGTCGTTGCTTTATTTTACCACACTACCTACCCCGGCTCCCTTATGTAGGCATCGCACTCTGGGGACGCCAGTAGTATTGGTTACCGAGGATATCGGCGACAACGGCTTCAGAGTCAGGCACGACCTGTCTCACGTGCTCACACCACTCCCTCACGCTGGCAAGTATCGAGCGCCCTATCCCGCCATCGATGTCCCCCAGTTCGACCAGACGCTTGGCCCAGTAGCCCGCTTCCAGCAACCACAAGCCCCACCGCCAATCACCGCGCCTGGCAGCGCCCAGGTAGTTCACGATTGCTTTCGCCATGAGAAGAAGCGCCCCGTCCCGATCGGTAACGAGCGCCCGGTTTTTGATATGTTCGTAGGTGCCTATTGCATTCGCCGCCGACCGCAGCTTGCCCTCACGGGTTCGAGGCCCCGTGGACCGCTCCCAAGGCCGTGTCCGGCGTATGCTCCGCTTAAGCCTCTTGCGGCCGGACGACGTTAAGTTATATTTACGTTTTACTTTAAGGCTTTCCACGCCACAATCTTAGTTCGTTCTACAAGAGCCATATGTCTGTATGCCAAGGTGTAAGTGCTTCAGTACCACTACAACATACGAGGACCTATCCCAAAGCCAATCACTTTGAAGTTTTGAGATAGGTTCTCGTATGTTGTAGTGGCTCACGGCTGCATTTGTGCTACCGAATCGAAAGTACCAATCTCCAATCGTACTGTTTGGTAGCGACTGAATGAATTTGATCCCCTCGTATACAAATTGCGGTGTGAAGCAGTCAACGAAGCCATTTGTGCTACGTTTTACCGCAAGAAAAAGGGCAGGCACAGCCGTGTGCCTGCCCAAGGGATCGTGTCGTAGCTTTCTAGCTTGAAAGCCTCTGCCTATTCTGCTGATCAGATCAGATGGTCTCTATCAGGCCGTCACCGAGATCAAGGCTCAAGTCAACCTCGGACAGGTTTGTGCCTTTCTCAAATTCAAACTCCATCGTGATGGTCTCGCCGGCTCCGATCGTCAGCAACGCGGGATCACCCTCGAAGCTGCTGATGAAAATCGAACTGCCGTTGCCGTCATCATGGCTGTGGTAAATCTCAGTACCGTTGATCTTGATACGGTGCAGGTCCTTTAACTTCCCGTCAGAGGTTTGCCAGTTAATCAGCAGGCTCTGAAGGATCACCGCGGTGTCCGTATTATTCGTCAGATCAAAGGTGATGCGCTTTTTCTCGATAAGCACATTGCTAGTAAAGACGTCAAAAATGGCAGGGCTTGGGGCTGGCGAGGCCGCCGCTGCGTTAGCCATAGAAGCGCTGCCGTCTTCGCCTACGTAGCCGACGAGTGTGGCGTTGCCGATGGTGTCGCCTAGTTGGATCGGCTGCGAGCAGGAGGTGTGGTACTCAACTGTCTGGAGCAACCCGCCGGTTGAATCGTCGAAGAAGTGGATGAAGATCTTGGACCCAAAATCGTCAATATCTTCGTTGGCCACAAACGTCTCATCAAAAGCCACATCGCCCGAGAAGTGCTGCCTGCCCTCGCCGTTGAGGGCCTGGCTGGCATCGCTCTTGTCGCTCACGACGATGTAAGAAACGCCGTCGTCGTCCACGCCGCCATTGAAATTGATCCTGGCCTTGTCCGAGGCTTGGTTGGTGTCGACCGTGTTGCCGACGATGTATGAAAAGGTTATCGCTACAGGCTTACCCAGGACGTCGCAGACGTCGCCTTGGATAGGCGGCTCTGCAAAGACCACGTAGTTGGCCGGGTCCATATCCATCACAGGGTCGCCAATCGGATCGCCGTTGGCGTCCACGGGCGTCCCGACTACGCTGGATTTGTTGGTGTGCTGACCGAGGGTGGCCGTCGTTGTGGACGTGTACAACCACGTTTCATTAACGTCCAGCCTGTTGTCCATGTCGGTGTCGCCGACGTTAAACCCGCCTTCGAGAACTGGGGCGGGATTGAAATCATCGCTGGTATCGCCGGGGGTTTCGTTGTCGTCGGTGACAACAACGTCGGCTAACTCAACGTCGCCCGTATTGGTCACCACGTGGGTGAACACCACGGTGTCACCCACAACCGCCTGTGGCCCCGTTGGATCATCGGCGTCGTCGTCGTTCAGGCCGGGCCCGAATTCGTTGGGCATAGCGGCACTGCCGTCTTCGCCGTCATACCCGACGAGTGTGGCGTTGCCGATGGTGTCACCCAGTTGGATGGGCTGTGAGCAGGAGGTGTGGTACTCAATGGTCTGCAGCAGACCACCGGTCGAATCGTCGAAGAAGTGGATGAAGGTCTTGGACCCAAAGTCGTCAACGTCCTGGTTCGCCACAAACGTCTCACCAAAGGCCACGTCGCCTGAGAAGAACCGCCTGCCCCCGCCGTTCAAGGCCTGAGTCGCGTCGTCCTCGTCGCTGACGACGATGTAAGAAACCCCGTCGTCGTCCACACCGCCGTTGAACACGATCCTGGCTTTGGCAGGGTCCTGCTGCGTGTCGACGGTGCTGCCGGGGGCGTACTCGAACGTCAACGCAACGATGTCGCCCAGGATGTCGCACAGGTCGCCATCGACCGGCGGCGCCGCGACCCTTACCAGCTTCTCGATGTCGATATCAGCGTTGACCGGCACGATGTGGTGGCTTGGGTCGTCGTCCATGACCATGGTGCCCGCATCGTCTTCGGCGATCACTTTGCCGATGTTCACATGCTGGCCCACCACGGTAGCGGTCCCCATGGCCTGGAAGTACCACATCTCACCGGGGTTCAGCACCATGTCCATATTTGCATCACCGAAGTTGAAGCCGCTCACCAGGACTGGATCGGGCTCAAAATCGTCGCTGAAAATACCGGGCGTTTCGTTGTCATCGTACAGATCAGTGATGTTCAGATCGACATCCCCGGTGTTGGTCACGATATAGGTCCAGGTGACCTTGTCACCCAGGTTGGCCACCGGCCCGGTCGGGGTATCGGCGTCTTCACCGATATCGTTCGGGTCGAACGCGGGGTCTATTGCCCCGGTGATTGTGGGGCCTTGCAGCGGCAAACCGCTGGTGAAATTATCGGGCGGTGTCTGCATAGCCCACCCGTTCTCGCCGTCATACCCGACGAGTGTGGCGTTGCCGATGGTGTCGCCTAGTTGGATCGGCTGTGAGCAGGACGTGTGGTACTCAATGGTCTGGAGTAGCCCACCGGTCGAATCATCGAAGAAGTGAATGAAGATCTTCGACCCGAAGTCGTCGATGTCTTCGTTCGCCACAAACGTCTCATCAAAAGCCACATTGCCCGAGAAGTGCAGCCTGCCCTCGCCGTTCAGGGCCTGGGTCGCGTCGCTCTTATCACTTACGACGATGAAGGAAACCCCGTCGTCGTCCACGCCGCCATTGAAATTGATTCTGGCCTTGTCCGAGGCTTGGGCGGTATTAACCGTGTCGCCCACGATGTATGAAAAAGCCAACGCGACAGGCTTGCCAAGGACATCACACAGGTCGCCATCTACGGCACCCGAACCAACCACGTAGTGTGCCGGGTCGTCGTCCATAGCCATCAAGCCCATGAATTCACCGGTCACCTTGGCTACATTCCGGTGTTGGCCGACTTCTGTCGCCACTTCATTGGCGGTGTAAAGCCATATTTCGCCGGGATCAAGCAGGTTGTCTTGATTGGTGTCTCCGACGTTGAATCCGTTGTCGAGCACCGGGTCGGGGTTAAAGTCGTCACCCGTGTCGGCTGTTTCGTTGTCGTCGGTCACCACCACATTGGAGATCGGGGCGTTGCCCGAGTTGGTGACCACATAGGTCCACACCACGGTATCGTCCACATTCGCCTGTGGCCCCGTTGGATCATCGGCGTCGTCGTCGTTTACGCCAGGCCCGAAATCGTCAGGCATAGCGGCACTGCCGTCTTCGCCGTCATACCCGACGAGCGTGGCGTTGCCGATCACGTCGCCCAGTAGAATCGTCTGCGAACAGGACGTGTGGTACTCAACCGTCTGGAGCAGACCACCGGTCGAATCGTCAAAGAAGTGGATGAAGGTCTTGGACCCAAAGTCGTCAACGTCCTGGTTAGCCACAAACGTCTCACCAAAGGCCACGTCGCCTGAGAAGAACCGCCTGCCCCCGCCGTTCAAGGCCTGAGTCGCGTCGTCCTCGTCGCTCACGACGATGTAAGAAACCCCGTCGTCGTCCACACCACCGTTGAACACGATCCTGGCCTTGGCAGGGTCCTGCTGCGTGTCGACGGTGCTGCCGGGGGCGTACTCGAACGTCAACGCAACGATATCACCCAGGATGTCGCACAGGTCGCCATCGACCGGCGGCGCCTCAACGCGCACTAGTTTTTCAATGTCAAGCGGCGGGGCAAGCGGAACATCGACGCGCGTGAACTTTTCGAGATCGATATCGGGTTCACCATCGGGCGTGTTGCCCCACCGCAGGTCATCGCCG
Source organism: Phycisphaeraceae bacterium (assembly GCA_029260715.1). GTDB lineage: Bacteria > Planctomycetota > Phycisphaerae > Phycisphaerales > Phycisphaeraceae > OFTM12. Next base: position 1,556 of record JAJDCS010000019.1, on the reverse strand, counting down.
ACGTTGACCTCGGTGCGTTGATCGCCGGGGTCGAGCATGGCGGCTCCGTCTTCGTAGACCAGTTCCTCACCGCTTCGGATGGTGAACGTCCGCTCGTTGGGCAGGGTCGTCAGTGAGAAGCCGTCGGGGACCGGGTTCTCACGGACCGTGTACGTGCCGGGCGTGAGGCCCACGAACCACACCTGGCCGTTCATGCCGGTGGTGTTCATGCTGTCGATCACGGTGTTCGTGTCGTCGAGCAGCTCGAACGTCTTGCCGCCGAACGCGTCGGGGAACGCCGTGTCTTCGGGGTCGAAGTTGCCGTCGCCGTCGACGTCTAGGTAGCCGAACGCGTGGATCGAGCCCTTGCGGAACAGGCCCGCGTCGATCGTGTCGTTGTACTCACCCGAACCCAACACCACCACGTCACTCATCGGACCGTCGCTGTCGACCGTCGCGTCGCCGCCCACCTGACGCGGGCTGAACATGTAGGCGTCATCGCCCGTGTCGTCGGGGTTGTTGAACATGACCTTGTACTCAACGCCCGGCGTCAAGCCGTTGAACTTGTAGAAGCCCAGCGGGTCGGGGTTGCCGTCGTTGTCGTAGTCGGTGTTCGTGCCGTCGCCGGTGAGCAGGGTCTGCTCGATCACGTCGTCGGCCGTGCCGAACATGTTGTCGGGGCCGGCCGTCAGCAGCTTGACCGTGACGTCTGCGATGCCTTCCTCGCCGCCGGGCTGGTTCAGGTTGTCCTGGATGCCGTCGGCATTCAAATCATGCCAAACAATGTTGCCAAGCATGGCTGGCTCGATCTCGACCCTCAGGTCGAGCAGCGCCGGGTCTTGGCTGAACATCGTGTAATCGCCGTTCACCTCCGGGTGTACCTGGCTACGACCGACAAATTCGTATTCGATCATGTCAGCCTGGATCGCCGCCGTCGTCGGGGAACCAATGATCGGGAGGTACGGGTTGATCTGAGGCGCTACGGACCCGGGCGTCGCCAGAGGCCCGTCGAGGATGTGCAGGCCGAAACCAACATCAGACGTGCCGAAGGCCAGGGGCATCGGCGGGTCGGTACCCATCGCTGAGATCATGAAGCCTTCACTGTGGTCAGCCGCGTCGCCGGCCACGCCCGAACCGTCCAAATCCTTAAAGCCAACACTGAACATCAGATCGCCCGAGGTCGCCGCAGCTTCCACCACCGCGATCGGGTCTAGCACGCTGAAATCCGTAATCGGGTCGAGCGTGGTGTTGTTGTAAAACGCGATAAGCGTATTGCTGTCCAGGCCCAGGCCTGCCTGCCACCCGCTGTTGCTGGGGCCAAAGATGACCTCGCTGACGAACCCCGGGACAACCGCATTAACCGCCGTCACCTCTTGTTCAAAGATGCCCAGGATCGAATTGGGGGTCACTAATGTATTTTTAATTGCCGGGCCGGAGGCGCCGTCACCCAGGTTCTGAACCTGGAGCACGCCCCGGATACGGTCGCCCACGTCCAAGATCCCGTTGGGGACGATCCCATTAGAAGGGTCGCCGTCGTTGTCATCGAGAACCACAACTTCCCAGTTGTTGTAGTCCAA
>JAJDCS010000018.1 GCA_029260715.1 Phycisphaeraceae bacterium | reverse complement strand
CGATGGATGGGACCAAGGCGACTTCAACCTTGACGGCCTGGTCAACGGGCTGGACCTGTTGGTCTGGCAGAGTCACCTGTTCGATTCCGTACCGAGCGTGGGCGGTAGCCCAGCGGCGGCGGCAAGCGTGCCGGAGCCGGGGGCGGGTTTGTTGCTTCTATTCGGTGCGGTGGTGTTGATCAGATCGTCGCTTCGGTAACGCGCAGGACTTCGTCGACAGTGGTTTGGCCCTTGGCGACCTTGCGGAAGCCATCGGAGCGGAGGCTGACCATGCCTTTCTCAATGCACATACGGCGGAACTCGGTGACGTTGGGGTTGGTGGTGATTTTGTCACGCAGGGTGTCGTCTAGGATCAACAGCTCGTAGAGTCCCACGCGTCCGCTGTAGCCGGTGTTGCGGCAGCGGTCGCAGCCTTGGCCTTCCCACACTTCGTCAATGGCGATGCCCTGCATGGCCAGGTGCTCGGCGACGGTGTCGTTGGGCGGTTTCTGGGTCTTGCAGTGTTGGCAGATCCGCCGGACCAGGCGTTGGGCCAAGGTCGCGTTGACCGATGCGCCGATCAGGAACGGCTCGACGCCGATATTGATTAGCCGGGTGATCGAACTTGGCGCGTCGTTGGTGTGCAGCGTGGAGAGCACCAAGTGGCCCGTCAGCGAAGCCTGGATCGCGATGCGCGCGGTTTCGCTGTCGCGGATCTCGCCGACCATGACCACGTCGGGGTCCTGGCGCAGGAGGCTTTTCAACGCCGCTGCGAACGTCATGCCGATGCGCTCGTGGGTCTGGACCTGCGTGATACCGCCGAGGTGGTACTCCACAGGGTCTTCGACGGTGGAGATGTTGAGCTTGTCTTTGTCCATCTGCCGCAGCGACGAGTAGAGCGTGGTGGTCTTGCCGCTACCGGTGGGGCCCGTCACAAGGATAATGCCGTGTGGCTGGACGGTCTGGTGCTTCCAGATCAGCAGGGTGTCTTCGTCCATGCCCAGGTCGTCGAGCGAGACCTCGATCGACCGGGTGTCGAGGATACGCATGACCGCTTTTTCGCCCGACGCGGTGGGCAGGGTGGACAGTCGCAGGTCGAGCTTCCTGCCGTGGACCATTGCGCGGATGCGGCCGTCCTGTGGCAGGCGGCGCTCGGAGATGTCGAGGTTGGACATGATCTTGAGCCGCGAGACGATCGCCGCGTGCATCTGGTGGGGCGGGTTCATCATCTCGAACAGCACGCCGTCGATGCGGTACCGCACGCGCAGGCGTTTTTCTTGCGGCTCGATGTGGATGTCGCTGGCGCCCTCCTTGACGGCGTTGAAGATCAGGTAGTTCACCAGCCGGATGACGGGCGACTCGCCTGCTACTTTTTCAAGGTCGACCTGCTCTTCGGCGGTGTTGACGACCTCGACGTCGTCTTCTTCAACGCCCGCGATGATTTCGTCGACCTCGACGTCGGGCGATTCCTCTTCTTTGAGCTTGCTGATGGCCTTGTTGATATCACCCCGGCAGACCACGACCGTTTTGATTGCCACTCCGAGCTTGTGGCGTACCTCGTCCATGATGATCAGGCTGTCGGGGTTGGTCACACCCAGGACGAGTCGGTTGTCGGTCTTGGCAAGCGGCATCACGCCGTGCTCTTTGCAGAACTCGTGCGTGAGGCGGGTGAGGATGGCGGCGTTGACCTCTCGGGGCTCGAATCGCTGGAAGGCCAGCCCGCTTAGCTTCGCCACTGCGGCTTGGATGGCCGCTTCGTCAACACCGGTGTCGTAGAGGATATCCGCCAGGGACCGCCCCGGTGTCTTGCTGGCGATGCTGCGGGCCGAGTCGAGCTGCGCGGCGGTGATCGAGCCCTCATCGAGCAGTGTTTGGCCCAGGTCGGCACGTTCGTGCTCGGCGGAGGTGTCTTCGTCGGGGCTCCACAGGTCGCTAAGCGACTCGGAGAAATCAGGCGCCGCCGCCGGCTGTGTGTTCAGCGCGTCGTCCGGGCCTGGTTTTGTCTGGTCGTTGCTCATAGATCAATACCGGTGTCGTGAACCGCCGGGACGCACAAACGGCCCCGGTCTAGCCGACTCTAAAACCCGCGCGATGAGCCGGACCGCCGTTCTTCTTTTTCCATGGTCAGGGTGAAGGTCGCGCCGCTGTTTTGCAGCTCGACCGTGCGGTCGTGTATCGCGGTGACCTTGAAGCTGCCCAGGGTGTGTCCCGGCTGCACCAGCTCGCCGCTTATCACAGCCACCGGCCGTGACCCCTGCATGATGCTCTGCAGCTCGTACCGCTTGAGCTCTTGGCGGAGCATGCGGACGCGTTCTTCAGCGGCTTTCTTGGAGGTGTCGGCGTCGGGCGAGTCGGCCTCGGGACGCACCGACTGGAACACAGGCAGCACAAACGGGTTCTTCTTGATGAACTGCACGGGGACCTGCCGCTGGGTCAGGTCGGCTGAAAACATCGCGATGATGTCGTCGGTGTCCTCAAACAGCTTTTTGATGTTGTCGGGCTTGAGCGGGTCGCTGGCGGTCATGTTCTTCGGGGTCGCTAGCTTGGCCAGCGCCTGATCGATCTTGGCCTCGACGGTCTTGGTCTTCGCGTTGGTCCCGGTTTCACGGTTGGACACGCGCATCAGGTAGAGCGTACCCGCGGCGATGGCGGCCACCAGCACAATCAGCATGGTGCCCTGGCTGAGCACCTTCTTGCCGCCTTTGCCCGAGTCGAGGTGCGCGAAGTCCTGGGCGTCGGGGAGCCCCTCGGGGCGGACGATCCCGCCCATGAGCGACATCGTCTTGTTGCTCTCGTCGGCTTGGCTCGGGGCGTCGCCTTCCATGCCTATCTGGTCCGTCATATCGGGGTCGCTCATCGCTGAGGCCTTTCTCTACCTGTAGCTCGTACTGGTGGCCTGGGGGTCGAAATAGATGCTCAAGACCATCTTGGCTTCCATCTGCCCCTCCTTCTCTTTGCGGATTTTTTCCAGGGTCATGTGCGGGATCCGTGTGATCCGCTTGAGCTTCTCGAGGTCCAGCAGGAAGCTATAGAACCCGTCGAAGTTCCCCACAATGGTCATGTTGATCGGCAGCTCCGCGAACTGGGCGGCGGTGACGGGCTTGTCGGTGCGGATGCTCTTGGGCACGAGCCGGTGCTTGGCGGCCAGCTCCCAGATCTGCTTGAGCATGACCTCCACCTCGCGTTGGGCGGGCAGCTTCTGCTCGAATAGGTCGATCGTCTCGGTAAGCTTTTCAATCTCTTGACCCAGGTCTTCGATGTTGCGCGTGGCGGTCCGGAGCTGCTGGAGCTTGGCCTGCTTCTGGCGGATCTCCTGCATAATCTCCTCGTGCTGCTGGTTGCGGGGCTTGAACACGAAGACGAACGCGGCCAGCGGCAGCATGAGCAGAAGCACCACAAAGATCGCTTCTCTGAACCCTAATTTCATAGCGTTAATCCTTTGTGCTTTCCGGTGGGTAGGCGTCGCCTGCCTGCATAATGTTCGGGGCCGGCTCGGTGGGGACCACCAACTGCCCGCTGGCGTCGATCTGGATCGTGTTGCCCATGGGGTTTTGCTTGAGCTGACGCTGGACCATGGTCGGCTCGAGTTTCTGCACGTTGACCTGCTGGTTGAGTTTCAGGTCGATGCTGAACCTGCGCATCAGGTGGTCGTCGACGAGGTTGGCTTCTTCGCTGTACGCCAGGTTCACGTCGGTGAACATGGTCGACCGACTCAGGGAGGTCATGAACTGGGCGACCTGCACGTCGGTGGGCGCGACGCCGACCAGGCGAAGCGACACGACGCTGGGCGGTACATCGTCCTCCTCTTTGGCCGCGTTGTCGTTGCGGGCCTGCTTGGCTTTGTCCAGGGCGGTCATTGTCTTGGGCCTGGAACGCTGGACCTTGGTGTTGATCTCGAATTCCAGGAGGCTCAGTGTGGCAGGCATCTGGTTGATCAGCTCCGCGAACAGCAGGCTGCGTGGGACGCGTTCGATGAGTTTGGCGGTGACCCTGGCCTTGCGGAGCATCTGGTCCTTGCGTTGCTGGAGGTCTTCGAGTTGTTCGAGGCGCTTGGCCGCTTCTTCAAATTCGCCGTTGACCTGCTGCTGGAGGCGGCGGCGTTCCACGCCCTGGCGGTCGGTGACCAGGAACGCGCCGATGATGCTCACCATGACCACCAGGAACAGCGCCAGGCTGATGACGTTCGTACGCCGCTGCGTCTTCTTTTCGACGTAATCTTCCGGCAGGAAGCTTGTGCTCTTTTTCTTCTTCTTTTGCTTCTTTTCAGCCATCAAAAACTCCAAGCCGTTGTCGGCTCAATTCGGCTATCCGTTCCTGGCGAACCCGGGTCACAGGTTCGCTTCGCTGATGCACAGCCCCATGGGCACGGCCCAGCCGGGTTGCGGCTGGCGCATGTCCACGCCCTGCCCGTTGTTGCCGATCCGCACGAGCCTGGCGATCGGGTCGCCCAGCTGCGCCCCGATACGCAGCCGGCGCGCGATCTGCTGGCAGATACCCACCTGCCTGGCTTCGCCACCCAAGAAGACCAGCTTCTCAATCTTTTGGTCCGGGAACGTGCGCTGGTGGTAGCGCACACACAGGTTCAACTCTTCGATCAGGCACTCCAGCGCGTCGGCGCCGTGAGGCGTATTGGTTTCGTCTGAAGATGGGCCCGCGGTCGCGAGGACGGCCGGCGCGGCTTGAGGCGCGGCGTCTTGCTCGCCGGGGGGCGTGTCCAGGCTCATCATGCCGGCGCTGGCCAGCGGCTGGGCCTGGCGGGCGGATTCGGACATTGACGCGGTGCCCGTGGGCTGGTGGGCGGGCACGCCACCCTTTGCCGAGGCTTGGTCTAGGCGAGCTTGACGGGCTTCGCTGAAGCCGATGCCGTGTGATTTAGCGTATTGGTGGGTGAAGTGGTCGCCGGCGACGGCGATCGTTTTGGCGAACGCCATCTCGATCCCATGGGCGATGATCACTTTTGTGGTGGCGCACCCCAAGTCGATAAAGCAGGTGACGCGCTGCGTGTCGCTTTCGCGGCGGTACAGGTGCGCGAACGCCTTGAGGATCGCCAGCGGCTCGCTGTGCATGCCGACGACTTCGAGCTTGGCTTTACGCGCGATGTCCAGGTACTGCATGGTGGCGTCGCGGCTGGCGGCGAGGCAGATCACTTCCTGCTTGGTGCCGCCTTCGCGCATCACCTGGCCCACCGAAAAGCACCGCACGACCATGCGCGACGGGTTGACGTTCAGCCGCTCGATCAGGTGTTGGTGGACCTGCGATTCGATCTCGGCTTGATCGTCCGTGCGGGGGATTTGAATGTGCTGGACGAGGGTCTGGTAGGCCGGGATTGAGCAGATCACCCGTCGGCCTTTGAATGGGTAATCGTTGACCAGGTCTTTGAGCGAGTCGGCGTAGAACGCGTACCGGCTGGCGTGGTCGGCGCGGGCCGCTTCGGGTAAGTCTAGAGTGGCAGATGTCACCAGCTGGGGCGGGTTGCTGGGGATAATCTGCAGCAGCTTCAGGCTGTCGGCCCCGAAGTCTACCGCGATTGGGGAGTAACGGACCTTCGACCACCCCCAAGCCATGTATTCGCCCTCCAAGGCTAAACCCGGCCTACACGGGCAGACCAACCACTCGCACGGCCAACTACATAGAGCGCACCCAAATGGCGCACCCGAACCGTGTCTGTCAACACAAACTATCTAGATCAACATCGACCCAACGAGATAGAGGGTTTAGCCGGGGCAATCTCTATAGAAGGGACACGGATTCCGGATTGGGGTAGGCGTTATAGGCGGCTCAACCCTCATAATCGGACGCGCCAAATCCGCACAGTCGGCCGGGTGGCACGGCTTGCTTGCAAGCCGTGAAATGCGGCTCCGCCATGACAACTGTCACCGAATAGGATGGCGGATAATGACGCCAGAGCTGCTCTAGGCCGACGCGAACGATCCGTCGCTACGGGGGGGCAGCCGACGGCGAAACAAAAACCCCAGGCAGCATCGGGGGGGAGGTCTGCCTGGGGCGAGTTCTCAGGTTGCATCACGATATGAAGCAACCCGAGGTTGGGGTTATGACGAAAAATTGCCAACAAAAGACTTATCGGGCCTTGGTCCATTGTAAAGCCGTCTATTGAAACACGCAAGTGTTCCATGCAAGTTTTTCGATGCAAGTTTAACTTTTTCATGAGGTTAAACTTATGCCCGCCGGCCGTGAAAGCCTAGTTCGGCGGCTGGTATCGTCCCACACCCGCTGCCCGCCTTCCAGGCTAAACCGCTGGGCGATCGATTGCCGCTAACATATGCCCCATGCAGAACCTGACCCCGCGGCAGATCGTCGACGAGTTGGACCGCTATATCATCGGGCAGGCCCAGGCCAAGCGGGCCGTAGCCGTGGCCATCCGCAACCGCTGGCGGCGGCGGCAGCTCGAAGTGGACATGGCCGACGAGGTCTACCCCAAGAACATCATCATGATCGGCCCCACAGGCGTGGGGAAGACCGAGATCGCCCGCCGGTTGGCCAACCTGACCGGCGCCCCGTTTATCAAAGTCGAAGCCAGCAAGTTCACCGAGGTCGGCTACCACGGGCGGGACGTGGAGTCGATGGTGCGAGACCTCTTGGACCAAGCGGTGAACATGGTGCGTTGCGAGCAGGCCGAGCAAGTGCAACAGAAAGCCCAGGCCAACGCCACCGAGCGGCTGATCGACCTGCTGCTGCCGCCGGGGCCGTCCACACAGAAGGCAGGGGGGTATGTGGCCACCGAGGCGTCCGACGAGCGCCGCCAGCACTCGCGCGACCGGATGCGCGAGCAACTCGACGCGGGCGCGCTCGACGAGCGGGAAGTCGAGCTGACCATCCACCACAAGCCCGCCGCGTCCGTCATGTTCGCCAACATGGGGCTGGACCAGATGGACCCGGACATGGCCAATGTCTTCGAGCGGCTGGTCCCCGAGCAGACCAAGCATCGCCGGGTGACCGTGGTCGAAGCCATGCGCATCTTGACCGAGCAGGAGACGGACAAGTTGATCGACCATGAGAAGGCCACCACCCAAGCCATCGCACGTACACAAGACAGCGGGATTATTTTCTTGGACGAGATCGACAAGATCGCATCACCCGCCGCCGGCGACCGGCCCGGCGGCTCGGGCTCGCCCGATGTGTCGCGTCAGGGCGTGCAGCGAGATTTGCTGCCGATCGTTGAGGGCTCGGCTGTCACCACGCGCTACGGCGTGGTGCACACCGACCACATCCTTTTCATCGCGGCCGGGGCGTTCCACACCGCCAAGGTCAGCGACCTGATGCCGGAACTGCAAGGCCGGTTCCCGATCCGCGTGGAGCTGTCGCCGCTCGTGCGAGAGGACTTTATCCGCATCCTGACCGAGCCGGCCAACGCGCTACCCAAGCAGCAGCAGGCCCTATTGGCGGTTGAAAGCTTGGCCGTGAGTTTCGACCCCGGCGCGATCGAGGCGATCGCCGATTTGGCCGCCCAAGCCAACGCCAACCTCGAAGACATCGGCGCACGCCGGCTGATGACCATCGTTGAGAAGGTCTTCGAGCAGATCAACTTCGACGCGCCGGAGATGGTCGGGCAAGGCCAAACCGATCTGACCGTTACCGACGCGTTTGTACGCGAGCAGGTCGCTTCGATTGTGCAAGACGAGGACCTGAGCCGGTTCGTCTTGTGACCAGGCACGCTGTCCACACGCTGGCCAACAGCAGCGCCGTGGTCGGTTCGGGCAGCGGGTGGCTGGGGGCGGTTTGGGCGAAGCCGGGCGCGAAGCTCCAGCCTTCCCAATCGCCGTCTTGGATCTGCCTGCCCAGGAACGTGAAGCCCTGCCAACTGCCGCCATCGAACGGGTCGCCGCTGCTGCCCGACCCGGCCCAGAAGCCGTTGTCGAACCACCCCTCGGCGTAGCGGTCGTCGGGGTCGGTGGCGAAGCCGGTTTCGGATCGTTCAAAGCCGGGGGTAAACGCGCCGCCGTCGCCATCATGGTCGTAGCCTAGCCCGAAGATGCCGTCGCCGAAGCCGAACTGTGAGAGCCTGGCGAACAGGCGCGGGTCGGCGCCGGTGTGCGACGAAACGAACACGTCCGTCTCCGTCTGGTGCACCACGGTCGTGCCCGCGATGGCCATGAGCATGTCCTGGCTCGTGGCAACGCCGTCCCAGCGGTATCCCCACACCACGGATTGCGGGTGTTTCCCGTCGTTCCAGTCGATGACCATCGCCGCGCGGTTTGCGCCGCTGCCCGCCCATAGATTGATGTCGTCAAACCCGAACGGCTGGGCAGCCGCCCCGTCGCACAACGCCATCCACGCCACCGCACCCACAACAACACTAAACACTCGCTTGACCATGCCACACCGCCTTTCCGCCCCGAGTCGCGCGGGGCCATGCCTCCTTTGATTCGTTAAACAACCTCTGCGTAAGGGGTGCATCGCACAACCACGGCGAAATCGCTGTTCCGGAGGTGTTGAACAGGTCGAACCGCGGCGTCCCATCACGCGAGGACACGGCTTTCGACAGGCAGGTCTTCCGGCTTAGGGCTCGCAGGCCCGCTCGCCTTCCCGTCAGGCGTGTTGCACGCCCGGCAGTGGCATTGTGAGCGGGCCGCCGGCGGGGTTTTGACCCCGCCACCCATTACGGCGGCGCGTCCGCGGTGGAATAGGGTGTCTATGTGTTGCGTTACACAGCAGACCATCCCGCACCACGCTTCCCTTTTGGCCCAGCTGGGCGGCTGTATCTCAAGCCGCTTGGCAGGGCACCTATCGACTAACACGGTCACCATAGCAAACCGCCGTGCCCCTGCAAACTCGGGGTGGGCTGTCGCTGTGGGTGTGTCTGGAAAGTCTTGGGGGCAAGCCGATCGGGCGCCCGTTTGGCGGTTTTATTGCCAGCGGCGGCTCTAGCGACAATAATAGGTTGTCTGGGGAGGGTGATTGCACTGAACGGGAAATCCCACACGGGAAAGGATTATTGACTTATGTCTTTCGACTCAACGGTTCATGCCAAAGCGATCAGTCTTGTAAAGCTGGGTTATGAAATGACCACGGCCGCGGGCTCCGGCCACCCCACCACTTCCGCGAGCCTGGCCCATATCGTGACGGTACTGATGTACGGGCACATGCGTTACGAGCCCGCCAACCCGGCGCACCCGTGCAGCGATCGGCTGGTGCTCAGCGAGGGGCACGCGGTGCCGATCGTGTACGCGGCTTGCGCGGACCTGGGCGTGATGATCGGCAAAGACCCACAGAAGCGTCGGCCCATGACACGCGAAGACGCATTGACGCTGCGCGCGATCGATTCGCCCATCGACGGTCACCCCAACCCGATCGAGGGGTTCCCGTTTTTCGACGCGGCGACCGGGTCGCTGGGGCAGGGGCTGTCGATCGCAGGGGGGCTGGCGTGCGCGGCGAAGGTGGACGACGTGGACCGGCGTATTTTCTGCATCATCGGCGACGGCGAGAGCCGCGAGGGCCAGGTGTGGGAAGCGTTGGACTTCGTCAAAGATCACGGGTTGTCGAGTGTGTGCCCGATTTTCAATTGCAACGCATACGGTCAGTCAGACAAAGTCAGCCCCCAACAAAGCGCCCAGACGCTGGCGGCCAAGCTCAAGGCGTTCGGCTTTGAGGTGCGGGCCATCGACGGCCACAACCCGACGCAGATCCAAGAAGCGTTGAGCGAACACGCTCAGAAGATGTACGACCCCGCGGCGCCGCCGATTGCGATTGTCGCCAAGACGGTCAAGGGCTGGGGCACCCCATCGACGCAGGGGCAAGGGCACCACGGCAAGCCGGCAAGCAGTGAAGAACTGCCGGGAATTATGGAGGAATTGGACGCCACCGCACGCCAGTTGGGCGCCGCCGCGGACACGCCCATGAAGATCGCGTTGATGAGCCCCAAGAAACCCGCGTCGCCGACCCAAGAGGCCGCGCCGTCCTTCACAGAGGCGCTGGAGCGGTTCGGCATGGGCGACGTGATCGCCAAGGGCAAGCTTGCGACGCGCCGCGCGTACGGCGTGGCGCTCCGCGCGCTGGGGCACGCGGACGGCCGGGTCGTGGCGCTGGACGCGGACGTAAAAAACTCGACGTTCGCCGACATGTTCTCTCAAGACGAGAAATTAGCCAGCCGGTTTTTCGAGTGCCGCATCGCCGAGCAGAACATGTGTTCCGTGGCGGCGGGGCTCAGCGCGGGGGGCAAGGTGCCGTTTGTATCGACGTTCGCGAAGTTCGTCACGCGTGCTTACGACCAGATCGAGATGGCGGTCAACAGCGGGGCGAACCTGAAGATCGCCGGCTCGCACGCGGGGATTACGCTGGCCGCCGACGGGCCCAGCCAGATGAGTCTGCCGGACGTGGCGTGGTTCCGGGCGTTTTCGACGGCCACCAACCACAAGGGCAGCCCGGCGTTTTACGTGCTCCAGCCTTCGGACGCCTACCAGGCCTATGCGCTGACGCTGGCCATGGCCAAGCACAACGGGCCTTGCTACATGCGCACGCTCCGTGCGGACGTCGAGTTCCTGTACGGCCCTGATGACAACTTCGCTTTGGGCGGTCACGAGGTGCTTTCGGAAGGGCGCGACCTGCTGATCGTGGCGTCGGGGTACATGGTGCACCAAGCGAACAAGGCTCTGGAGCGGCTCGACGCCGAGGGCATCGACGCTACGCTGGTCGACCTGTACTCACTGCCGTTTGACGCCGACGCGATCCTAGACTTGGCCAACGCGAACAACGGCATGATCCTCACGCTGGAAGACAACTACGGCGGCGGAATCGGCAGCGCCGTGGCCGACGCGGTCAGCGCGGACGGCGGCGGCTTCACCGTGAACCAGATGTTCGTACGCGGGATCCCCAAGAGCGGGCGCACTGTTGACGACGTTCTTGAATACAACGGCTTGAGCGTGGACCGGATCGTGGCCCAGGCGATGAGCACGCTGCAACTCAGCCCGACGTAAGTTGGCCCGGTGCAAAGCGGTCAATGGCAGGCTGCCAAGAATTAGACCACACGCATCGCTGAAGGGGGGCGGCAATTCAATTGCTTAGGGTGGAGGCTCGCCGGTGCTCGAACAATTTTCGTTGCTGATGCACCGCGGCGGCTTGGTCATGTGGCCGCTGCTGGGTATGAGCGTTGTAGCCATGACGCTCACCATCGAGCGCGTCTGGTTCTGGTGGAAGACGAACCACTCGGCGCGTTTGGCGGTGGTCCAGCAGATGGGGGTATTGCTCCGATCGGGTCAGATCGAGCCTGCCCGGAAGCTGGCCCAGTCGGACGACACGGTTTACGGGCGCGTCGTGGAGATGCTGCTGAGCCATCGCATGACCGACGCGTTGGTCGTGGAGGCTGTCCAGAGCCAGCGGTCCCGCCTCGAACGCTACATGCCCACGCTCTCGACGGTCATCACCACCGCGCCGATGCTGGGCATCCTGGGCACGGTCACGGGGATTATCGCCAGCTTCCAGATCCTTTCGGATCAGTCCATGATGGTTGACCCGCGGGAGGTAGGTCACGGCATCGCCGAGGCGCTGCTGACCACCGCTGCGGGCTTGGTTGTCGCCATCGCCGTGCTGTTCCCGTACAACGTGTTCCGGGCACAGATCGACAGGACACTGGGGCGGATCGAGTCGCTGGCGTCGGCGGCATGGTCTGGTAACCAAACCCCCGGCCAGGGAGAGACATCCGCGCCAAATTCAGACCGATAACCACTTTACTGGATATCGCGGTTCGGAAAAAGAACCGATACAGAACAATATGATGAAGTCACCGCGGGAGGCCAAAGATACGCCCTGCGCCGATCCGATAGCATGTAAGCGTCATATGCGTTTATCCATAATTTAGGACAACCAAAATGATCAGCCCCCAAGTCGCCACGATCCGTTCGTTCAAGGTGGTTCCTTCGTTGCCCGAGCCGTTGCAGCCGCTGCTGACGATCGCCAATAATTTATGGTGGTCGTGGCACCCGGAGGCGGTGGAGCTGTTCAAGCGGCTGGGCCGAGACCTCTGGGAGCAGTACCACCACAACCCCGTGCGCCTGCTGGGGAACTGCCCGCAGGAGGTGCTGAACGAGGCTGCCCAGGACGAAGGGTTCCTCACGTCGATGCGCCGGGTGCAAGACACCTTGTGTCGCCACCTGGAGCGCACCCCTTGGCACACCACGCTCAAGCAAGACGGGCGGGACATGTCGGTGGCTTACTTCTGCACGGAGTTCGGGCTGACCGAGTGTCTGCCGATCTACTCGGGCGGCTTGGGCTGCTTGGCGGGCGACCACCTCAAGTCGGCAGCCGAGTTGGGCATGCCCCTGGTGGGTGTGGGGCTGCTGTACCGACACGGCTATTTCCAGCAATACCTCAACGCCGACGGGTGGCAACAGGAGTACTACCCCGACCTGGATTTCTCAACCCTGCCGATCACGCGCGTGCGCGACGAGGAAGGGCGGCGGGTCATGGTCTCGGTGCAGCTACCGGGCCGTGAGGTCTACATAGGCGTCTGGAAGGTCAGGGTCGGCAGCATCGACCTGTACCTGCTCGACACCAACACCCCCGAGAACAACGAGGAAGACCGCGGGATCACCGGGCAGCTCTACGGCGGTGACATGGAGATGCGGATCAAGCAGGAGATCGTGCTTGGCATCGGCGGCGTGCGCGCGCTGGCGGCGTTGGGCATCACGCCCAGCGTCTTCCACATGAACGAGGGCCACTCCGCGTTTCTGGCGCTTGAACGGGTGCGCGTGCTGATCGAGAAGTACGACATGTCATTTGATCAGGCGCGTCAGTTCGCCGCGGCGGGCAATGTTTTCACCACGCACACGCCCGTGCCCGCGGGGATCGACCGCTTCCCGTCGGAGATGATCGAGCGTTATTTCAAGCCGTTCCACGGGGCGCTGCGGCTGGACATGGAGGGGTTGCTGGCGCTTGGGCGTGAGAATGTCTTTGACAAGAACGAGTTTTTCTCGATGGCGATCCTGGCGATCCGCACAGCCGACTGGTGCAACGGGGTTAGCAGGCTGCACGGCGAGGTGAGCCGGTCGATGTGGCACAGCATCTGGCCGGGCGTGCCGGAGTTTGAGGTGCCGATCGGTCACGTGACCAACGGCGTGCACGCGCGGAGTTGGCTCAGCAGCGACCTGATCCAGTTGCTGGATCGATACCTTGGCTCGCAGTGGCAGAACAAGCCGGCCGACCAGACGGTGTGGCGATCGGTTAAGGACCTGCCCGACGAGGAGCTTTGGCGTGTACACGAGCACAGCCGTCACCGCCTGATCGTTTGGGCCAGGAGGCGGTTGTGCCAGCAGCTCGAAGCACGCGGCACGAACCCGAAGAAGGCTCGCACGATCTCCGATCGGCTCGACCCCAACGCGCTGACGGTGGGATTCGCCCGGCGGTTCGCCACCTACAAGCGCGCCAACCTGTTGCTGCGCGACTCGGGACGCCTGCTGAAGATGCTCGCCAGCACGGATCGCCCCATCCAGTTCCTGATTGCGGGCAAGGCGCACCCAGCCGACGGCGGGGGCAAAGAATTGATCCGTCAATTGGTCCACTTTGCCCGCCAATCCAACGCGGGACACAAGCTGGTGTTTATTGAAAACTACGACATCGACGTGGCCCGGCACTTGGTGCAGGGCTGCGACATCTGGCTCAACACGCCGCGGCGCGGCATGGAGGCCAGCGGCACCAGCGGTATGAAGGCGGCGCTGAACGGCGTGCTGAACTGCTCGGTGCTCGACGGGTGGTGGGACGAGGCGTATCAGACCGACCTGGGCTGGGCGATCGGCCGGGGCGAGACCTACGACAACCCCGATGTCCAGGACGACATCGAAAGCAACGCACTGTACGACCTACTCGAGCAGCACATCCTGCCACTGTTCTACGACCGCGACCAGCACGGCTACCCGCGTCAGTGGGTAGCGCACATGAAGAAGTGCATGGCGGCGCTGGCGCCGGTGTTCAACACTAACCGGATGGTGCGTGAGTACACGGAGAAGTTCTATTTGTCCGCGCACCACCGTGCCAAGATGCTGGGCCAAAACAACATGGAATACGCGATCGCCCACGCGTCTCAGACGCAGCGCCTGCGTTCGGCGTGGGGGCAGATCGGTTTTGAAGAGGCGCATGCCGACACGGGCCAGCCAATGGGCGTGGAAAGCACGCTGGAGGTTTCCGCCGTTGTCCGATTGGGTGAGTTGTCGCCTGAAGATGTGCGGGTCCAGGTTTATTGGGGGCTTTTGAACAACGACAGCCACATCACCCACGGCGGAACGACCGACATGAAACACGCCGAGGACCTTGGCCAAGGGCGCCACCGGTTCGTGGGCGTGGTCAAGCCGGTGACCAGCGGCCGCCACGGGTTTGCATTGCGCGTGATCCCAGGCGGCGAGCACTTTAAGCAGATCACGGTCCCCGGGATGATCAGTTGGGACAAGCCCGATCAGGTTCAACCCAAGGCAATCATCGCCGACGTCACCGTGAAGAATTAAGCTTCCGACACGGTGGACCGGGTCTAGCAGCCGGGTATTGATTTTTGAGTGGTGGTTGAGCGGTGTGCCGCGGCGTTAAGCGGCGGGTCTGTGCTCGTCCAACGCTTGAAAGATAATATCCTGGAGCGATTTGTAGGCGTCTGCCCAGGCGTTGTACATCTCGTCGGTCCAGGCATCCCCCGCGACTTCGGCCAGGGTGGTCAGCAGTGTTTGACCGACGATCGCGTAGTGCTCACGCTGCACGCCGTAGTCGATGTGTCGCAAACCCAACTCGGAGACGTACCCCTTGAGTAGCTCGGGGTCGCTGAGGTATCCGACGATGGTGCTCAGCGCGTCGGCCAGGTGTTTCTCCTGCTCGCCCATATCGTCTGGGAACATCGGCCGTAACTCGGGGTGCTCGCTGAACAGCCGCCTGTAAAACAGATTGATCATTTCGTCCGCACGGAGGGCGACCAGGTTGAAGCTGGACTCTAGAAGCTCGATATTGATAGACATTCGATATTCACCTCTTTGTAGCGCGAAACGATCGAGGTGGGTACCTCCCCCCGGGACATGGTTACTCTTCGGATGAATAAGGGAAGTTATTTACTGGGTGTATTATCGGGTTGTGGGCCGGGGTCGATTTGGCGGAGGTATTCCCAGCTATAAATGCCCGTATCGTGGCCATCCGAGAAGACGATCCGCACAGCGTAATTGCCGATCATCTCGGCGCCGGTGGCGGTGAGGGCGGCGTCAGGGGCTGTGGAAGACACTGGCAGGACGGTCAGCGGGTTTTTGGCCATCTCTTCACGGAGCATGCGTGCCTCCGCTGAGGGCGACATACGACGCAGGTAGGCGATGGGGTAGAAGCTCATGGCCCCGTCGTTCCATTGGACAGTCAGGCCCTTGTCTTTTTTTAGGTCTAAGTGCTTGGGGCGGTTGGGCGGGGTCTGTGTGTGTGGGTCGTGGGACATGAGCGGTGTGTTGTGGTTAAATTGCTATTCTTAGTTTTTAATTACGGCAAGCCATTCATCACAACCGGCAAATCAACCGCCTTCGGTTCTTGGCAGTCGCTATCGGTGCAGGCTTGGTATCGTAAGACGAGGCGTGGTGCGCCAGAGTCATTTTTTGAAGCACCGCCGCTCTTTTGGACGGTGGCGTTGAGCGTCACCGTCCCTTCGTAAACGTCGATGGCTTCTTCCGCAAAGGGGTATTGTTTCGTCACGCCCGGCGGGTATTCGACGTGTATCGTCAGGCCGCCGGCGGGTTCGAGTTCCAGCGTGGTCGGGATCAGCCCGATCATGCCGGGGTCGGAGGCGTTGAGGTGGTAGCCAGGGGCGATCTGAATCGTGACGTGTAGCGTCGCTTGGCCGGTTGATAGGTCGAGTGTGTCTGGGGCCACGCTGACCGTCACGGGTTGTTCGGGTTTGGCGGTTCGGTTTTGCTT
Source organism: Phycisphaeraceae bacterium (assembly GCA_029260715.1). Classification (GTDB taxonomy): domain Bacteria; phylum Planctomycetota; class Phycisphaerae; order Phycisphaerales; family Phycisphaeraceae; genus OFTM12. The sequence continues at coordinate 8,726 of JAJDCS010000018.1, read as the reverse complement.
GGTGGGTGGCGGCGTTTGGAATTGGTTGGGCGCCAGCTCAATCGCTCGTAGCAGCGCGTGCTGCATGTGGACCATGCCCACGCCGCGTTGGGCCAGCGAGTCGCTAAACGCCTGCAGGTCGGCGATCGCCCGGCCCAGGTACGCCCGGTCTTGGGTCAGCTCGAACAGGTCCAGCAGGTTGTGGGCCATCTGGCTGTTGCCGGTGGGCACAGCCCCGTCGTAAGTGGACACGGTCCGCACAAACAGGTCCGACTGGTCGGCCAGCGTGTCGTAGTACCCACCGCCGCGGTCGACCTTGGCGCTGAACAGGGCTTGGGCGGTGGCTGTGAGTTTACGTGCTTCGTTGAGCCAGCGGTCTTGGTTGGTGGCGCGGTGCAGTTCGATCAGGCCGTGGGCGAGGTAGGCGTAGTCTTCCAAGAAAGCGGGGATCTTGGCCTGACCTTGGCGCATGGTGCGGAGCAGGCGCGGCTGACCGTCGCTGTCCACGGTGAGCATGTGCTTGAGGATGCTGTCGGCTGCGCGGGCGGCGGCGTCGGTGTAGCGGGGCTCGTTGAGTTGGGCGCCGGCCTTCGCCAACGCGGCGATCATCATGCCGTTCCACGAAGCGAGCACTTTATCGTCGGTCAGCGGCTGCTTGCGCCGGTCGCGCACGGCGAGCATCTGCTTGTTGACCTCGGTACGCGTGGCGATCAGCTTGTCGAGCGGCGTATCGGTTTGTTGGGCGATTTGGTCGAGACGCTCGGGCAGGTAGAGCACGTTGGTAGGCGGCTCATCACGGTGGTGGGGGTCTTGGAAGTTGGTGCCGCGGCCCAGGCCGTACATGCGGATGGCCAGGTCGGCTGTGGCTGTATCGCCGATCACATCGCGTGTTTCTTGGGGTGTCCACACGTAGTTGCCGCCTTCGCGCGCGTCCACCTCGGCGTCCTGGGCGCTCCAGAACGCGCCGGACGGGTCGGTCATCTCGCGGATCACGTAATCACAAGTCTCTCGGACCACACGCTCATACAAGCCGGGGTCGGCAGCGTCCGGCTTGACCGCTTGGGCGGACAGGTACACCTCGACGAGTTGGGCGTTGTCGTAGAGCATTTTTTCAAAGTGGGGCACCAGCCATTTTTCGTCGGTGGCGTAGCGGTGGAAGCCGCCGCCGACTTGGTCGTACACGCCGCCGCGTGCCATGCGTTCAAGCGTGTACGCAAGCGCCCGCCACAGATCGGCGTTGGGGTTGTTCCGGTAGGCTTTGAGCAGGAACAGCAGGTTGGCCGGCTGTGGGAACTTGGGGGCGCCGCCGAACCCGCCGTGCTCCTGGTCGTACATCCGCATCAACTGGTTAGCGGTCGTTTGGATGGGCTTGATGTCCAGCGGTGTTTGGGCGGGGTCGTGTTGACTGAGCTGCTGTTGCACCGCTTGTGCGATTTGGTCTGCCTGCTCAACGACTTCAGCGCGGCGGTTGTTCCAGGCGTCGGCGATGCCCTCGACCAGTTGGCCGAACCCCGGCAAGCCATGTCGCGGCTCGGGGGGGATGTATGTGCCGCCCCAGAACGGTTTGAGGCCGGGGTCGTCTTGACCCGCGGTGCCGGGGGGCGTCAGGAACACGCTCATGGGCCAGCCCCCGTGGCCGGTCATCATCTGCACCGCGGTCATGTAAATATCGTCAACGTCGGGGCGCTCTTCGCGGTCGACCTTGATGCTGATGCAGTGCTCGTTGAGCATGGCGGCCAACTCGGGGTTTTCAAAGACCTGCCGCTCCATGACGTGGCACCAGTAGCAGGTGGCGTAGCCGATGCTCAGAAAGATCGGCTTGCCCTGTTTCCTCGCCAGCTCGAAGGCTTCGGGGCCCCAGGGGTGCCATTGCACGGGGTTGTGGGCGTGCTGTAGCAGGTACGGGCTGGTCTGGTCGGCCAGCGCGTTGGTGTATTTCCAAGAGCCGTCAGGGTTCTTGAGCAGGGCGTGGTGTGGGTGGACGGCTTCTTGGGCCGGCGATTGAGACTGGGCCATAAACAGGCCTCCAATGGCAGCGGTTAGACCTAAGCAGGTAACAATCCAACTCAAGGCGGGTTTTCCAGTGGCCACACTGCATCGTAGGGCGCATGGTGGGCGGAGCCAAATTCGTGACCGGCACCCTGGAGAGCGAATCATTCAGATAAAAAATCGTGGGCTAAAACGGAACAACCCACCGGCGCTGACGGTGGGTTGCGGATGCGTGATCAAGCTTAACTTGGTGCGGCTATGTCCCCTCCACTAGCCGCGTGTGTCCGTCAGCATCAGCGCTGCGTGACGATCACAAAGTGGGCTTGATCACTAATATCCTGCTCCGACATGATCGGATTAGCTATCGCGTCATAACGGATGTCTTGGCGGTCCATGCGTCCGGTGCGTGTGAAGAGATGCTCAGCCTGTGCTAGGTAGCGGCGCTGCGCGTCGGCCAGGGCCTGGCGGTATTCTTGTTGCGACCGCGGGCCTTGCGCGGCGGGGCAGTCAGCGGGTCGCGAGCAAATCAACCCGACCAGCCACAGCCCCGCCGCGACGATCAACAGAAGCCCTAACAAAACTCTCTTCACCATCGTCTCCACTCCGGGCGAACGTGTTTGTTTGCGTGCCATGCTCGACGCCGAGCCGGCTCGTTGCTTGTGTACTAGATAGATACCACGACCAGCGAGCGGGGCTAGTAATTTTCCCGCAATTAGGCATTGAGGGGCGGGGGTGTGCGTACGGGCGAAGCTGGGTAAAGCCCGGCCCGGCGGTGGGGGCGGCGAGGCTCTCAGCCTGTAGCGGTGAGTTAAGACAGGGAAGATCAAACCCGCTTTGGGCTGTACAATGCGGGCATGTCGGCTATTCGTCGCTTATTGGATGCTTTTCGGGGCCTGGCGTGCCTAACCCCGCTATTAGTGGTAGGCGCTGCGGGCTGCGTGGAGCGCACGATCAGCATCACGTCCGACCCGCCCGGGGCTTTGGTCTACCTGAATGATGAGGAAGTCGGGCGCACGCCGCTAGCGGTGCCGTTCCTTTTTTACGGCACCTACGACGTTCGTTTGGAGCGGGAGGGCTACAAGCCGCTGTGGGTCGAGCAGGAGGCGGTGGCCCCGTGGTGGGAGGCGCCGGGGCCGGACTTATTCGCGGAGATGGTGCCGGACCTTAAAGCCGAGCAACGCTGGCACTTTGTCATGGAGGTGCTGCCGCTAGCCCAGGGCGGTGCGGTGGTCGAGCGTGCCAAGCAGCTTCGCGCCGTGCTCGCGGCCCCGCAAGGCCAGGGTAAAGCGGCCAAGCCTTAGCGGTGTTTTCACGGCTTAACTTCGACTTGTTCCACTCAGATGATCGACACGCACTGCCACCTGACGTTTAAGCTGCTGCTGGACGACCTGGACGCGGTGCTGACGCGCGCACACGACGCGGGGGTGGATCGGATGATCACCGTCGCCACGACGCCCGACGACGCGCGCCAGGCGGCGGCGCTGGCCGGTCAACACGACAACGTCTACGCCACCGTAGGCGTACACCCGCACTACGCCGGCCAGTGGCGCGGCCGCGGGCAAGACGTCGCCGCGGCGATGCGTGAACTGGCGGACGACCCCAAAGTCGTGGCCCTGGGCGAGATGGGGCTGGACCGCCACTACGACGACCCACCGATCGACGATCAGCGTCGCGTGTTTGCGTTGCAACTCGAAACAGCCAAAGCACTCACTAAACCCATCATCATCCACAACCGCGAGGCGACCGACGAGGTATTGGCCATGATCCGCGACGCGGGTTTGCCCGGCGCCCGGTTCGTGTTCCACTGCTTTACAGGCACGCAACAAGAGCTCGACGCGATCCTTGAACTCGGTGCGATGGTCAGCTTCACGGGGATCGTCACATTCAGCAACGCGCGGTCGCTGGCCCGGAGCGCCGCCGGCGTGCCGCTGGATCGGCTGATGATCGAAACCGATTCGCCCTACTTGACGCCCGAGCCGCACCGGAAGGTGCGCCCGAATCAGCCGTGTTACGTGCCGTGTGTGGCGAGTTTCTTGGCTCAACAACGCGGCATGGATGAAAGCGAATTTATCGCGGCGGTTGACCGCAACGCGGAAAGGTTTTTCGGGTTGGGTTGAGGTTCACCGGCGGGGCGTCTCACGCGGCGCGTGCGGTGGGGTTGTAGTTCAGCAGGTAATCGTGCAACCTGCGGCGGTCGATGGGGCGGGTGAATTTGTCGAAGACCATGCCCATGCGCATGGGCCCCGGTTCGTCGGGGTCGTCGTGGTAGCGCACGACGTGGCCGGACAGTTGGATCACCGCGCTGGGTGAGCCCGGCAGCGCGGCTTGTACGTCCACTTCGGCGCCTGGATCAAGGGGGCAGTCCAATTCAAACCGCAAGCCGGTAAGGCTGATGTCGTAAATGTGACCGGACCAGGCGTATTTCTTTGTGCCCCTGGACCGGACGCGGGCGTGTGTGTACATGGGGGGGAGCTTGAGGCGGGGCTGGGCGCGGTGTTCGCCGCTGGATTTTGTCTGCGGGGGCATAAAGGGCCTCCTTGAATTCACGAACCGCGATCTCCCTTGGGTCCCTCTTACTTTCAGTCATCGACTTACCGGGCGGCTGGGTTTACACCGCGGCCGGTTTGGAGCCTGGCCTAGGGTTCGGCCGATAACGGATATGAGGCGTTGTCACCATGACCGATCTAAACATGACGCGTGATAAAAAAGAGGCTGACGGCTCGTTGGGGCGGGGCGGCGGGTGCCGTCGGGCCTTGTTGATCGGTACGGCTCAGAGTGTTCAGCAGTTACATCGGTCGCTTGGCTTTGCGGACCAGCGGCTGGAGGTGGTGGGTTGCCTGGTCACGGCTGCGGCGGGCAGTGAGATATCGGACGGCCCGGTAGAGGGGGGGGGGGCGGCTGTGTTGGGGACGGTCAACGACCTAGCGGCGGTCGCAACGCAGCACCAAGTTAACACGGTCTTGGTGAGCATCCCCCGAGCGCTACGGGCACAAACGCGGAAGGTCATTCAGACGCTGGACCGGCTGGGGCTTGATTGGCGGTTTATGCCCACGCTGGCGGATCAGTTGGCGGGGCGCGTGGCGGTGGCGGGCGTGCCCAGTGGGGGGGGCGACGGCGATATCGACGTGGCGAATCTGATCAACCGCCAGCCCCGGCCGCTCGACGAGGCGGCTATCCGCCGCACGCTCGCGGGCCGGTGCGTGCTGATCACGGGCGCGGGCGGGTCGATCGGCACGGAACTGGCCCGGCTCACGGGACGGTTCGGGCCATCCAAGCTCGTGCTCGTCGAGCGATCCGAGAACGCGCTGTTTGAGATTGACCGCGAAATCGCCCGGCTGCACCCCAATATGCCCAGGGCGGCGGTCCTGCACGACGTGGCCGACGCGCCACGCACCATGAGCGTGGTCTGCGAGCACCAGCCCGACATTATCTTCCACGCCGCTGCCCACAAGCACGTGCCCATGATGGAAGACCACCCCGCCCAAGCCGTGGAGAACAATTTCTACGGCACACGCTCCGTCGCCGACGCCGCCGATCGCGCGGGCACGGGGCGGTTTGTGATGATCTCAACCGACAAAGCGGTCAACCCCAGCTCGATCATGGGCGCGACGAAGCGGCTCGCCGAGCTGTACATCACGGACCTGAACGCGCGCAGCCGGTGCGCGTTTTCCATGGTCCGGTTTGGGAACGTCCTTGGCTCGGCGTGCAGCGTGCTGCCGATCTGGTCGCGGCAGTTAGCCCGGGGCGGGCCGATCACGGTGACACACCCGGACATGCACCGCTACTTCATGACAATCCCCGAAGCGGCGGGGCTGGTGATCCAGTCGGCGTCGTTCAACGACACGGTCTCAGCGGGCATTCCCGGGGGCGGGCGCGTGTTTTTACTGGACATGGGCCAACCGGTACGCATCCTCGACTTGGCCAAGCGGTTTATCGCCAGCCACGGGCTGGAGCCGCAGACCGACGTCGCGATCGAATTCACCGGGCCTCGGCCGGGCGAGAAGCTGTTTGAAGAACTGGCCTACGACGGTGAGGGCATGCTGCCGACGCCCCACGAGTCGATCCATATTTGGCAGGGCAGCCCCGCGGACTCGCTACGCATCGGACAAGTCACCGGCGCATTTGACCGCCTGCGGTCCAAAGGCGACGGCCACCCCTGGCAGCACGCCACGCGCAAGGCGATCCTCGCGGCCCTGCGCACCGCCGTGCCGGAGATGGTCCAGGCCGTGGCGGGGTGAGGGAGACCCGTTAAGAGCGTGTATGAAGAATCGTCTACGGCGAATCACTTTTGCGGTTCATCGGGCGTTATCACCATCCGGACCGCTCCCTGACGGTCGCGGCTCGTAGCGGAGCGATTTACCACGCGCGTTAACTGATGCTGATTGTGGGTTGGACGTAAGCACCGCTAAGCGTGTGGACGCTGACCTGCCCCGCGAGGGTTTTCACGACAGAATCCAGTTCGCCGGCGAGCTTGGGGTCGTCGGTGAAGTTAGCCGTGGGGTTGCCCGCGTCGCTGTTGGCTCGCAGGGCCATGTTGATCGGCACAGCCCCCAGGAACGGGACGCCCATCTCTTGAGCCATCGTCTCCGCGCCGCCACGCCCAAAGATGTCGTATTCCTTGCCGTCTTCGCCGATGAAGTAGCTCATGTTCTCGACCACGCCCAGCATGTCGATGTCCAGTTGGCGGAACATGGCGATCGCGCGGCGCGCGTCGTCTTGGGCGACTTTCTGAGGCGTGCAAACCACGACCGCGCCGGTCAGCGGCAATAGCTGCGACATGGTCAGCGGCACGTCGCCCGTGCCCGGAGGCAAGTCGATGATCAGGTAATCCAACGTGCCCCAGTCGGTTTGCGTGGCGAGCTGCTTGAACGCGCCGTGGGCCATGGGGCCGCGCCAGATCAGCGGCTTGTCGGGCTCGACGAGCTTGCCGATGGTCATGGTCTTAATGCCATGCACCTCGAACGGGACGATCATGTTCCCCTGGGCCATCTGGGGTTTATGCTGATCGAGACCCAACAGCGTCGGCAGCGACGGGCCGTAGATGTCGCCGTCCATCAAGCCGACAGCGGCGCCAGCCCGCGCCAAGCCCACCGCGAGGTTCACCGCCACGGTGCTCTTGCCCACGCCGCCCTTGCCGGCACCGACGGCGATGATGTGCTTAACACCCGGCAGGGGGTTGCTCTTGGCGGCGCGCTGCTGGGGCGACGCAGCCGCGACGTTGGCGCTGAAGTTGACACCCACTTCCTCGACACCGTCCAATTCCTTCACCGCCGCTTGCACCTCTTTTTGAATCTGATCTTTAAGCGGGCAGGCCGGGGTGGTTAGCTCGATATCAACGCTCACCACACCGTCGCACACCGCTACATTTTTGACCATATTCAGCGTCACCAAGTCGCGGTGCAACTCGGGGTCGTTGACGGTGCGTAGGCGGTCGATCACTTGTTCTTTGGTGACAGGCATGAAAACCGGCTCCTAACGGGTGATGATAAATAGGGGTAAGTGATCATAGCCGTGTGTGAAGGATCGGGCCAACCGGGCGGATTTAGCTATTGACAGCAAGTTAATATGACTGGCGGCGGCGGTTGAGTGTGGTTGCCCCGGCTGTGGGCGATTGCTTGACAGGCACACAACCCGATCTAGAATCGCCATTTGCTTTTAACATAACGATGGCAGCGTGTGCTGCCGGGTCGCCTCCCTAGCTCAATTGGTAGAGCAGCTGACTCTTAATCAGCGGGTTGATGGTTCGAGTCCATCGGGGGGCATTTTTGTTCTGCCTCGCACCACGTCGCACCGGTTCGCTTTGTTGCGTATTGCCTAGGGACTTACGATCGTCGCCCGGCCGTCGCTTCTGGTCGCTATCTTCGCACTGACTGGCATCAGATAGAGCCGCTTCGTGCTCTAACTGCTGGGGTATATGCTTGGGGTTTAAAACCGCATCATCAGTTCCGGTACCTCTTAGAGCATTTGGACCGTTTTCAATAAGATCGGGGAAACGAGCGACCGTCTCTGCTTCTTGGCCAGGAAACAGGTGTCCGTAGGTATCCATGGTCAAGGTAATCGCGGAATGCCGCATCACCGACTGGATCGATTTCGGATGAGCCCCAGTCATCGCCAGCCACGCACCGCAGGTGTGGCGCAGGCAATGGAAGTCCAGCACCTCACCCTCATGATTGATTTCGGCCAGGAAATCGCCCTGCTCCCGTCTGACGTATTCGTCCGGATCATGCCGAACAGCCTTGAGGTAGGTCCTGCGGGCATCCGCTACATCCGCTCGAAACATGCTGGCAAGCTTCGACGATTCTGGCATGTTAAATACCGGGGTGTTAGGTGCCTTCACTGCAATGTGTTTTCCAAGATCCTCCGCTATCTCGACTCTGATGTACTGTCGAGCATCCTTACGGTTCTTGGTCGAGCCAGCCTTGCATGTGATATACGGCTTGTCGCTGTCAAGGAATAGACGACCGCGTGTTAAACTCCGAAGTTCATTGGATCGCAGTCCCGTCTGAATGGCAACGGCATACAAGAGCACTCGCTCTTCAGGTTCCACACCATAACGGAAGCCTCCAGCGAGCGTTGCTGACCGTATCCAAGGCCATTCATCAAGAAGGAGCATACGGCGTTGACCTGCCCCCTGAAAACCAGCCCAAGATTTGTGAGATAAACTCACGATCATGGACACATTCAGGAAAGGTCAGACGATGGCTAGGAAGCGATACACACCAGAACAGATCATCAGCAAACTTCGGGCGATCGAGGTG
>JAJDCS010000017.1 GCA_029260715.1 Phycisphaeraceae bacterium | reverse complement strand
CACCTCGATCGCCCGAAGTTTGCTGATGATCTGTTCTGGTGTGTATCGCTTCCTAGCCATCGTCTGACCTTTCCTGAATGTGTCCATGATCGTGAGTTTATCTCACAAATCTTGGGCTGGTTTTCAGGGGGCAGGTCAACGGCGTGCGTCAAGAAAGCTGATCTTGGATTTTCGCTTCCGGACTTTGGCAGATAGTGTCCGGCTTGTGATGGTGAGCTGCTCACAGATAGGGCCGAATGTTTCCCGTAAATAATAGATTTCGTTCTGACAGCTTTTGGGCGTCTTAACTGCCCGGATGTGGTCGACGTACTTGCCGAGGATCGCCGCAAGAGGCGTCCGTGTTGGGAGCGGGTTGTCTAGGCCGCAAGCTCGGCCGGTTTCGAATTGTCGCTTCTTCTCCTTGGCGATTTGTCGTGAGTCGGTTCGTAGGCTGATTTCCTTCTGTCGGCCAGCGACATAGTACTTCAGATAGAAGATGCGTCCTCGTGTGAACAGATGAGCCATGGGATTTCTCCAGAGTAATTGTGTGATCTCTGGCGAGCCCATGTTTGCTTTTCCGTATGGGGCAGTTTATGGGGCAATCTGCCAAAAAACGGGCAAACAAAAAGGGACTCGCGTTGCCGCAAGTCCCTTTCAAGTCTGAAGTAGCGGGGGCTGGATTCGAACCAGCGACCTCCGGGTTATGAGCCCGACGAGCTACCAGGCTGCTCTACCCCGCAATCAATTAAGATTTTTACTGTAGCTGAGTTAGATACCCCAGTCAAGATGGTTGTGGCTTGGGGCGCTGCAGCGATGTGGGCTGCTTGGGGGGCGCTGAGTCAGTTGGTGCTGCAACCGAGTTGTGATGAAAAATAAACCCCGCTGCCGCCTAAGCGACAACGGGGCGGAGGGGAGAAAGCGATGTTAGCGATCTGACCGTCTCAGCTGACGAGTATCTTTAGGTCAGCGAAACGAATATTCACCCTTCAATATGTATTACGTCACAAGCTTACCTAATTAATTAAATTTTATTACGACGGTTGTCAAGCGGTTGTTTGTTTATCGGGTTAATAATAAGGATTTGTACGTATTGGTGCTGAACGAAATGTGGATAACAACGGGCCGTGTGTAAAGCAGTGCGGTGGTTGGTGGGTGCTATAGGAATTGCCAGTCGCCTGTGTAGAGCGTGTATACCCACAGCAAGGCGTTGGTGATGCCGTGTGCCCAGCAGACGGGCCCGAGTCCTTTGTGGCGGGTGGCGGACAGCAGCAGGCAATAGGCAAGGCCGCACATCACACACCCGGGCCAATCGCGGGGCAGGTGGTGGATCGTAAAAATCAGGGTTGACACGGCGACGCCGAATACGCTCAAGGCGCCCAGTGGTGTATTTTTGAATTGGGGCCCGAAGACGGGTGGGTGGCGGTCGGCTTTGTCGCCGATGGAGGTGTGCATCAGCCACTCGCCGATCAAGGGGAGGTCTTGGATGACTTGGACCAAGCCGATCATGGTCGGTCTGAACCGGTGAAAGCTACGCAGGATCAGTGAGCGGATGAACAATTCTTCAAATAGTGGCACGGCCACGGACATGCCGATGAGTCGTAGCACGAATGCGGTCCAGCCTACGGTTGTGCCCATCTCTAGGAAGAAGCTCTCGGTGCCCTGATCCGCAAATCGGTCGGGGAAGGTCTCGACCATCCACAGGCCCATCCAGACCCAGGCCACCGCCACACCCACACCCACCGGCACCGACAGCCAATGGAAGCTAAGGGTAAGCTCGGGCAGGAGTTTGCGGTACCGCCAGAGCAAATAAACCACCAGGCTGCACTGGATGGTGTAGGTGAGCGGGTAGGTGAAGGGGAGCCAATCGCGGAGTTGGCTGACCACGACCAGCATCATGATATAGAACAAAAAGGGTATAAACCGTGGGTGCCAAGGGTTTTCGGCGACCCAGGCGTCTAGGCGCGCAAGCCGGGAGCTTGGGTGAGTAGGGGTCGGGTCGTCATGCGGTTGTTGGGCTGTTGGGTCTGTCAAAGCGTTACTCTAAAGTTCGTTTGGTTGCCCTTAAGTGTTCAGCTCTTTGGGTGGGTGGTCCGCAAATGATATGGCTTTTTCGGTAGGGTGACACGATAGCAAATCCTATGGCAAAAGGTAATGATGAACTGTCCGATTCTGATCGCTGTGTGTGTGTGGCTGGTCGCGGTGTTGTTTTCGTCTGAAAGGGGCGGGTTGTGATGCCTGATGCCGTTGACCACCCGGCTGGTTACGACGCCCAGAGGCTGCTGACCGAGTGCGACGTGCGTCGTTATCGGTCCTCCGGGCCGGGCGGGCAGCACCGCAACAAGACTCAGACCGCGGTGGAACTGACGCACCGTCCCACGGGTGTGCGCGGGATCGGCCAAGAGCGCCGCAGCCAGGCGCAGAACCATAGCCGGGCGTTATTCCGGTTGCGGGTGAATCTGGCGTTGTCGGTCCGTGGGGGCGTGGGGCCGGGCTGGGAGCCAAGCGGGCTGTGGCGGCGGCGGTGTAAATCAGGGCGGGTGGCGGTGAACCCGTCACACGAGGACTTCCCGGCGGTGCTGGCGGAGGCGTTGGACGTGATATCGGCTAAAGAAATGGACGTGCCGGCGGCGGCGGCGGCGTTGGGGTGCACGGCGTCTCAGTTGATCAAGCTGGCCAAGGCGGAGCCCCGGGCACTGGCGTGGATCAATCAGCGACGCATGGAGTTGGGGCTTGGCGAGTTGTTGTAATAGCGGCGTTTGCGGGCATGTGGGCCCGCTCCTGGTGCCGCTGGGGTTGACCCGGCTGATAACCTGCCGGTGCGGTCTGATTTAGACAACCGAGGTAGCCGATAGGTAGCAAAGATACCCGTGTTCTTAACGCCCGGTAACCGAGGGTGCCCGTGCTAAGAGTGGAGCTATGCGCTGCCGAGCCTGGGATGAAGCTGGCGCTACCGGTGCGCAACCCCCACTCCCTTGAGAAGATCCTTCTCAAACGCGGTTTTGAGCTGGACGCGGTGACGATCACGAAGCTTGAACAGTTCGGCATCGGCCAAATCTGGGTGCACTGCTCGAGCCTGAACATGCTCGAGAAGTTTTTCAACGACGACATCATCACCGCCCAGTGCCAGATCGCCATGAAGGTGGCCCAGACGTTCGACATTTTGGAGGAACAGGTCAACGTCAAGATCCCGTACCGTTCGTACCGCCAGTCGATCCGTGAGCTGATCCAGCACTTGGTGGAGAACCCCAACGCCGCGATGTTCCTGGGGGATTTAGCGGGCGTGGGACGCGACGCGTTGATTTCACACAGCGCGAACGTGACGTACCTGAGCCTGCTGATGGGGCTGAAGCTGGAGGGGTACTTGGTGCGTCAGCGTAAGCGGATCAACCCTGCGATCGCCAAACAGGTGACGGACCTTGGAGTGGGGTCGATGCTGCACGACGTGGGGGTAGCCAAGTTGCCGGAGGGCGCGTACATAAGGTTTTTAGAGACCGGCGACGAGCTCGACCCCGAGTGGCGGCTGCACCCGGCGTTGGGGTACGAGATGGTGCGTGGCCACATCGAGCCCAGCGCGGCCACGATCGTGATGAACCACCACCAGCGTTTCGACGGCACCGGCTACGCGGGCCAGGACACGCCGGCGATGGAGGGCGAGCGCATCCATGTATTCGCTCGGATTGTCGGGTTGGCCGACCAGTTCGACCGTATGCTCCACCCGCCCAACTGTCCGACCCGGCCGACGGTGGCGGTTCTGGGTGAGCTGCTGGGCACGGATCTTTGCAAGAAGTTCGACCCGCACGTGGCGCGTGCGTTGCTGTCGGTGGTGCCGCCGTATCCGCCTGGCTCGCGTGTGCGTCTGAGCGACGGGCGCGTGGGCATCTGTGTGGACCACACGCCCGCGGACCCGTGCCGCCCGTCGGTGCAGATTATCGATAATTTCGACGATATCGACCTAGACAACGACGAGCCCGCCCATATCGTCGAGCTTTACGAAGAAGACGAAGACCTGTTTGTGACGGACTGTGAGGGCACGGACGTTTCCAATTTGAACTTCTCTCAGCCCAGCATCATGCAGGAGATGAAGGGGTTGATCCTGAAGCGCAAAGGGCGTGTGGGCTTGCTGTGACGCGGTTGCCCCTTTGCCGAACTGATATCATCTCCGTATGCCACGCCTAGACGAAGCGGTGGACCGGCTGCGCGCCGTGGTCGGCGGTGAGGGTGTGCTGACCGACGCGGGCGAGTTGCTGGTGTATGAGTGTGACGGGCTGCCGATCGCCAAGGGGTTGCCCGCGGCGGTGGTGTTTCCCACGGACACGGGGCAGGTCTCGCGTTGCGTGAGGGCGCTTGCCGATTGCGGGGTGGAGATCGTGCCACGGGGCAGCGGCACGGGTCTGGCGGGGGGGTGCGTGGCGTTCGACAACGGGGTGATCGTATCCACCACGCGCATGACGCGGATCGAATCGATCGACGTTGAAAACCGGGTGGCGGTGGTGCAGAGCGGAGTGCGTAATTTATCGCTCAACCAGGCGGTGGGTGCGTTGGGCGCGGGCGGTGCGGAGCGGCTGCGGTTTTCGCCGGACCCGTCGAGCCAGTCGGTGGCTACGATCGGTGGGAACGCGGCGACGAACGCGGGCGGGCTCAACACCCTGCGGTACGGCGCGACGACGGGCCACATCCTGGGGCTGGAGCTTGTGCTGGCGGACGGGTCGGTGGTGCGGGCGCGGGCGGGGGCGTTGTGTGACGGGGTGGGCGCGGACGCGGCGGCGCTGGTGTGCGGCAGCGAGGGGACGCTTGGGATTATCACGCGGTTGTGGTGCCGGCTGACGGGCGCGCCGCGTCACTACCGGACGGTTTACGCGGTGTTCGGGTCGACGGGGGACGCTTGCGACACGGTGAGCGACGTGATCGGGGCGGGGGTGGTGCCCGCGGCGATGGAGATGCTCGACGGGGCGATGATCCGCGTGGTGGAGGAGGCGTTCGCGTACGGCTTCCCGCCCGATGCGCGGGCGCTGCTGCTGGTGGAGATCGACGGCGTGGACGCTGCGTTGGACGAGCAACTGGAGCGGCTTGTCGCGTTGTGCCACCGCAACGGCGCCAAGGAGGTGCAACAGTGCGCCGACGAAGCCAAGCGGGCGGAGCTGTGGCGCGTGCGCAAGCGCGCGTTCGGGGCGATCGGCAGGATCAGCAGGAGCTACTGCACGCAGGACGCGTGTATCCCGCGGTCGAAGCTGCCCGAGGCGGTGGCGCGTATCGTGGGCATTGGCGAAAAATACGGGCTACGCGTTAGCAACGTGTTCCACGCCGGTGACGGGAACGTCCACCCGATCCTGCTCTTCGACGAGGACGACCCCCGGCAGGTGCAGCGTGTGTTGGCGGCGAGCCAGGAGATTCTTGAATACTGCATCGGCATCGGCGGGACGATCACCGGTGAGCACGGCGTGGGTGTTGAGAAGCTGCACTTGATGGGGAAGATGTTCAACCCGGCGACGCTGGACACGTTCGGCCGGATCAAGCGGGTGTTCGACCCGTTGGGGCGGATCAACGACGGCAAGCTCGTGCCCAGCGGCCAGATACGGATCGAGCTGGTGCGTCCGATCGCCACGAACGTGCCGGGCGGCGCGCTGTAAAGTTTGGGGGCGGGCCCGGTTGACGCCCCGAGGGTGGACTTGGCCTATGATTGGGTATGATCGATAAGCTCACGATCGACTTCAGCAAGCCGATGCCGTTGTTCCCGTTGCCCGGCTGCGTGCTGCTGCCCCACGCGACGATCCCTTTGCACATTTTTGAGAACCGGTACCGGCATCTGGTCAGCGACGTTTTGGACGCGCACGGGTTGATCGCGATGTCGCTTTTTGAGGGTGACGGTTGGCGGGAAAACTACCAGGGCTGCCCGCCGGTGCGTCCGCACGTGTGTGTGGGTTACGTGGTGAAGCACGAGTGTCTGCGTGACGGGCGGTACAACCTGTTGCTGCAGGGGATCTGCCGGGCGCGGATCAGCCAAGAAATCGAGCACAAGCCGTACCGCATGGCGATGCTCGAACCAACCGAGCCGCGCCAGCCCATGGAGATCGACCTTGACAATCAGCGGTCGCGGATCGAGGCGTTGCTGTCGCGGCCGCTGCTCAAGGAGTTGGCGTCTGTCAGCGCGATTCACAACTGGCTCAGCGGCGAGATCCCCACCGCGGCGCTGATCGATCTGGCGATCATGACCGTCTGTTGCGACGTCGAGCAGCGGTACGCCATGCTCAAGCAGGACTGCGTGTTCAACCGAGCCCAGTGGCTCGAAGAGATGCTCCAGAAAACGCTGCACACGCTGGAGATCGCCGAGCGGTTCCGCACGGAGGCCCAGACGGGCGGGGTGTACGTGAATTAATGAGCGGGGCTTGACCCGCCCGTTTCAGACGCGCTTTTCGAGTGCTTGAAGCGCCGGCGGCGCTGTTGGCGGCGGATACCCATCTGCTACACTGGCTTCGCATGAGCGAGCTATCCGTACCCAGCGACACCGATCCGGTATTCGGCGGCTTGACCGACCCCCAGCGGGAGGCGGTGGGGCACGTGGAGGGGCCGCTATTGGTGCTGGCGGCGGCGGGGTCTGGCAAGACGCGTGTGATCACGCGTCGGATCGCGCACCTGGTGCTGCGCGTGGGGATCGCGCCTTGGAACGTCTTGGCGATCACGTTCACGAACAAAGCGGCGGGCGAGATGCGGGAGCGGGTCGGGGGCCTGGTGTCCGAGCGTCAGGCCAACGCCGTGACGGTCAGCACGTTCCACAGCCTGTGCGCTCGGCTATTGCGTGAACACGCCGAGCGGTTGGGCCTGCCACGGACTTACTCTATTTATGACACGGCTGACCAGACGCAGGCGATGAAGCGCACGCTCAAGGCGATGCACATCAGCACGACGAATTTCCCACCGGGGCGGGTGCTGTCCACGATCAGCCAGGCCAAGAACGAATTGCTTAGCCCCGAGGCCTACGCCAATCAAGCCGCCGACTTCTACAGCCGCTCGGTTAGCGAGATTTACAAGAAGTACCAGGCCACGCTCAACAAGAACAACGCGCTGGACTTTGACGATCTGCTGCTGCGCACCGTGACGCTGCTCAAGGACCACCCCGACGTGTTGGCTGTGTTGCGCGACCGGTATCAGTACCTGCTGATCGACGAGTACCAGGACACCAACCACGCGCAGTTTACGATCGCCAACGCGCTGGCTGCCCAGCACGGCAACATCTGCGCCACGGGCGACCCGGACCAGTCGATCTACGGGTGGCGCGGGGCGGACATCCGTAATATTTTGGAATTCGAGCAGCACTACCCCAAGGCCACGACCGTGCGCCTTGAGCAGAACTACCGTTCGACCAAGACGATCCTGGCGGTGGCGGACCGGCTGATCAGCCACAACAAGCAGCGCAAGCACAAGTCGCTTTGGACGGAGAACGACCAGGGCGACCCGATCCAGGCGGTGACGGCTAATGACGAGCGTCACGAGGCGCAGTGGGTGCTGGATTGGTTCACGCGTCTGCGCAATGAGCAGGGCGTGCCGTGGGGCGATATGGCGGTGTTCTACCGGGTCAACAGCTTGAGCAGGGTGATGGAAGACGCGCTACGGACCGCGAGCGTCCCGTACCAGATCGCGCGTGGCACGTCGTTCTACGAGCGCAAGGAGATCAAGGACGCGATCGCGTACTTGCGTGTGATCGCCAACCCGGCCGACGAGGTGAACCTGTTGCGGGTCGTCAACACGCCGGCGCGAGGGATCAGCCCAAGCACGGTGCGGGCGCTGACCGCGTACAGCGTGGCGCACGGCACGCCGCTGATCGAGGCGATGGAGCAGGCGATGCACGTCACTTCGCTGAACGGTCGCGCGGTCGGCGCGGTGGGTAAGTTTGTGGCGCAGCTTCACCGGTGGCGTTGCCAGGCTGGGTTGACGGAAAGCGATGCGCCCGGCGGCGCCCCGCCCGCCGCCGCAGATGCCGCCGACGAAGCGCCGTCCCTGCGCCGGTTCGTTGAGGCGGTGTTGCGTGAGTCGGGCTTGGAAACCCTCTACCGGAACGACAAAACCGACCCCGATCAGGAGCGGCTGATGAACCTTGGCGAGTTGGTCAGCGCCGCCCAGCAGTTTGAGGAGGTTTACGACGACCAGCAGCAAGCCACGGGCGCGCCGGCGGTGGGCGTTGCCTCGCGTCTGGAGGGTTACTTGGAGCAGGTGAGCCTGGTCAGCGATCTGGACGCGATCGACGCGGAGCACGGGGCGGTGTCGCTGATGACGCTGCACGCGGCGAAGGGTTTGGAGTTTCCGGTGGTGGCGATGGTCGGTGTGGAGGACGGGTTGCTGCCGCACCGCGAGGCCAACACCGACAACAAGAAGCTCGAAGAGGAGCGTCGGCTGTGCTTCGTTGGGATCACGCGTGCCAAGCAGCGTTTGGCCATGACGCACACTTGTTTCCGCACGGTGTTCGGCCAGCTTTTGCCGGCGATACCGAGCCGCTTTTTGAGTGAGATGCCCGAGGACTATATGGACACGCTGGACCTCACCGGCCACGGCGTGGCGGCGGGGGGGGGTGGCGACCGTCGGTACGTGTCGCTGGGTGAGAACGGCGACGAGGCTGAGAGTGACGGCCTATCACCGGGCGCGTTGGTGCGTCACCCGCAGTTCGGCTTGGGGCGGATTGTGACCGTGACGCGGAGCGGATCGCAGCCGCGGGCGCGTGTGGAGTTCAATACGGCTGGTGTGAAGACGCTTGTGCTCAAGTATGCGCACTTGGAGCTGGTGGAGGCGTAGGGAGTCAGACCCGGTCGTGGTCGGTGCCGGTGTTGTGGCGTGGGCCGATGCGGTAGAGCACGGCGGGCTGGTCGTCGTATTGCCCGTCGTAGACGGGTGGCTGGTAGCTTGGGCCGGGCGTGGGCAGGGGGTCGTCCAAATAGCGGTGTTGTTCGTCGGCGGCGGCGCTTTCGTCTCTGTAGTAGGCGTCGCGTACCCAGCGCCCGGAGCTTCTGCGGCGTGCGTCGCGAGCGTGGCGCGTGCGGTGGGCGCGCCAGGCGCGGTTGGCCAGGCTGTTGCGGCTGCGGCGCTCGATCGACATCAGCAGCAAGATGCTGGCGTTGTAGAACAGGAGGATCAACACCAAACCCAGCAGCGCGAACTCGTGGGGCTGTGCGTCCAGTGAGCCGTGGAAGAAGAACACGTCGCCCCAACTGTGGAGCTTGCGTTCCAGTTGGTAGGTGCCCAGCACGGAAGAGACGGGTTCCCAATAAAAATCTTCGCGGAAGATGCGTGGCATGTCGGGGACCATGGCCCAGATGCCGCCGAGCGTCATGACGCCGGGGACCCATCGCCAGCCGCGCCTCAGCATGAGGCACCCGGCCCCTGCCAAGGCACCGGCGCAGCCCATGCCCATAGCGAAATGCATTGTTGACCAAGCCATTCTTCCAACCCCATGTCTCGTGCCGCCGCGTGACGTGCGAGGGCGGCGCCGATCCGATCACTGTTATTGACCTTCGGATGATTCGGCGCATAGGTTTTGTTGGAGTTATTGTTTTTGACGCGGCTGGGGCGTAGCGGTTCGGTTTGGTATGGATGGGGGAAAGGTGTGGGCGGCGGGGGTGTGCGCGTGCGCTGGTGGGGCTAGCGCACGTCCGATTACTAAGCGGCTTTTTTGTGGGTCGGCGCGGTGGGGGTCTGATAACCGTGTTGGGCGCGGCGCGGTTTTGTGGCGGTGTTGGTTTTGATATCGATCGTTGGTTGTTTGGCCTGCGTGGTGGTGGTGTTATCGGTCTGTGTCCGCCACGAATCGACCCACCGGGCGAGTTGTTGTGCGGCGTGAGGCCAGGTGTGGTGGGCACGGACCCAGTTCAGGGCGAGCGTGCCTTGGCGCGCGGACGCTTGAGGGTCTGCCCAGAGTCGGCGGATGGCTTGGACCCATTGCGTGGGTGTGTGGCACTGCCATGCGGGCCGGCGTTGGTCGGTGTGGCCCAGGCCTTGGACGGCTTGCTTTGACGCGACGATCGGTCGGGCCATGGCGGCGGCTTCGAGCAGCTTGTTCTTGATCCCGTTGCCGCAGCGCATGGGGAGGATGGTGACGGCTGCGTTGCGTGCGTGGGGTCGCACGTCGGGCACGGCGCCGAGCACCTCGATGCCGGGCTGCTGGGCGAGCTTTTGCACGCTTGGGTGGGGGTATTTGCCGACGATTTGCCAGGTGGCGTCTGGGCGGTGTTGGCGCAGTGTCGGCCAAACGTTTTGGGCGAACCACAGGGCCGCGTCGATGTTGGGCTCGAAGTCCATGCGTCCCCAGAAGACGAGCGAGCGCGGTGTGGCGGCTTGGTCTTGTGTGGGTGTGAAGTAGTCCAGGTTGACGCCGTTGCGGATGGTGGTGGTGTGTTTCACGCCGCCGATCCGTTTGAGTAGCGCGGTGTCGCGGGGGCTGACCCCGACGGCGCCGTCTAGGCCGCGCGCGAAGAAACACTCGATCGCCGCGTACAGGGCGGCTTTGGTCAGGCGTGACGGCCACTGGCGAAGCGGCTCGGTGCCCATGCAGGACAGTTGGAACGACACGGGCTCGTCGGCGGCGTACCAGACGCGTTTGATGGTGGGGTGGTCGCGTAGCGCTTTTAACGTCATGGGCCCGTGTTGGCCAAGGGCGATGACGGTCTTGGGGCGGTGGCGATCGGCGAGCGGGATGATGCCCGCGAACAGGGGCAGGTTCCTGCCTTGGTATCTAGCCACGCGTCGTCTGGCCGGCGCGCCAACGCCGCGCCAGGCGTGCATGAAGCGGTCGCGGTCGCTGTCCGTGGCGATTGGCCAAGGCAGGTTCATGCTCTTTAAGTGTTCTGGCGCGTCGCCGGGCAGGGGCTTGTGGGTGGCGATGCCCACGCGCAGCCCCAGGTTGCGCAGGGCTTGGGCCATGTTGCTGCCGCGCAGGCAGAAGCCCTGATCCATGGGCCACAACGGTTGCTCGGCGACGAACAAGAAGTCGAGTTGTCTGTGTGTTTGGGCCATGGGCGTGTTCCCGGTGCGGCGCGTCACGCGGCGGCGCGTGCGCGCACCAGGCGAGTGGTTTCCGCGGCGCGCTCGATGGCGTAGGCGAATCGCTGTGCGGTTTTTTCCCAAGAGTAGAACCGCAGGCGGTGGCGGCCCATCTCCACGAGTTCTTCGCGCAGCCGGTGCTCGGAGCAGAGCTGGTTGATCGCTCTGGCGATCGAGCAGCAATCGATGGGGTCGACCAGGACGGCGGCGTCTGCGGCGACTTCCGGCAGGCTGGTGCTGTTGCTGGTCATCACGGCGGTGCCTGCGGCCCAGGCGTCTAGGATCGGCAGGCCGAATCCTTCCGAGAGACTCGGGTAGGCCAGCACCTCGGCGGCGCTGAGCAGCGTGGGCAGGTGCTGCTCACGGGCGAAGCCGTGTAGGCAGACGCTGTCTTGGAGGCCAAGCTGCTTGACCGCCGCGGCCATGCGCGTGTGTGTTTGTGGGTCCAGCCCGATGATCAGCAGTTGCCATTGTTTGCGTATCGCGTGTTTAGACATGGCCCAGGCCTCGATTAGGCCACGCGTGTTTTTGCGGGGCGCGGCGGCGCCGAAGTGCAGGACGAAGGGCCTGTCGACGCCGTATTCATCGAGCACCGGCTGCCAGCGTTCTTGGGGGACCGGTCGCACGGAGCTGTCGGGTGCCCATGCGTTGACGGTGATTCGGTCGGGGTCGGCGTTGAATTGGCGGACCAGCCGGTCGCGCGTGTATTTCGATGGGCAGATGATGCCGGCGGCTCGGCGGCAGGCGGTTCGCACGGATTGCTCGAAGCGGCGCACGTCCGTGGCGCGTCGTGAAGCGGCCATGTCCAGCGGGATTAGGTCGTGGATGGTCACGACGGTGTTGACTGGCATCCAGGCGGGGCATGCGTTTGCGGGGCAGTGCAGGACGTTGAGGTTGTCTCGCCAGGCGGCCATGGGCAGTCGCCACCGCTGCCATGCGTCGACGCGGTCGCCGACCATCTCGATGAATTTTGGCTGGACGGTTTCGCGTGGTAAGAGCGTATCGACCGGGCCTGGGTGGCGGTGGTAGGCCACGACCTGCCAATCCGGGCGGGTGTCCGCCAGGTGGGTGTACAGGTCGATCAGGTTCTTTCCCGTGCCGCGTCGTGTGGGGCGGTAGATGGTGCGGGCGTCGAGGCCGATAAGCATGGCGGCTCCTAGGGTCAATGGCCAACAGACCGATAGACAAACCTATTGATCGACACCGGGGCCGCCCGCGGTACACCGCAAAAACCGGTGGGACCGGTAAAAAAGGCGTAAACCGCACAACCGTTACGACCGATACAATCGGTAGCGTCTTTGGGGACGCGTTGTGTCATTGTGCTATTCAATCGCGTGATGCGGGGTTATTGCTGATGGGTCTGATCGCTAGTATTCAACAGGCCGGGCACCGGCTGACGAGCAAGGCGCGGCGGGTGCTGGGGGCGGGCTGGCCGCGAGGTGGGCAGGGGGTGTACGACGCGTCGGTGCGTTTCGCGGGTCGGCGTTTTCGGCCTGTGGTGCGTGCGGGCACGACCGACCTCGACAGGGTCCACCTGATCTTGTGCGAGAACAGCGAGTACCGCCTGCCGTCGGTGGTGCGGCCGAAGGTGATCTTCGACATCGGCGCGAACATCGGCACGACCGCGATCTATTACGCGGCGGTCTACCCCGAGGCTGATATTTATTGCTTCGAGCCGCTGCCCGAGAACATTGAGCTATTGCGTATCAACGCGCAACGTCACAGCGACCGGATCCATGTGATCCCCAAAGGGGTTTCCGATCAGCCGGGCGCGTTTCCTTACGCGATGTCACGCGACGAGCGGAACTTCGGCGGCGGCGGGTTTAGCTACTTGAGACAAGACCCGTCGGAGAACTTCATGCTCCCCGTGACGACGGTGGCCGAGGCGATGCAAGAGCTTGGCATCGACCGGGTGGATGTATTCAAGATCGACACCGAGGGCTCTGAGCTAGCGGTCTTGAAGGGCATCCCCCAAGCGGTGCGTGAACAGGCCCAGGCGTTTATCGGGGAGTTGCACGGCATTGGGAACTGGGACGTGTGCGAGTTGCTGTCACAATCGCACGCGTTGGGCGTGCACAAGCGGCTGGCGGCGGGGTGCTTCCCGTTTGTGGGGTTGCGTCAGGACCTGGCTAGGCCCGCATCATCAATCAAACAAGCGGCGTGAGTGCGTGGTCGGTGGGTGAGTCATCGCCGATCCACGGACAGGCTCGTTTCCCAGCGTTCTCCGCTGGCGGCTTTGGCTACGCGCTTGGTTTCGGTGTCGATGCGAGCGAAGATGGCGTTGCTGACGATCCGGTTGCCGTCGCTTTCAACGTGGCAAAAGTCTAGGAAG
Source organism: Phycisphaeraceae bacterium (assembly GCA_029260715.1). GTDB lineage: Bacteria > Planctomycetota > Phycisphaerae > Phycisphaerales > Phycisphaeraceae > OFTM12. Next base: position 162,802 of record JAJDCS010000017.1, on the reverse strand, counting down.
ATCGGGTCGGTGTTGGCATCGAAGACCGAAGACAGGTCGTAGGCCTGACACCCCGAACCTCTTAACAACTCGATTTTCCGCTTGAGCAGTGGGTAGACCGCTTCGACGCACTGTTGCATGCCCGGGCGTGAGTCGTTGTCAGCCAAGTGTTGCTCGTGGTCGGTCAGCGGGCGGGTGATGGTGTACAGGTTGGGCTGTAGGAACACAAAAAGCGAGATGCCGTATTGCTCGCAGACGCGCATGGCTTCGCGGATGTTGGCTTCGTAGAGGTCTGCGGTTTGCCGGGCCAGCTTGTGGACTTGCTGGGGGTTGTCGAGGTGGGCGGGCGTGGATTTTTTTTGAGGTGCGTCGGTGGCGGCGCGGGCGAGGTACGACCGGGCGCGCAGCCGTTGGAGCAGCGACCGGCGGTGCTGCTTTTCGGTGGCGAAGATCACGCCTTGCGGGTTGTTGTTGTAGACGCCTTGCGAGACTTCGTTCACGCCGTTGTAGAACACGCAGACGTCCGGGCGGTTGCCCTGGGCCAGTTCGTATTTGAGGCGCTCGACTTCCTGGCTGGAGTTGACTGAGGTGACGCCGTAGTTCACGACTCGCACTCGCTGTGTGGCGGGGTTGTCGGCTAGGCGGTGCTGCAACTGGCTGGCCCAGGTCAGCTCGTCGGGCACTTCGGAGCAGTAGGTGGTCGACCCGCCCAGCAGGAAGAGCTTTAGCGGCAGCCCGTCGGCTAGGTCCCACTGGAAGCCGGCGGTCTGTCTGGCGCCGCGGATGACCGTGAAGTATCGGCTTTGGTAGTCCTTGGGGAACAGGAGCCGCGTGTCGGCGGGTGTGAACCACCCGCCGGGCTGTGTGAACGAATCGGTGAGGAATGGTTCGGAGAACCAGGGTTTGGAGGTGTAGGCGGGGCTGGTGAGCCGCTGCGCGTGGGCCCAGTACTTGGGGCGGGTGTTGTAGTATCGCTTACACACCAGTTCGGCGCCAAGGAGTAATGCAAACACGGGTATTGCGGCGTAGGCGGTGTAGCGGATGGGTTTGAAGTTGATTTTCATGGTTGGCGGTTGAGAGGGTAAGCGTGGGTTCGGGTTTGCACGTTCGGTAGGGGCGGTGATCGGGGCGGCCGGGTTGATACGACCCCTACAACCCATTTATTCGGTACAACCCGCAGGCGAACTTAAGCGGGCCAAGCCGGGCGACGGCTTGGGTTTGAAGCCGGTCCGTGGTTGTCGGGCCGGTGGGTATAATCACCCGCGATGTCCATGGGTACTTGTTACGACGTGATTGTTATCGGCGGTGGCCACGCTGGTGCGGAGGCGGCCTGGGCCGGGGCGAACCTCGGCGCGCGCACGCTGCTGGTCACGATGGACCCGTCGAAGATCGGGGCGATGAGTTGCAATCCGGCGATCGGGGGTTTGGCCAAGGGTCAGATCGTGCGCGAGGTGGACGCGTTGGGCGGGCTGATGGGCAGAGCGATCGACGCGACGGGGATTCAGTTTCGCGTTCTCAACGCGTCGAAGGGGCCGGCTGTGCGTGGGCCGCGGGCGCAGGCGGACAAGTACCGGTATGCCAAAGAAGTGCAGCGGCTGCTGGGTACGCGTGAGTTGGTCACGGTCGTGGCGGGCACGGTTGAGAAGATATTGACGGAGAAGGGGGCGGTGACGGGCGCGGTGGTGGCGACGCGGGGCGGTGCGGCGGGCGGTGGTGAGTTACAAACGGTGGGCGCTAGCGCGGTGGTGCTGACCACGGGCACGTTCATGCGCGGGCTGATGCACACGGGCGAGCGCCAGGAGCAGGGCGGGCGCGTGGGCGAGCAGCCGGCGGTGGGCATCAGCGGGGCGCTACGCGAGATGGGTTTTGAACTGGGCAGGCTTAAGACGGGCACGCCGCCGCGCTTGGCCGCCGAGTCGATTGATTTTGACGCGCTACAGCTTCAACCCGGCGACGACGAGCCCCAGCCGTTTAGCGACATGACCGATGCGGGCCGCTTCCCCGTCCAGGAGCAGCGACCGTGTCACATCACGCACACGAACGCGGGCGTTCACGATCTGATCCGCGCGAACCTGCATCGGGCGCCGATGTACAACGGGCAGATCGAGACCACGGGGCCACGCTACTGCCCCAGCATCGAGGACAAGGTGGTTCGCTTCGCCGACCGGACGAGCCACCACGTTTACCTTGAGCCTGAGTCGCTGGACACGAACGAGATTTACTGCAACGGGATCAGCACGTCGCTTCCGGCTGACGTGCAGGAACAACTCGTGCGGCTGATGCCCGGCTGCGAACGGGCGGCGGTCTTGCGGCCGGGGTATGCGGTGGAGTACGACATGGTCTGGCCCCACCAGATCGACGCGACGTGCATGACCAAGCGTGTGGCTGGCTTGTTTTTGGCTGGGCAGATTAATGGGACAAGCGGTTACGAGGAGGCGGCGGGGCAGGGGCTGGTCGCGGGGCTTAACGCGGTGCGGTATGCGCGGGCACAAGAGCCGGTGCGCCTGGGGCGCGACCAGGCGTATATCGGTGTGATGCTCGATGACTTGGTGACCAAGACGCCGCGCGAGCCGTACCGCATGTTCACTAGTCGCGCCGAGTACCGGCTGCTATTGCGGGCTGACAACGCCGACCAGCGGCTCACACCGTTGGGCAGGCAGTGGGGGTTGGTACACGACCGACGCTGGGCGCGTTTCGAGCAGCGGGAGTCGGCCTTGGCGCAGTTGAAGCGTTGCTTCGACGAGGCGCGCGTGGACGGCCTACCCATGCGTCAGTGGGCCCAGAGGCCGGGCGTTGAGGCGGACGACGTGTTGGAGCGGCTGGTGGGCGGTGGCGAGGCGGTGGTTGATCGTCGGCTTGTGGCGCGGTTGTTGGCGGATATCCAATACGCGGGGTATATCGAGCGCGAGCACCGGCAGATCAGGCAGATGGCGACACAAGAGGCTTCGCCGGTGCCGGTTGATCTTGACTACGAGCATGTGCGGGGGTTGCGCAACGAAGCGCGTCAGACGCTGTCGCGGTTCCGCCCGGCGACGCTGGGGCAGGCGGGTCGGTTGGCGGGGGTGACGCCTGCGGATGTGATGGTGCTGAGTGTGGCGCTGGGGCGGTAGGACGCATTCAGGTCATGCGCGTCACCATGCGTGGCTTGAAGAGACCGCTTCCTTATCCGCCTGAGGCGGACGGCTCGTAGTGGTGTACCACTCCAATTAGAAATCATTTACCCCGGCAAGTCGGCGATGCGGATGCACACGGGCCTGCCGTCTATCACGTCAAGATTTTCGATCTGGTCGATGGATTGACGCACAGCGCTGCGGTGGGCTTCGTGTGTGGTGATGACCACGGGGACGAACTGGCCGGCGGCTGCTTCGTGTTGGTGTAAGCCGGATAGGCTGATGCCCGCGTCGCCGAGGACTTTGGCGATTTTGGCCATGACGCCGGGCGCGTCTTTGGCGTTCAGTCGCAGGTAGAAGCGGCTTTCCATCGCGTCTGGGCCGACAACGGTTGCGGGTTGGTGCTGGTCTGCCCAGAGTCGCATCGCGGCGAAGGCTTGGGGGTACCAGCCTGAGGCGGTGTTGAGCAGGTCGCTGACCACGGCGCTTGCGGTGGGCAGGCCCCCGGCGCCTGGGCCGTAGTACATGGTGTGCCCCACGGCGTGGCCGTAGACCGACAGCGCGTTGAACGAGCCGTGGACCTGGGCCATGGGCGTGTCTTCGTGGACAAAACACGGCTCGACGCTGAGGCTGATGCCTTGTGACGCGCCACTGCCGCTGCGCTGGGCGATGGCTAGGAGCTTGATGTCGTAGCCCATTTCGGCGCCGAAGCGGATGTCGGCTGAGTCGAGCGTGTCGATGCCGTCGCAGGCGACCTGGTCGCCGCTGACGCGCGTGCCGAACGCCAGCGACGCGAGCACGGCTAATTTTTGCCCGGCGTCTTGGCCTGACACGTCCATGATGGGGTTTGCCTCGGCGAAGCCCTTGGCCTGTGCGTCACGTAGGGCGTCGGCGTATGGGCGGCCGTCTTGGGTCATGGCGGTGAGGATGAAGTTCGACGTGCCGTTGAGGATGCCGTAGAGCGCGTCGATGCGGTTGGCCATCAGGCCGAATTGGAGGGCCGTGATGATGGGTATGCCCCCGCCGCAGGAAGCCTCGAACGCGATGGAGGCGTTGTTTTGGTGCGCTAGTGCGAAGAGGTCGGGCCCTTGTTCGGCCAGCAGGCTTTTGTTGGCGGTGATGACGTGCTTGCCCATGGTCAATGCGCGTCGGACGTACGCGGCCACGGGGTCGATCCCGCCGGCCACCTCGATGACGATGGGCATGTCGTCGGTGTTAAAGAACGCGTCGGGGTCTTTGGTGAAGCGGTCGGGTGGCAGGCAGGCTTGGGCGGCGGGTTTAGCGGGGTCGCGCACGAGGACGCGGCGGATTTCGACGGGCTTGCCCAGTCGCTGGGCGTACAGTTCCGCCTGCTGGGATAGCAGCGTGGCCACGCCTGTGCCGACGGTGCCGCAGCCGATCATGCCCACGCCGATGGATGGTGAACCCTGTTTAGCCATAAAGAAACTCGCGAAAACAACCCGACAAAGGCGGTCAGGATAGCAGAACCGGGCCGGGCGGTGCTAATACCGCTTGGGTCCGCTGCGGGGTGGCCTAAGCGGCTACAATAGACGGTAGCTATGACTCAGACCACAATGACCCATTCCAGCGACGAGCCGTTGACCGTGCCCATGTGCTCGGTGTTCCGGCGGTTCCTCAAGGGGCAGGGTTTGAAGTTTACGCCCGAGCGGGCGCGGATTTTAGACTCGGTGCTGTCGAAGCTGGGCGTGTTCGAGGCCGACGAGCTGCTGACCGAGATGCGCCAAGAGGGTCGTCGCGTGAGCAAGGCCACGATCTACCGCACGCTCAAGCACCTGCTCGAAGCAAAGATCATTACCGAGGTGCTGATCGACCCGAAGCAGACGCACTACCAATTGAGCGTGGGGCACGAGCCCAAGGGGTATCTGGTGTGCGTTGAGACGCAGAAGATCATCGAGGTGGATGCGCCGGAGCTTGAAGCGATACGCGACCGCATCTGCCGTGAGCACGGGTTTGAGCCGGCCAGTTACCGGCTGGTGATCTATGGTGTTTCACCGGAGGCGGCGGCGCAGGGTCACGATCAGGAGGCGTAGTTTTTTTAGTTGTGTGCCGTACACAGTACGCTGCGCGGTGCTGTGTGGCACCCGACACCTTACTGTCCGCCGCGTATTTTACACTTCGTCCAGGTCAGCTTGCTCGATGGGGCGGCTGATCGTGTATTGGCCGCTTGCCCACTTGCCTAGATCAATCGTCTTGCACCTGTCGCTGCAGAACGGCAGCCAGCGGTTGTCGGGCGCGACGGTTTTCTTGCAGATGGGGCAGGCGGTGGTGCGGGGGCGTGTTGTGGCGGGTTTTTCGGGCATCGTCAATATGTTAGGCGACCGGGTGAATCTGGGGCACGCTTTGCTTAGCCCCAGCCACCCAATGGTTGTTTGATCTCCTAAGAGACCGCTCCCTGACGGTCGCGGCTCGTGGTGGAGCATCGTTTTATTTCGGTTCGTAGTGCATTCATGCGGTTTTTCCACGCTCCGAAAGGTTGGATTCGCACGCCGCGCTGGTTTTGGGCTGCGTGTGACAGGCGGACTTCCAGGCGATCATCGGGCAGTTGGTCGGCGATGCGGTCGGCCCACTCGACGACGACAATCGCGTCGCTGAGGATGTCGGTGTCCCAGCCGATGGATTCGGCGTCTTCCAAGCCTGCGAGGCGGTAGGCGTCGATGTGCAAGACGACCGGGTTGCCGCGCGGGTGGGTGTACTGCTGCATCAACACGAAGGTGGGGCTGGACACGGTTGCCGCGTCGATGCCCAGGCCGTGTGCTAGGCCACGGACGAGTTGGGTTTTGCCGGCGCCTAGTTCGCCGATCAGGGCGACGGTGTCGCCGGGCTGGGTGAACGCGGCGATGGCGCGGCCGACGGCGGCGGTCTGGTCGACCGAGTCGGACAGGCTTTCGAAGATGGCGTTGCTTGCGTCGGTCATGTTGGTCGTTGCATTGCGTGTTTCGCTGAAGCGTTGCGTTAGCTTTTGTGTTCCCAGCCGGCGCGTTCAAGCGGTTGGGTTGATCCGTCGGGCATTTTAAGCGTGATGGTAGGGCTTTTCCCATCGTGGGGTTTGATGACGCCGATGCGCGTGACGGGCACGGCGTCGATCTGGTCGGGCACGCTGGGCTGGGGTGGGTGGTCGGCGACGGTGAAGCACAGCTCGTAGTCCTCGCCGTCGCACAGGGCGTGTTGCCAGGGGGGGCGGCCGTCTTGTTGGGCGGCGGCGCGTGCGGCGGGGCTGATGGGCAGTTGGTCGACCCACAACTCGGCTTGCAGTTGTGCTTGGTCGGGGTTGTCGGCGCCGCAGAGGCGTGGCAGGTCCATGGCCAGGCCGTCGCTTAGGTCGATCATGGCGTGCAGGCGCGTGGTTAGGGTTTTAGCGAGTATACGCGCGGCGTTGAGTCGCGGCTCGAAGTCAAGGTGGTGGGTGTAGCCGTCAAGGGTGTGCGTGCTGCCGCCCAGGGCGCCGGTGACGTAGATGTGGTCTCCGGGTTGCGAGCCGGCGCGTGTGACGGGCGTGACGCCGTCGGGCTGGGCTAGGAGTGTGACGGACAACAGCAGTCGGCCGTCCCACACGGCGATGTCTCCGCCGACCAGTGGGCAGTTGTATTGCTCGGCGGTGCGGCGCATGGCGTCGAACAGTTGGACGGCGCGGTCGTCGCCGAAGTCGCGCGGCAGGCACGCGGCGGCCACGGCGGCCAGGGGTTTGGCGGCCATGGCGGCGATGTCTGACAAGTTGCGCGTGATGGCTTTGCGGGCGATCTTTTCCAGCGGGGTTGTGGCGAGGTCCACGTGTACGCCGTCGGCGAGTTGATCGACGGTGACAAGCACGGCGGGGTCGGTGATGCGGATAGCGGCGGTGTCGTCGCCGGGTGGGATCAGCACGTGGGGGGGCAGCGCATTGTTGGAGCGGTAGATGTGTGAGAGTAGGTTAAGCTCGCGCATTGTGGGATTGTAGGTGGGTTTTTGGGGGTGAGGGGGGGCCGCCGCCTGATCCGCCTGAGGCGGACGGCTCGTGGCGGGAAGTTATTGTGATGAAAAAGAAAGCCGTTCTATTCTTCGAGCGTGGTGGGGTCTGGCCAGAAGAGGCGTGTTTCGAGTGCCCAGATTTTTTCGGTGAAGCTGCCGCCCATGCCTTGGACCTTGGCGGATTCGCCGCGTGTGGCGTCGATGGCCATGTTGAGCTTGGCGTCGAGGTTGTCCAGGAGGCTGACGGCGATGGCCTCGGGCGTGGCGGGCGTCTTTAACGCGCCGTACTCGGGCTTGCCGTGGTGTGAGAGGATGATGTGCTGCAAGACGTTGAGCACGGGGGCGGGGATCGGGTGGCCCATGGCGGCGCAGTCGTCGGCTTTTCGTTGCAGCCAGATCACGCCGCGCGCGATGTGGCCCACGAGTTGGCCCTCATCGGTGTAGTTAAAGCCGGTGTCCCAGCCCAGCTCGCTGCACTTGCCCAGGTCGTGGATGAACAGCCCGACGAGGACAATGTCGCGGTTGAGCAGCGTGTACTGCCCGCACATCAGGTCGCCCAGGTGCATCAGGCTTAGCGTGTGTTCGAGCAGCCCGCCGATGTACGCGTGGTGCAGCGTGACGGCTGCGGGCGCTTGCTTGAACAGGGCCATCAGGTCTTGGTCGTCGAGGTAGGCTTGCGTGAGCGTTTTGAGCGACGGGTCTTTGATGGTGGTGAGGATTTCGCACAGCTCGTCGAACATCTGCCCGGTGTCGTGTTGGGTGCGGGGCATGAGCTCTTCGAGCTGCGACGGGGTCGGCTCTGTGGCGCGGATATTTTGGATGATGATCTGCAGTTGGCCCTGGTAGGCCTGGGTCTGCCCCTCGATCTGTACGAAGCCGTTGGCGGGCAGCTCTTCGAAGAGCTCCTGGCTGGCGTTCCACATGCGCCCGGGGGTTTGCCCTGAGCGGTCGCCCAGGAGGCACTTGATGTAGTGCTTGCCGTTTTTGGTCGGTGCCAGTTGGCAGTTGTGGATAGCGAAGACGCCCTCCACAAAGCGGCTGGGCTGCATGTCACTGATGAGGGTGCGTTCGGTCAATGCGTGGCCTTTGGTTCGTAGGCGTTAACCCGTGCGTGCCCGCGTCGCGGGCGAGAGAAGCATCGTAGCAGCCCGCGATGGGTATTTCCTGTGTTTGGCTTGCGGCGCACGCGGCAACGCGCCCGGCGTTTTTGAGTTGTAATGCCCCCGAGAGGATTTGAACCTCTGACCTGCGGTTTCGGTATGCCCGGCGGTTACCCGCCGGCCCGGACCATCTCACCACCCGCCCTTCGTTTGTGGCGAAGGGTTTAGGGTGCCGGGCGCTTCCGCGCGTGTTAGGCGCGGTGCGGGGTTATTGTCGGGGCGACTCACCCGCTGGTCTCTACACCTTCCGCCGGCCTCGGGGGCCCCGCCGGCGGCTTGGCTCGGGATTGCCCTGGGTGTCTAAACGACGCCCGTGGGGTTTCCCCGAGTTCACCCGGTTTTTCCGCGGCCCGTTCCCGGGCCGGGTCCCTCTTGCGAAGGAAACCGCTGCTCTATCCTACTGAGCTACGAGGGCTCTAAGGGGGTTCATTCTAACGGGTGGTTGGTGCGGGGGCTATGGGTTGTGGCGAGGGGGCGACGGCCGCGGGTGTATGTGCATACGGGCGAGAGATTTGCGTAAAAGAGTATTGACAATTTTCATGTAATTGGTTACATTTTTATCTTACACGCGTGGTTCAAAAATGCGTGGTATCAGAGACGCCAGCTAATACACATTCTAAGGAGGTAGAAACCGATGCCAACACATCCGTTCTGCAAGTGGGCGTGTGCGATTATTGTCGTGGCAACCGGCGTCGTGGCTAACGCCGCGTCGTGGAACGACACCGGCACGGGCGCCTCAGCCGGCGAGTGGTTCAACCCGTTCAGTTGGACCCCCACGATTGTGCCCGACCTCACGATCAACGCCGACATCAACAACGGTGGCGAGGCCCTGGCCGACGCCGCCACCGCCCCCGCCGACGTTCAGGCGAACCTGCTGGAGGTGGGCACCAACAGCTTCACGGGCACGCTCACAAGTTTGGGGGTGAACGTCGTCACGGCGGGTGCCTTGAACGTGGGCCAGGCGTTCAACTCGTTTTTGATCCCGATCCCCTCCACCGAAGGCAGCGGCACCGTCACTGTGTCCGACGCGGCGTTGGTCGATATCGGCGGCAGCCTGAACATCGGCAAGACGCACACATCCGATTTTACAACCGCCATGGGCAACGGCGCCGTTGTGTTCGAGCGAGTGGACTCGGTTGTCCTGGGCAGCAGCGTCGATGTCGGCGAAGCCGTCGCCAACACGGGCGTTGCCAACGGGCGAGGCTCGTTGAGAATAAGCGACGCGACAAGCTTGTTTATTGATAATGACCTGGACGTGGGCGAAGCGTTTGCCGATGGCGACCCCGACACGTCCGCTACCAGCCAGGGATCGGCCAACTTTGAGCGTGTAGCCGTCATCACTATTGATGGTGATCTTGAGATCGGTTTGAGTACGGCAAGGGAAAGCGGGGGCTTGTCCACAGCCACGGTCTTGCCTAGCTCAGTCACGATCACCGAGGGGGGAAATATGTCTGTGCGGAGAAAAACGCGCATCGGACACGCCACCACTACAAATACGTCCGAGGCATCCGCCCAGGCCACGCTTACCGTGGAACTCACGGGAAGCCTTGAATTTCAAGACGATATCGAGATCGGGCTGTCTTCTACGCAAATCACCAGTCAGGCCAACGCCATTGGCTCGGCAACGCTCAGTGGCGGCACCGACCTGACCGTGGACGGTGAAATCACCGTGGGCCATGCCGTGGCGGGTATCCAGAGTGAAAGCACCGGCACGGGCACGTTTATCGTCCAGCAATTCGATTCATTGTTGATCACCGACGACATGACCATCGGCAGAGTTGATTCCACCCTGTTTAGCTTCCAGACGGCGGGCGTCGCGCAGGCTACCGGTAACTTTTGGATCTCTGACATTCAGCAAGCGACGGTCCAGGGCGAAGTACAGGTCGGCTTTGGCAACAACGACAAGCTCGGCGAACTGAGCACCGCCAAAGGGTCTATAAGGATCAAGAACGTCGGGCTTGCTGAGATGGGCACGGAATTGCGTGTGGGGTACGTACGGCCGAATACATTCTCCGTGATCGCGCAAGGTAAAGTAGACATTGAGAACAGCCACGTGGTCGCACCCGTTATAGAGATTGGTGTGGGATTTAATCGCCAGTCGCAAGCGAGAGGGGAGGTTAGTCTTACGGATTCTAGTTTGGTAGCCGGCACAATCACCGTTGGGCGCGACGGCGACACCACCGGCATCGCCGCCATCTTGCCCCACGAAGGGTCGCTCACCTTACACAACAGTACCCTCGAAACAGATTTTTTGACCGTCGCAGACCGAGTTTCACCCGGCGGCGTGAGTGGGCATGTCCAGCTGTTGCGTAGCTTGGTTACCGTTAACGACACCATGCTGTTGTACGAGGGCAGCGGATTGGCTATCGGCATTGAGGGCACGCAGCGAGGCGACCAATACGGCGCGATCGACGCGGGCACCGCCCAACTTGGCGGCTTGCTCCACGCCGTCCCACTGAATTTCGTGCCAAGCTACTGGGACGAATTTGAGGTTATCACCGCCGCCACGCGAGTCGGCGAATTTGATGAGTTCGCCGGCCTGCTGGTCAACCAGAACCTGACGCTCGTGCCCGTTTACGACCACAACGGCTCAATCGGGCTAACGCTGGTCGCGGCGCTGCCGGGCGACGCCAACCTCGACGGCACCGTCAATGGGCTGGACCTGCTGGCTTGGCAGGCCAACCTTTTCACCGGCGACAAGTGGTGGCAGGGGGATTACAACTTCGACGGCACTGTCAACGGCCTGGACCTGCTGATCTGGCAAGACCACTTGTTCGAGAGTGTTCCGTCGCCCGCAAGCCCCGTGACGCAGGGGGATTTCACCGTCCCCGAGCCGGGCAGTTTGTGGCTGTTGGGTGTGTCGGTGGTCTTAGCCGGTCAACGCAATAGGCGCGTCGCGGCGGTCTAAACAACAATTTACCAGTGTAGCCCTTCGTAGCCGGGGTGTTTCTCTAGTGCTTCCACACGGGCCAGGTCGATGATGCGCAGGCCGGGCTTGAGCGTGACGCTTTCCCACACCTTGGGCTGCAGCTTGTGGTAGACGATGAGCACGCCGCTGGCGTCGATGACGGCTTGGAGGTCGCGGCTGAGCATCTGTTCAAGGTGGGGGATGGCGGCCAGGGCGAACCGGCGGTTCGAGCCCATGAGCTTTTGCATGGCGAGGTGTTCGTCGTAGACGCGCAGGGGGTGGCCCTTGCCGTAGAGGTGTTCAACGACGGCGACCATGGGCGACTCGCGCACGTCGTCGGTGCCTTCCTTGAACGCTAGCCCGACGATGCCCACGGCGGGGCGGTCGGGGCTGGCCACGCGCTTGAGGAATTGGCCCACGAGCTCTTGGTTGGACGCGACCACGCCTGTGAGCATGGGCATGTTAACGGCGGCTTGCCGCGCGTGGTCGAGCATGGCGCGCAGGTCCTTGGGCAGGCACGACCCGCCGAACGCGAAACCGGGGCGCAGGTACTTGGGCGAGATATTGAGCTTGCGGTCTTCACAGAAGACGTCCATGACGGCGTGCGAGTCGACGCCCATCTGCTTGCACGCGGTGCCGATCTCGTTGCCGAAGGCGACCTTGACGGCGTGGAAGCAGTTGTCGGCGTATTTGACCATGGCGGCGACGTCCGTCGGGACAAAGAACGTTGGCGCGTCGATGCCGGGGTAGAGCTGTTTGCACACCGCTTCGCTGCGCGGGTCCGACGCGCCGAAGACGATCTTGGGCGGGTTGTGGAAGTCTTCGACGGCTGTGCCCTCGCGGAGGAACTCGGGGTGGCAGACGTATCCGAACCCTTGGCCGAGCTTGCGCCCGGATGTTTTTTCCAGGACCTGGATCAGCCGGTGGTGTACGGGGGGGAGGCTGGTCGAGCGGGTGAGCACGACGAAGAATTCTTGATCGCTTTTGGCGAGCACGCCGCCGATCTGCTCGCAGACGGCTTCGAGGTGTGACGCGTTCACGCCGCCCGACGCGGTGGAGGGCGTGCCGACGCACAGCATGGCTGCGTCGCACTGCTTTACCGCGCTTTCTATATCCGTGGTGGCGCTGAGCTGTCCCTTCGCGGTGGCTTGGCTTAACAAGTCTTCCAGGCCGGCCTCGATCAGCGGCGATAGGCCCTGGTTGATCAGGTCTATCTTGTCCTGCACCACGTCCACGCCGATAACGGTGTGGCCAAGCTTGGCCATGCACCCGCAGCTTACGGCGCCGACGTACCCAAGCCCCAATACACTTATCTTCATGCTGTCCCTTCTTCTGCTTGGCGTAATTGTAGCGCTTCGTTGATCGCTGTGTGCATGACGCCGGCCATATTTTCGACGGTGATTTTGTCGCGCATCAGCACCCGGGCGTTGCCGGTGACCTTGCGCACCGTGTCGTGGTCGGTGAGCAACTGCTTGACCAACCGCGCCATGGCGTCGAGGTCGCCCTTCGGGTACCGCCAGCCGGTTTCGCCGTGTGCGAGTATCTCCGTGTCCGGGCCTTTTTCGTCGGCGATGGCTGTCGCGGTGCCCAGCGCCATCGACTGGTTGATCGCCAGCCCCACCGCGCCGGGTTGGATGTTGATATCCGCCGCCGCGATCCAGGTGTAGTCTTCCCCCTCGGGCACGCGCCCGGTCACAATAATCCGCTTCGGGTCGATCTCTCGCGATGTCCGTTTGATGTCTTCTAACAGCGTACCCCCGCCCACTAGCGCCAGCACCAAGTCTTTGTCTATCTCCCGCAGCTTGGGCCAAGCGTCCAGCAGGTCTCCGATTCGCTTGGCCGGGTCCATGCGAGAAATCGCCAGCAGTATTTTTTTATCTTCAAGTTTCCGCTGTCTGCGTAACGCCAACGCCCGATCGCGGATCTGATCGCCTTGTTCGAAAATCCGCCGTGTGTCGATTGTGTTGTTGGCGACGAAGACCTTTTCCGGTGGGAACCCTAGGCTGACCAACTCGTCACGCGATTCGTTCCCATAGACGAGGTACAGGGCGTACCGCTTGAACAGGCGCTTTTTGACGAGACGCATCAGCGGCCCGGGTAGTTTTGAGTAGTTGCTCTTGACCTTCGTCCACGCGATCGGCACGATGCCCAGGCGCTTGCACACGCGCGGCAACCGCCAGCACCACCGCAGGCGGGGGTTGGTCTCGGAGATCAAGACGTCGGGGCGGTGTGTTTCAAGCAGTTGCTCGATACCGTCCCAGGGGTGGCCGTTAGGCTTAGTGTGATGGGCGTCTAGGTCGTGTATGTAAGAGGGCGCCGATTCGCTGCCAAACGGCCTGCCCTGGTCAAGGCGACCCAATACCTTGAGTTCGATGCTGTCGCCTGATATCGCGGCCAGCGCGTCCCACACGGGGATACGGTAGTGGGCGATCTGCTGCTGGAGGATCCAGACTTTTGCGGGGTGTGATGATTGTCGCGGCACGGTATCGGGTCCTGGTTTCCGTTGGTCACACACGATCGGGCTTTAGGCCGATTTTGCGTGGCGTGTGTGGCGTCAGCTACTTTAACGATTCGGCGTTGTTTCTTTGTGGGCGGTCGCGTTAAGGCGGGTTATTTGTTCATAGTGTGTCAACCACCGTCTGGCAATGGCGCCCCAATCATAGCGGCTGGCGACGAACGGTTTGGCGCGTTGTGAGGCTTGTTGTCGGCGGGCGGGGTTTGCAAGCCAGGCGTGCAACTCTTCGGTGAGGCGGTCCGCGTTGGTGGGCACGACGCCGCCGACGCCGGCCTCGGTGATTTCTTGGTGGATGTTGACCTGGTCGGAGATGATGACCGGTGTGCCCACCGCCAACGACTCGACGACCGCGATACCGAAATTTTCCTGGTAGCTGGGTAGCACGAATAGGTCGGCGTCCGCCATGGCCGCGAGCCGGTCCGGGCCGTACAGCATGCCTGTGAAAATAACGCGGTCATTCAAGCCTTTTTCTTGTACGAGGCGTTCGAGTGTTGCCTGGTAGTCTTTCGGGCCGGGCCCGGCGATGACGAGGGCCTCGTTAGACGTGCAGGCTTTGGCGAAGGCTTGTATCAGCAGCTCGATGCCTTTCTTGGGGTGCAGGCGGCTAAGGAACAGCACCACGGCGCGGTCTCCGATGGCGGTGAAGCGTTTCCGGAATGCGCCTGCGGGCGGGAGCGACTCGAACTCGGAGAGGTCGATGCCGTTGGGCTCGACGATGGCGGGCGGGGTGAGGCGCAGCGGGCGAGCGAGTTGTTGCTCGGTTTTGGTTGTGAAGTGTATCGCTGCTGCGTGGTTCAGGTTTTTGCGCATGCGCAGCGTCAGGTACAGGTGTTTTTTGAGCCAGCCCTTACTCAAACTCCAGGGGTCTAGCATGCCGTGGGGTGTGATGACGTAAGGGACGTTTTGTTTATAGGCGGTCTTTGCGGCTTGGTGTTGGACCTCTTCCCAGAGCGCGTGGATGTGCACGATGTCGCTCGCGGCGATGTGTTGCCGCAGTGTTGGTTTGATATCGGGGTGCCTGGCCAACGGCTGGTGTGTGGGGCCGATGAGATGGACGGCTACGCCTTGTTCGGTCAGGCGGTCGGCGGTGCTCAGGTCGTGGCCGTGGGTCCACGTGGTCGCTAACGCGGCCGCTGCGCCCTGGGCGGACTGCGCCCGTGTCAGCCCCGCCACCGCCGCGACGGTGCCGCCGCTTTGGGGATCGATACCAGAAATAACATGGAGAACCCGCACAGGGCTATCATAGTACGGGTGGTGAAAAGAAAAATCATCCGAGGCGGCGGTGGTGGGGCAACCCCGGTCGGCGCGTCGCTGACACGGCTTTTCATGGTAGTATTGCGGTCAAAGTCGGTCGTTGCGAGCGGCCGGGTGGGGTAAGGATCAAGCGCATAGAATTGAGCCGTTGGGTAGCCGGGCCGTCGGTGCGGTCTACGCAAGACCGGCTTTCAGGCCTCACTGGAAACGGTGCGCGGAGAGGTCAATCGTTCATGGACAAGCAAGCATCAGCGTTTTTTGAGAAGTTGGATCGCCGGGCCACCAAGCCGGTTGTTGTGGCCACGCACGAGCGATCGGGCACGCACCTGATGATCGACACGCTGCGGCGGCAGTTTGGCGCGTGCCGCAGTTGGAAGCTGCCGTTTGAACGGAACGACAAGCTTTACATCAATATCGCGTTGATCATCAACGCCGATCCTGTGTGGTACGACGGCGCGGCCGCCCGCGTCTTGCCGCGTGTGCCGCGCATCCCCATCAAGACCCACCAACTCCCGCCAGGCGCGCTGGGAGACACGCGGGGCCATCAAAAAGAGATACCCGGGCCGTGGTTTGAAACCCTCGCTCGAAAAGCGGCCATGCTGTACGTCTACCGTGACGGCCGGGACGTGATGACGTCTTATTACCAGTACCGCAGGGGGTTCGACGCCGAGGCGATGTGTTCGATGAGCGAGTTTTTGCGTCAAGAAGACCACGGCATGAGCCGCGTGAAGTATTGGGCACACCACGTCCGGTCGTGGTGCGCGGTCCCGGGTGTGACCAAGGTCGGTACCGAGGCGTTGCTGAAGGACACGGAGGCTACGCTCAAGCGGCTTGGGACTGCGCTGGGCATGGAGCCGCTGTATCAGCAGCCGCTTCTGCCTAGGCCCTTAAAGAGCGTGTGGTACTCGCGGCGTGCCCGGTTTTTCGGTGTTCGCCCCGAGAGCAGCGCGATTGTCGCCAGGGGTGAAAAGGTGAAGTGGCGTCAATGCTTCACGCCCGAGGACCGCCGCTTCTTCCACGACGAGGCTGGGGATTTGCTTATTGAATTGGGATACGAGGCGTCGGACGCGTGGGTAAACGGGTAGCGGCCTTGCTGGACGGTATCGCGGTTGGCTCAAACGCGGGGTTTACTGCGTCACGCTCACGCGCAGCGTGTCTTGTCCCAGCGAGCCATTGGCGATCCACAGCTTGTCCGTGCCCAGCAGCGGGTCGGGTGTTGCTTCGTGGGGTTGGCCGTCGACGATGAAGCTTCGCTTGCCCTTGCCTTTGTTTTGGAGTGTGATCTCCACGTCGCATCCGCGGTAGCGCGCTTGGAACTTGAAGGACTCGAACGGCAGCCACGCGGCCGGCTGGACCCACAGCCCATCGAGCGTGGGCTCGAACCCGAACACGTAGCGGATCAGTGTCTTGAGCACGACGTTGGAGCTGCCCGTCTGCCAGTCGTTCATGTTCTGCCCGTCGATGAATTTTTCGGGGTTGTAGCCGTAGGCGTTGGGCATGACGAAAGGCGAGTGTGAGAGGTTTTCGTGGATGTCGGTGAACGGCAGGATTTTTTCGAGCTGCTGCCACGCCTCCTCTGCCCGCCCCATCTGGAACAGGGCCATGACGGCGAACGTGGTGGCGTGTACGTAGGGCGCGGCGTTTTCGGCTGTGCCGCCCGGCAGTTTGCGGATGCGTCCGACGCCGGGCGCGTCTTCGGCGAAGTACGGCTCGAACGTCTTCAATCCGTACTTGCTGTCGAGCCTGCCGAACGCGTCGAGGATGGTCCGGCCCATCGCGGTGTCTTTGCCGTGCAGCCCCGAGAGCACCCAGAATGCGTTGGACGTAAGCCCGTCGCGTGCCTTGCCGTCGGGGTCTTTGAAGCCGCCGACGAGGTAAGACCGCTTGTCGCCCCAGCCGTGGACGATGCGTTTCTCACCTTGGCTGTCTTGCACGATCGCGTATTTTTTTAGCCCCTGCTCGAGTTCCTTGGCGTCGTCGCGGTATTGGCTGATGCGCGCGGGGTATTTGGCTTTGAGCTTGTCTTGCCCGCTGAGCAGCTCGATCATCTCCTGGCAGTTTTGGTAGAGCTGGAGTGTGGCCATGACGCTGACGCCCGAGCCGTACGGCCTGGCCGGGTCTTGGCTGACGCCCAGGCCGTCCAGCGCGTCGTTCCAGTCGCCGTACATCGCGCGCAGGCAGCCGGTCAGGTCGTGGTCGCGCTTCGAGAGCATGTAGTCCATGATCTTGATCATGTGCTCGAGCACGGAGCCTTGCTTGTCGGACGGGTTTACTTGGCCGCGTTCTTCGTCGACGATCTCGTAATACCCGCAGGCTTCGTCGAGGAACGCCCAATCGCCGGTGACGCGGATGTACGTGGTGATGGTGGAGATGACCCACACGCCCTGGTCGATGAACTGGCGCAGGTCCATGCGTCCGACCTGCCCGGCGGCGGAGGGCAGTGAGTATTGCCGGAAGCAGCGGCCGTCGGGCGCGGTGTAGCCAAGCGCTTCGAGCATTTTCGCGCGTGTGGCGTCGGGGCGCCAGAAGGCCAAGCCCTCCAGCGCCTGGAACACGTCGCGGATGCCGATCAGCGAGTTGGGCGATAGCTGGATGTAGCCTTTGATCAACGAGCAGAACTCGACTTGGCGCTTGAGGTGCTCGAAGAAGGGGTTGAACACATCGGTCTTGATCGAGCCGGTGGCGGGCCCGACGGAAGCGGTCAAGGGTATGTGCCGCGAGGTGTCGGCCTGGTCGAGTTGGTCGAGGTCGTCTTCGATTTTGTCCAAGACGATCGGTTGCTGGGCTTGCTGTTGGGCCAGGGCGGCGTCGTCGGTGTGGGTGAACGCGATATCGAGCCGTGCGCGGCTGCTGGGCGCGAGTTCGAGCTTGAGGATGTCGCCTGCGATGCCGGTTTCGGTGAAGGCGCAGACGTGTCTGGGTTTGCCGAACGTGCCGGCGGCCAGGGGCGAGGCGGTGTGCAGGCTGCCGCGCGTGCCGCCGACGTATTGGTAGCGTGACGCGGTTTCTTCGTGGGCGGTCAGTTTGCTGCCCGCGTCGAGCGTCAGGCCGCGCCGGACCACCCCGTAATAGCTCACGGAGGTCAGCCTGTCTTTGTCTTCGTTGACTTGGACCAGGAAGCTGCCCAGTTCGCCTTGCTTGGGCCCCGGCGGTAGCACGCGGACCTCCTTAAACCAGCGGTCTTCGCCTGTCTCGAAGATCTGGTGGCGGAGGAAGGGGTTGAGATACGAAGAAAGAAAGAAGCTCCGCGGCTTGTCGGTGAGGTTCCTGGCTTCGAGGGAGAAGCAGACCGCGCGGTCGGGCGTGACGAGCACACGCAGGGCCGTCTGCAACCCATCGGTCTGGGTGATGAAATAAGCGGCGCTCGTGGAGAAGACGGTGAAGCGGGTGGTCTTTTCGTGGTCGGCTTCGTAGCAACTCTGCGGGACGGGCATGAGCGGGACAACACTGAACCGGCCGTTGTCTTTGGGCAGGCCCATGAAAAAAGCGATGTTGGGTTCCTGGCCTTCTGCGGCGCGGAGGAAGTGGGAGAAGAGCCCTTCGTTGGAGTGCATGTAGCCAGAGGCATAAACCCAGAAGTTGAACCCGTTTTGCCCGTAGGGGTATCGGCTGTACCCGTTGTCCCTGGGCAGTGCGAGTATTTTGTTTTGGCTAAGGAAATAGGCTTGGCCCGGCATGGCGGCTTGGGCGGCTCGCTGGGGGTCGCTCAGCAGTTGCTGGGTTTCAGCCACGATGGCGTCGATTTGTTGCTCAAAGTTTTTTTTCATGGATGTCTACCGGCGCTGCCGTGTCGCGGCGCTCCCTCCGTCCAACATAATACAAGTCCCGCGCAAGGCTTGCCGCATGCCCGCTGCCATGGGGCCACCCCAAGGACGCGGCATTTTAGCGTAAATGAAGGGGCGTGTGGCGGTGGCGGTGGGCAACGGCGGCGGGACTGGATCGCTGGGTTTGATACGGATCATAAAAAGTTTTGGCGTTCAATGAGTATCGCATCAGGTGGCACAGCTTGCTTGCAAGCTGTGCAGAGAACGCAAAAGACAACACGGGTTGCAAGCAACCCGTGGCACACCTGTTGCGACATCACTTATTACGATCCGTATGAGTAGCGTTTAGGCGCCGTAGCCGTCGGGGTGCTGCTTGAACCATTGCCAAGCGTTTTCGACGGCTTGGCGGATATCCGTGACGCGGGCCTGCCAGTTGAGTTCGTTTTTGATTTTGGACGCGTCCGCGTAGAGCTGGGGCGGGTCGCCGGGGCGGCGGGGGCCCAACTCGACTTTGAAATCAACCCCCGTGACCGCTTTGGCTGCCTCGACGACTTGCTTGACGCTGTGGCCCTTGCCGATGCCCAGGTTGTAGAAGCGTTGGTCGCCGGGCTTCAGAGCGGCCATGACCACGGCGTGGGCGTCGACGAGGTCTTCGACGTGGATGTAGTCGCGGATGCACGTGCCGTCGGGCGTGGGGTAGTCGTCGCCAAAAATAGTGACCTTGGGGATTTTGCCCAAAGCGGCGTTGAGCAATACGGGGATGATGTGCGTCTCGGGTTCGTGGTCTTCGCCCAGTGAGCCGTCGGCGGCGCTGCCGGCGACGTTGAAGTAGCGCAAGGCTGCGTATGCGAAGTCGTCGTTGGCGGCGGCGTAGTCGCGGAGGATGCGCTCGACGAATAATTTTGACCAGCCATAGGGGTTGATCGGCGATTGGGGCAGGTCTTCGGTGATGGGCATGCGTTCGGGTTCGCCGTAGGTGGCGCAGGTGGAGCTGAAGACCAGGCGCTTGACGCCGGTGGCGTCCATGGCGCGGAGCAGGCTTAGCGTGCCGGCGGTGTTGTTGTCGTAGTAGCGCAGCGGCTGCGTGACAGACTCGCCCACGTACGCCAGGGCCGCGAAGTGCATCACGCAGTCGGTCTTGTGTTTATTGAGCACACCGATCAGTTCCTGGGTCTGGCGCAGGTCCAGTTGCTCGAACGCGGCCTGCTTGTGGATCGCTTGGCGGTGGCCCCGGTCGAGGTTGTCGAGCACGGTGACGCGGTGGCGTTGCTCGATCAGGTGTTTCACGGCGTGTGAGCCGATGTAGCCGGCGCCGCCTGTGACGAGGACGTTCATCATGGTTCGTTCTCAGATTCGGTGTGGTGTACGGACGCGGACACACTATATACGGATCGGGGGTGCTTGCCACGGAACCGGTGTTAGTGTCCGCCCCCACCTTTTGACGGGCGCAGCGCGCGCAGCAGGTCACGCTGCTCGACGACACCGACGACCTCGCGGGTTTCCGCGTCGGTGATCACAGGCAGTGAGCTGAGGTTGCTGTCTTGGAAGATGGCTAGCAGTTGTTCGAGGGGGGTGTCGACGGAGACGGCTTTGGCGCTGGGGTCGGCCAGGTCGGCGGCGGTGACGAGGTTGGTCATGGCCGGGTCGTAGATGATTTCTCGCAGGTCGCTTAGCCGTATCAGGCCCATGAGCTTGCCGTCGGGCGTGGTCACGGGGAAGTGGTTGAACCGCGAGGCTTCCATGATATGCATGACCTCGTCGAACGAAGCCTCGGCTGGGATCGTTTTCACGTTGGTGCGCATGAGGTGGCGGACTTGCAGGGATTGGTCGCCGGTGGGCGTGGCGACGCGTCCGAAGCGCAGGGCCCGGAGTGTTGCCTCGACGGTGAGGCTGATGATGGACTGCCCCTCGTCTGGCGACGCGCCGGTGCGGCGCATGAGTGTGACGGCTTTGACCTCGCCGCATTGCACGACCAGGCGTTTGAGCAACAGCGGTCCGCAGACCTCAAAGAGGACCGCCGAGCCGAGGATGGTGGTCAAGAAGCTGTGCCTTGGCCACTCTTCGAGCCAGTAGGTAGCCACGTAGTCCGCCACGCCGATGACGATGGAGGCGTGGCACAGCAGCCCGATGCCGATTTCGGGTCTCAATCCGGCGTTGGGCCCGGCCCAGCGCACGCCCAGCCAACTGCCGCCGAT
Source organism: Phycisphaeraceae bacterium (assembly GCA_029260715.1). Taxonomy (GTDB): domain Bacteria; phylum Planctomycetota; class Phycisphaerae; order Phycisphaerales; family Phycisphaeraceae; genus OFTM12. Next base: position 141,951 of record JAJDCS010000017.1, on the reverse strand, counting down.
TTTGCCGATCACCCTACAGACGATGTAGGCGGCGCCGATCCCGCCTAGCTCGCTGAGCTTGCCCAGGTCGAGTTTGTACCCCGCCAACACGAAGAACCCGACGAACAGGGGCGGGCCGATGGTGCCGATGGCTTTCTCCATCCGGTCGGGGTCGATCGCGACGTTGACGAAGACGGTGCCCATGCACAACGCCGTGAGCAGCGCGTTGTAGGACATGCCCGTGCGTTCGAGCAGCCAGTGCTCGCTGGAGCTGACGACGATCAGGGTGGCGATAAGAATCAGCAGCGTCTCGGCGATCTGCAGCTTGGCGTGCAAGACGCCCATGACAAAGCCCAGCGCGGCGCCCAGCGCGATACTGCCCAGTGTGCTGACGGCCATCCCCATCCACACGGCCTGACCCGTGAGTTTGATCTCGCCAAGCAGCCCGGCCTTGGCCATGAGCAGGAACCCTACCAGGAAGCTGACCAGGCAGAGCACGCCCGCCAGGCCGGTCACGCCCAGGACCGAATCGCTGGTCGAGCCCTTGGCTTCGTATTCTTGGAGGGTGAACATGGTGGCGGCCGGCGCGGTTTCCATTGCGGCCAACCCCAGCAGCAGCGAGAACGCGGCCAGTGTCTTCACCCCCACCGGCACACCCACCGCCAAGCCAACGAGGAAAACACCGACGGATACCAGCAACGCGCTGGCCGCCGCGCCCGCCAGCCCGACGCGGAGCATGCCCGTGCCCATGCCTCGTAGCCGGCGGACTTCAAACGCCCTGCCGAAAGAGAACAAGACCAACCCCAGCGCGAGCTCTTTGATTGATTGGAGCGGCTTGGCCGCTTTTGCCAGCTCGACGGCTTGGGTGGTGTCGGGCTCGATGCCCAGCACGGCTGGGAGGATCAGCTTCAGCCCGACGCCCGCGAGGATGTAACCCACAACACGTGGGATGCGTAGCGCGTGGGAGATGTACCCCCCGACGATCGCGGAGGCGAGCAGCAGCCCGAACAGCAAGCCCGGGCCTGGGACGAGCGCGAGCGTCGGAGCGTACATGGCGGTAGTACCCACAATGGCTGTATGGTAGCGATTGGGCGGTGCGGGTGCTGCTTGGGCGGGTGATTAAGCGGGGGCTACCCGCTTGCCAATGTTTCTCGCAGCAGTGTGTCGACGTTTTGTTCGCCATCGAGGAACGCCACGCCCATGGCCGGGTAGTACACGGGCACGGGCGGTGGGCCGTCGGCCAGTAGCGGGCGCCACTTCACGGCGTCTTTGTGGGTGGTGACCACCGCGGCGGCGGCGTGGTCTTTGGCGCGTTGGAAGATCGCGTCCAAGTCAGCGCGGGTGTAGTGGTGGTGGTCTTCGAATCGGTGGGCGTGGGTTACGTCGCCGGTGTGCTTGTGCAGGGTTCGCTCAAACGCATCGGGGTTGCCGATGCCGCAGGCGCTGACCACGCGCGTGTGGCTTAACGCGGGTAGCTCGGCGGTGTTGCCTTGCAGGTCCACAAACCGTGACCAGCGTTGGGCGGTGTGGGCGGTGGGGGGGCGGCCGGTGAGTTGCTCGATCCGTTGGTCGAGTTTGGCTAGTTGGTCCGGTGAGATGAGGTCGGCGCGGGTGATCATGACGGCGTTTGCTCGTCGCAGGGCTGTTAGTGGTTCTCGCAGCAGGCCGCGCGGCAGGAGGCGGCCGTGCCCGAACGGCTGGGTCGCGTCGATGAGCACCAGGTCCAGGTTGCGTTTGACTCGGCGGTGCTGGAAGCCGTCGTCGAGCAGGAACACGTCAATATTGGGGTCGTTGGCGAGCACGCGCTTGGCGGCGGCGACGCGGTCGGCGCCGGGCTCGACCACGGCTGTGTCACCCAGCGATTCGGCTAGCAGGGTTGCCTCGTCGCTGTGATTTGTGTCGGCGGCTTTGTACCCGCGTAGTAGGACGGCGGGGCGTTTGCCTTGGCGGTGCAGGCGGTTGGCGAGTTCGATCACCATGGGTGTTTTGCCGGTTCCGCCGGTGGTGATGTTGCCCACACTGACGGTCGGGCGGCCCAGGTCGATCGCCCGGCACAGGCGGTAGCTGTAGCAGGCGTTACGCGACGCGATGACCGCCCGATACGGCCACGCCAGGCACGACAGGCCCGCTCTGGCCAGGGCCGCGCTGAGGGAGCGGTCTTGGTTGCTCATGATCGCCAGTCGTCGGGTTGGGTCGCTCATGATCGGTTGGGGGTGTGCTTCGGCGGCGCGGTGTCGGTGTGTTGTTGTAGTGATGCCCAATACGCGGGCAGGTGGTGGGCGAGTTTTAGCATGGGTAGCCCGACGACGGTGGTGGGGTCGCCGGTGACGGTGAAGGGCCACCGGCCTTGCAACTCGAACAGGTTGTACCCCCCGGCTTTGCCCCGCCACTGGTCGGACGCGGTGTAGGCGTCGAGCCGGTCTTGCGTCACGTGGCCCAGGCGTACTTGCGAGGTGTCTGAAAAGCGGCAAGGCTCTAGCGCGTCTCGCCCCAGCAGGCACACGCCGGTGTGGACGGTGTGGGTCTGGCCGATGAGCGATTGGAGCGTGTCGCGGGCCTCGCGGGGCGTGGCGGGTTGGCCCAGCAGGTCGCCGTTGGGCCCTGCCACGATCGTGTCGGCGGCGAGGATGATCGCGTGTTGCTTAAGTTCTAGTGTTTGCAAGACGCTGTGCGCTTTTTGTTGGGCCATGTGGGTGGCCAGGTCCGCTGGTGATCGACGGGTCGGGTCGGCCCGCGGCTGGGGCGGGTCGTCAAACTGTGGCGAAACCTGCTCAAACGCGTACCCCGCGTCGCGCAGCAACGCGGCGCGGCGCGGCGACCGGCTGGCCAGCAAGATGAACGGGGCGTCAACCAAAACAGCACGATTGTATGAAGCCCGGCGGCCAACTGCGCCCGCCGATGCCAATAAGCATGCCAGCCCCCTTTAAAACACACTGCCGAGGAGGGCTGTGCCGCTTGTAACAATTAGGTAAGCAGATCGAATTAAAAATTAACTAAAACACGCAAAGTCGCAGAAGCCCCCGACCGATAACGACTCCGAGGCGTATAAAGAACGGGCCGTATCACAGTATGAATATGCTCACAGAAGGCACACAAATCGAGCAGGTGAATAACCTCGTCACGGTGGCGGTCGCGGACCGCGAGCTGACCGGGCTGCAGATGCAGGAGATTGTCTGCGAGTTGGTCCAGCACATGCGGTACGAGAACGCGGTCTATTTCGTGTTGGACATGTCCAAGGTCGAGTTCATGGCTTCGGACTGCCTGGGGTGCCTGGTGACGTTCCTGAGCGACCTAGAGCAGATGCGTGGGCGGATCGGGCTGGCGAGCTGCCGCCCGAACGTGGCGTTCTTGTTCAAAGTGACGCGGTTGGACACAGCCTTCCCGCTTTTTGAAGACGTCGAAGAGGCCTGCCAAGAGCTGGCGCACGCCAGCGTGTGACGACACCCCTCACCGCCGTCACCGCCCCTCCAGTAAACGAGTGCCCAGGAAATCGCTGAGCTGCGCGATCGCGCGGATTTTGTTGATCACGGCTTGGATGTCGTATTCGAGTCGTACGAACTCCACGCGGTTGTCGTGCAGCACGGCGTAGCTGAGCCTGGGGTCGCGGTCCCGCGGCTGACCGATCGAGCCGGGGTTGATGATGCACTTCTCATCGTCGGCAAAGGGGTATACCCCGTCGAGGTCGGCTGGGGGGTAGAAGTCCGGCTCGCTGGTAAACACACCGCAGATGTGGGTGTGCCCCACGAAGCAGCGGTCGTCCATGCGGTCGAAGATCTGCAGGATCTTGCCCGGCGCCGCGACCACGTCGTCTGGGAAGATGTACTCGTTGATGGGCCGCCGGGGGGATCCGTGGACCCAAAGCGACTGGTTGGCGTGTTCCTGCACGCGCAGGTTGCCCAGGTATTTCCACCGCTTGGCGCGGAGGTCGGGGTCGGGCTCGCTTTCGAGTTCGCTGCGTGTCCAGAACGCGGCGGTCTCGGCGCTGGCGTTGAAGTTCGTGGGCTCGTAGAGCACGGCGAAGTCGTGGTTGCCCATGAGCGACCAGGCGCACCGCTGCATGACTAAATCAATGCAATCGCGCGGGTCGGGCCCGTAGCCGATGATGTCGCCCAGGCAGACGATGGTGGAGATGCCGCGGCGGTCGATGTCCGCCAAGGCGACCTCCAGCGCGTCGAGGTTGCCGTGGATGTCGGAGATGATCGCGGCGGGCAGGGTTAGGTCACTCACTTCGCTCTCCAGTGTGTGGGCGTGTCGCGGTCAACCGTCGGGCAGTGGGGCAACGAGGCTACGGTCGGGCAATAGCCAGGACCACCGCCCGCCCTCTTGGACCAACCGGATGTGCATCCGTTTTGAGCCGTCGTATGTCAGGATCATGTCAGCGGTGCCCGTCCTGCCCGAGGCGGCGTCGACCCGCGGCTCCTTGCCTTGGGTGGCTTTTTGCCACAGCATGGCGAAATATTGGGCGGCGGTGACGCCGCGTAGGTCAGCCGGCTTGTCTTGGCCTAGCTGCCGGAGGACCGATTTTTGGGCGGCGGGGTCGAGCCCGCGCAGCACCTCAAGCTGGCGGCGAATGCCCTGACGCGACTGGTTGTCCAGCAGTGGGTATAGCTGCTCGTACTGCCCGCGGGTAGCCATCGCCTGCCAACGCTTCTGAAACGTTTCAAGCGTCTCTTGCTCCTGCTGACAAGCGGTGGCGGCTGCGGCGGTCAGCACGACCAGCCATAAGCACTGTTTCATGACACAAGTGTAATATGAACACCCCGGTCCGTGCGAAGCGCCCGGCGGCGTTCAATTTTAAAAGAGTTATGGCTAGACCAAGCGAACCCGAACAACACGCAAGCACGCAGGCCGGCGGCGGGGGCGCGTCCGGATCAGGCCCGCGCGTGCTCATTGTGCGCCCAAGCGCGCTGGGCGACGTGAGCAGGACAGTGCCGGCGCTGGTGACGCTTCGCAGCGCCTGGCCGGACGCCCGGATCGATTGGCTGGTCAGCGAGGCGTACGCCGACGCCGTTCGCCACCACCCGGCCTTGGACGGCGTGGTCACGTTCCCGCGCAAGCGGTTCGGGGCGGTGGGGTACAACCCGCGTGTAACGGCTGAAGCGTTGGCATGGGCGTGGGGCTTGCGGCGGCGGGGGTATGACTGGGTGTTCGACCTTCAGGGGCTGTTTCGGTCGGGCTTGTTTACGCGCCTGACCGGGGCCAAGCACCGAGTCGGGTTCGCGAATGCGCGTGAGCTGGCGTGGCTGGGCTACAACCGCCGTCACCGGGTCGACCCGCGTTTGCACACCGTGGACCGGATGCTGGGCCTACTGGAGGCCGAGGGGCACGCGCCCAGCCGTGACATGCGGCTGTATGTGGGTCAAGACGACCGCGAATGGCTGGGCCGGTGGCTGGGCGAGTCCGGGGCATCCGGGGAGTCCGGGGTGGGTGGGCGGTACGCGTGCATCGCGCCGACGGCGAAGTGGTTGTGCAAGTGCTGGCCGATCGAGCGGTACATCGAGATCGCCCGCCGTTTGCTCGACACGGGCTTGGCTGGGCAGTCGCTGGTGGTGCTTGCCGGGCCTGGCGAGCGGGCGCAGGTGCAGCCGCTGCTGGACGCCTTCGCTCAAGACCCGCGTGTGCTGGCGCCCCAAACCACGGTGGGGCGGATGATGGCTTTGCTAAGCGGGGCGGGTTTGCTGGTGAGTAACGACTCGGCGGCGCTACACATTGCGGTGGGGTTTGGGCGGCCGGTGGTGGCGGTCTTCGGGCCGACGGACCCGGCTTTGGTGGGGCCGTACCGCCGTGACGACGCGGTGGTGGGGCCGGCTGATATTGGCAGCCATGCACAGGCCAACTACCGCCGCCACCGCGACGACCAGACCCTCATTGCCCAGGTGAGCGTCGATGCGGTGTGGGGCGTGGCGCAGCGGCAGGTCGAGCGTGGGGGGGATGACATTGGCTGATGAGGCGGTGAGGCTTTGTTATGCGTCCAGCGCCGCCTGGTGCAGTGTTTGAAGGGCGTGGCTGGCTGCGCTTTGTCGCACCCGCTGCCGGTCGCCGGCGAATGTTTGCAAGTGGGTTTGCGTGGTTGGGGTTTGAGGGTGATTGGGGTCGCGGGTGGTAAGCCCGAACCAGACGGTACCCACGGGCTTGTCGGGCGTGCCGCCGTCGGGGCCGGCGATGCCGGTGATTGAGATTGCTAGGTTTGCACCGCTGCGTTGAGCGGCGGCTTGGGCCAGGGCGTGCGCGACGGCTTGGCTGACCGCGCCGTGCTGCTGGATCAGTGCTTGATCAACGCCGAGTTGCCCGGCCTTCATGGCGTTTGAGTAGACCACCCACCCGCCTAGGTAAACGTCGCTTGAGCTCGGCACCTCGGTGATCATGGCGCCCACCAGCCCGCCGGTGCAGCTCTCGGCGGTGGCGACGGTCAGTTTTTTTTCTCGCAGTAAACTCACCAGCCTCGCCTGAAGAGCCAGCCCCTCACTTCCGGGGGCGGGGGCGTTGGCCGTTGTTTTCGATTCGTTGGGAGCCACGCCGCCATTGTAGCGGCGGGTAAGTCTCTGCAGCCGGATCGTCTAGGGCAAATGGCGTGATTATCCGCCCCCCTATTCGGTGCCAGTTATCATGGCGGAGCCGCATTTCACGGCTTGCAAGCAAGCCGTGCCACCCGGCGAATGGCGATTCATCACACCACTTGCTCTATAATGATCGGTATGAACTCGACGACCACGATTCTCGACGGCAAAGCGGTTTCGCAGCAGGTTCTTGACGCTTGTGCCCAGCGTGTGGGCAAGATCACCCAGCAGACGGGCGTGACGCCTTGCTTGGCGACGGTGCTGGTGGGGGAAGACCCCGCTTCAGTGACGTATGTGCGCATGAAGCGGAAGCGGTGCGAGGCGGTGGGCATGAAGTCGGTCAAGATCGAGATGTCAGCCGACACGACCACGCGGCAGTTGGTTGAGAAGATCACACAACTGAGCCAAGACCCGGCTATCCACGGCATCCTGCTGCAACACCCCGTGCCCAAGCAGATCGACGAGCGTCAAGCGTTCGAGGCGATCGCACCGGAAAAAGACGTGGACGGCGTAACGATCCACAGCTTCGGCACGACGGCGTTCAACCTGCCCGGGTACGGTTCTTGCACGCCGGCGGGGATCATGCGGCTGCTGGAGGCGTACAACGTATCAATTGCCGGCAGCCACGGCGTGGTGATCGGGCGTAGCCCGATCTTGGGCAAGCCGATGGCCATGATGCTCTTGGCCGCCGACGCGACCGTGACGATCTGCCACTCGAAGACGCGCGACCTGCCGCGACTCGTCCAACAAGCGGATATCGTGGTGGCGGCGGTGGGCAGGCCAGAGTTTGTGAAGGGCGATTGGATCAAGCAAGGGGCGGTGGTCGTGGACGCGGGTTACAACGCGGGCAATGTGGGCGATGTGGCTTTTGACGCGGCGGCGGAGCGCGCGGGGATGATCACACCCGTGCCCGGCGGCGTGGGGCCGATGACCATCGCCACGCTGATCGATCAGACCTCCATTGCCGCGGCCAGGCAACTGGGCCTAGCGATCGAATAAGATTGAAGCGAGAGAGAAGCCATGAGCTGGATCAACACACCCACATACAACATCCAACGCCCCACCGGCAGGTGCGCGTTGACGGACAAGCCGCTCGGGCCGGGCGACCGGTACATCGCGGCGCTGGTGGAGGCCGACGCGGCGCCAAACGGAGACGACCGAAAAGATGCGAACGGTGCGGCGGACACGGGGCAGACAGCGGACGCCGGGCTGCGACGGATTGATATATCAATCGAAGCGTGGGAGCGGGGGCAGCGCCCGGAGGGTGTGTTTAGCTTCTGGCAGTCGACCGTGCCCATGCCCAACGAAAAGAAGAAGCAGTTCGTCGACGACGAGGTGCTGATGAACCTGTTGATCCGCCTCGAAGACACGGACCAGCCCCAGCGGTTGGCGTTCCGCTTTGTGCTGGCGCTGATCCTGATGCGCAAGAAGCTGCTGCGGTACGAGGGCACGGTGAGCCGCCCCGACAAAGACGGCCAAGAGTGGGAGTGGTGGCGCATGACGCCCAAGCCCAGCTTGGGCATGTCCGATCAGCCTATCGACGTGCTCAACCCGCGCATGGACGACCAGCAGACCCAGCAAGTCACCGAGCAGTTGGGCGAGATCCTCGAAGCAGAGCTGTAGCCGTGTCGGTGTTACCCCGTAGCTGTTTTCGGGTTACGGAGCGTGTTTGAAAAAAATGTCACGTGACGAGCCGCGACCGTAAGGGAGTGGTCCGCGTGGTGGCGAGACCCACTCCACTATTTGATATGCGATGGCAAGAAATTGTAATCGCAATGCTTACAGCCATTAAAAGAGCCCTTCCCCTTGTGCCGATTACCCCTCAAGATCATACGATCTCGCCACCCGGACCGCTCCCTTACGGTCGCGGCTCGTTGTGGACGACTTCTCACACACGCTCTTAGCCGTGCCGTGGTTTGGCGGGCGGGAGCGGTGTTGGCTTTAGGTTTATTGTTTAACGGTTGCGACGCGCCTCAGCGCGTACCGGCCCCACCCGCAGCTGGCTTGGCGTCCGCGCACGAGGTCATTGAGCGGTACAACGCCAACGCCATGCGGATCGACCGGCTGTGGACAAGGGCAGTTGTCGAGTTGAAGTGGACCGACGACCGGGGCAAGCATTACGAGCAAGGCGACGGCAATCTGATCTTGATCAAGCCCGACCGCGTGGCGCTTTCGATCGGCAAGCTGGGCAACACGATCATGTGGGCCGGCTGCGACGGCGAGCGGTATTGGCTGTTCGACCTAAACGAAGCGAAGACGCTGTACAGCGGCCTGCACGCCAACGCCCATCGGCGCGACCGGGCCACGCGATACCCCCTGCCCGTTCACCCGCTGACGCTGCTGGGGCTGATGGGCATCACACCGATCCCCGCGGACAGCCCGGCGGTGTTGGCCGGCGCCGAAGACAGGGGCGACGGCGATTACATGGTTGAGCCGCGTGGCGGCGGCTCTCGCCTGTGGCTCGACGGTGCGAGCGCCCGGGTGACGCGGATCGACCTGCTCGATGCGGCGGGGCAGACTCAGGCGACGTGTCGGCTGTCCCGGTGGCAGCGGGTGGCGGTGCGGGGGCTGCCGCCGGGGGCGTTGCCGTGGGTGGCCACGCGGTTGGAGCTGACCATGGCCGACCGGGAAGGCAGCATGACGCTGTTCCTGTCCGACCCCACCGACGGCCGAGAGGGAGACCGCATCAAAGACAAGGCATTCGATCTGGCCCACCTGACCAAGGTGTTCAAGCCCGAAAAAACGGTCGATTTGGACGCGATCGACCCCCTGCAAGCCGATTAGCCCAATGAACCGCCCGAATCAGCCACCCACTGTGGTCGATAACCGTCGCGGCAGGCCCCCATTACCCCCGGGCGGACCAAACGTGGCTGGGGAATAGGCCGATGAAATATTCAAGCGCCGCGCTGCGCCGGTGAGAAAACGGCCACCCGCGGCGGTAAAATACGGTTATCGGTACCAGCCGATCAGCATGAAGGGGTGCAAGCCGACTGCGCGATAGCCGTGGCCCACGGGCATGCCGCCGAAAGCGGCTGTGTCGCACGGGGCCCATATGGGCTTGTCGCGGCCAACCCAGGCCGCCACGCAGTTAGCGGAACGGGATGAAAGACGAAGACAGACAGCGCGTTGCCTCGGTCATTGCGGCCAATTCGCAGCCGGTCACGCTCAATGACCTGGCCCAGCGCGGCGACCGCAAATTCCGCGTCATCTCCATGAACGACACGCTGGAGCTGATCGAGGCCGTCGTCGACGACGTGATCAACAAGGGCACCGCCGACGTCTCCCAGGAGAAGCGTCAGCAGTTCATCGACGAGGCCAACACCCAGTTCCAGCAGGTGGCGAAGATCCAGGCCAAGTCCCAGGAGACGATCAGCCAGCAGCAGGAGGTCATCACCGCTCAGCAGGCTCAGATCGAGCGGCTCGAAGAAGAGAAGCACGACTTAAAGAACAAGTACGAAGCCCAGCGGGGCGAGGCGGCTGAGTTCGAGCAAGCGAATTATCAACACACCCAGTCTCTCGATCGGGCGCGCGAGGAGTTGGCCCAGGCCCGGCAGCGCGAGCAAGAGGCCGCGGCCAACGTCGAGCAGATAAGCCGCCGCTTGGCCAACGCACGCGAGACGATTCTCAACTACGACCGCGAGATCGACCGGCTCGTGGCGCAGATAAAAGACGACGCCACGCTGATCGAGAAGCTGCGCGTGCAGCTACACGAGCGCGAGCACGAGATCGGCAGGGTCAAGGGGTTGATGGAGGCGCTGCACCAGGAAGTCACCGCGGCGCGGGCCAAGAGCGCGATCGAGCCCGAGAGCATCCACGAGCTGCGCGGCGAGTTGGTGGAGATGAAGGCCTTCTTGAAGTCGCTGGAGAAGCAGAACGGCCACGAGGCCCCTGCCATCGAAGCGCTGCTCCAACGCATCGCTCAGAAAGAAGCCGACACCAAGTCTGACGCTGAAGACCGCTTCAACAGCAAGCTCAGCGACACGCTGGACAAGATCGGCCACGCGATCAACGCCGCCACCGCCAAGCCCGTTGATAGCCACGTCGACGCCGCGAGCGTTTATATCTCGAAGCTGTTCGATGAAGAAGGCGTCATGGAATCCAACCTGTCGAACCTGGACATCCAGGCCACGACCGCCAAGCAGAGTATTTCAAGCAGCCTCGAACGGCTCAAGACGCTGCGTAGCAAGGCGTCGAAAGCCGTGGAGGGAGACGGGGACACGGAGAAGAAGTAAACACTTAACCGCTCTACGCGAGGGGCGGGCAGATCGGTACGACACACAACCCATCGGGAGAAACGGCATGTCAAGGAACAGCGGAAGGGTCGGGTACGACGCGGATAAAGAGATCGACGCGATCGTCGTGCCCGAAGGCAACGGCGACGGCTCGGGCGTGATGACCGGCAAGGGTTTGGACGTGGGCACAGCCAACCTGCTCAGCGCCGTGCACAACCACAGCGGCAACCCCACGGTCAAGCGCGAGCGCAACATGTTCCTGGAGATCCCCTCGGAGTTCCAGAAGAACAAGAAGATGCTCACGCAGCTCAACGTGCCGTACGTGTCCTACCGCGAGCGGCTGTTTGTGCTGGGCGACGCGGCGTTCAACCTGGCGAACATGTTCGGCAAGGACGTGCGGCGGCCGATGAGCGACGGCTTCCTACACCCGCAAGAAAAAGAGGCGATCCCCATGCTGCGGTTCATCGTCGAGCGGCTTCTGGGTCAGCCCGCTGCCAAGGACGAGCCCGTCTTTTTCTGCGTGCCAGCGGCGTCAATCGACGTGCAGAATGACATTATCTACCACCAGGGCGTGATCGAGGGGCTTCTCAAGAAGCTGGGCTACACGCCCCACGCCATCAACGAGGGCCACGCGGTGGTGTACTCCGAGTTGGCTGAGGAAGACTTCACCGGCATCGGCATCTCCTGCGGCGGGGGCATGTTCAACGTCTGTGTGTCGTACAAATCCATCCCGGCGGTGACGTTCTCCGTCTGCCGCGGCGGTGACTGGATCGACCAGCACGTGGCCAAGGTGATGGGCGTGCCACCCACGCGCGTGACGGACATGAAAGAAGCCCCCGGCTTGGACCTGAACCAGCCACGCAGCCGCGAGGAAGAAGCCATCGTCCTCTACTACCGCAACCTGATCGAGTACGTGTTGAAGAACCTGGCTCACCGGTTCGCCATGGCCCAGGACGTGCCCCGGTTTAGCGACCCGGTGCAGATCGTGGTGGCGGGCGGGTCGAGCATGGTCGGCGGGTTTGTCGACGTGTTCGCCGAAGAGATGAGCAAAGTCGAGCTGCCGCTACAGGTCGCGGGCGTGCGTCTGGCTGAAGAGCCGCTCACGTCGGTGGTGCGCGGGTGCTTGATTGCGGCGTCGATGGAGTGAGTGGGGTCAGAAAAATTCTGAGTCGATGCGAAATCGATAAGAAACCGCTCCCTCACGGTCGCGGCTCGTTTTGGTCACGCATCCATTTCATGCCTGCTTCGCACCCCGGTAGATCACCGCGATGCCCAGCGTCAGCGGCCGCAACAAAACCTCGGCGAACCCCGCTTCGTCCATCAACCGCGCCAGAGCTTGCCGATCCAGAAACGTGTTAACGCTACGCGGCAGGTAGCGGTAAGCCCCCGTCCGGTCACGCGCGATCAGCGACGCCGTGCGCGGCATGACCCGGTTGAAATAAAAGCTGTAGAGGCCCCTGGCCACCGCGTTGTTGGGCTGGCTGAATTCGAGGATCAGCAGCCGCCCACCCGGGCGCAGCACGCGGTGGAACTCGCCGATCGCTTTGGCCGGGTCGGCCACGTTGCGGATGCCGAACGCGATGCTCACCAAGTCCACGCTCGCGTCGGCGATGGGCAGGCGCATGGCGTCGGAGGCTTGGTAAGTGGGCGCAACGCGCGACGCCGCTGCCCGCTTGCCCTTTGCCACTTCCAGCATGCCATAGGTCAGGTCCTGGCCCAGCACGCGCCTCGCGCCGGCCCGCGCGAATGCCAGCGCCAAGTCGCCCGTCCCACACGCCACGTCTAAAACCGTTTCGTCCGGTTGCAGTTGTGACAACGCCACCACGCGCCGCCGCCACGCCTGGTCGCGCCCCAGCGAGTGGACACGGTTGTTCAGGTCGTACCGTGGGGCGATCGCGGTGAACATGGCCTTGACGCGCGTGGCCTTGTCCGCCACCGCGTGCGGGTTGGTCAACTCTCGATCGGTCCAGGCTAGGTTTTGGGCACACATCAGAAATACGGGCTAATAAAGAAAGTTATTTGAAGACATTAAACCCCACAGGGTGTTCCCAAGTGTAACACGGATTAAGGCTTTGGGGCATGCCAAAGGCCCGCGAGAGGGGGGCTGCCTCGACCTCGCCGCAGATTTTTCTTGGCGTTCCGGGCGGGTCTTGTATAATAGCCAACGCTTGTGGGGTGACACCCCAAGCCGCCCGCCTGAAGACCCTGGATGATTTTTTACCCTCCCACGGAGAAGGACACCATGACCACGAATTTAATACGTCGATCCGCGTTGCTTCTCTGCGCAATGGCCCTGGCTTCGCTGCCGCACACCGCCACCGCCCAGGCGGCTTTTTTAGGGCCGTCGCCTTACCTGAGCTTCAACGACAGCCCGTTTAACGGGACGGACTTTCAGTATTTCTTCCTCGAAGACTTTGAAGACGGCTTCAACACGCCCGGCGTGAGTGTATCGGGCGGGACCCAGATCGACCCAAGCGATCAGACCGACTCCGTTGACGGGGACGACTTGAGCATCGACGGCAGCGGCACGGGCGGGGCGTCTTTCTTCACCCTGCAGACCGAAGACAGCCTGACGTTCACGTTCGACGCCAACGCACTAGGCGGGTTTCCCACACACGCGGGCATTGTCTGGACGGACGTGGGCTTTGCCAATCCCAATGATTTTGAGGGCGGCGTCATTTTCGAGGCGTTCGACGCACTGGGTGAACTGATGATCGACTCGATCGGCCCGGTGACGGTCGGCGACGGTGTCGGTGTCACCGGCGAAACAGACGAGGACCGCTTCTTCGGCGTCGTCAACGTCGGTGGGATTTCCGCGATCCGCATCAGCATGGACAACAGCGTGGACTGGGAGGTGGACCACCTCCAATACGGCCGCGTGCCCGAGCCGGCGAGCGTGGCGGTGTTGGTTTTGGGCGTGGCGGTACTGGTGCAGCGCCCGACGAGACGGTGCAGCTAGAGCGTTTTTCAATTTGGTATACGGTTCCACGACGAGCCGCGACCGTGAGGGAGCGGTCCCGCATGAAACAAAAGATCGATCTCGGAACCCAACAGCCGTATACGAAACGCGAAAACGCTCTAGATAGAAGAAACCACTCCCTCACGGTCGCGGCTCGTGGCGGGGGTTTACCGCACAATCAAAACATTGAAATATGTTAAGCCGGGTGCCACACTTTGATCCGCTTCAGGCGGACAAAGTGTGTTTCACGCCAATGGTTGACCCCGCACACCTTGCCCCGCGGGACAAGGTGTGGCACCCAACGATGTTCACTCCGGAAACTTCCGGGGGTTCCGGGGGGTTACGCCCCGATGTGCTCAGCCAGGAACGCGGGGACTTTGTCCACGTTGATGCGCTCCTGGGCTTGCGTGTCGCGGTGACGAACGGTCACGGTCTGGTCTTCAAGGGTCTGCCCGTCGATGGTGAAGCAGTAGGGGGTGCCCGCTTCGTCCATGCGCGCGTACCGCTTGCCGATGCTCTGCTTCGCGTCTGTCTGCACGGCGTACTTCTCGCGCAGCGTTTTGTAGAGGGTGTGGGCTACTTCGGGCATGCCGTCTTTGTTCACCAAGGGAAACACCGCCGCTTTGATCGGGGCCATGCGCGGGTGGAACTTCATGTACACCTTGCTGGCGCGTGAGTCGTCGGGCGTGTAGGCTTCGCACAGCACCGCCAGCGTGCCCCGGTCCGCCCCGGCGCTGGGCTCAATCACATGCGGGAAGTACCGCTCGTTTTTCTCTTGGTCGAAGTACTTGAGCTTGTCGCCGTACCCCGAGTGCTCCGCGTGCTGACGCAGGTCGAAGTCCGTGCGGTGGGCGACGCCCTCTAGCTCACCGTAGCCGGGAGCGGTGAACGGGAAGCGATACTCCACGTCGCTGGTGCCGGCCCCTTCCTTAGCGTAGTGGGCCAGCTCGTCCTTGTCGTGCTCACGCAGGATCAGGTTTTCGCCGGCTAAGCCGATCGACTGCCACCACGCGAACCGGCTGTCCCGCCAATACGCGTACCACTCCTTAGCCGACTCGGGGCGGATGAAGAACTCGATCTCCATCTGCTCAAACTCACGCGACCGAAACGTAAAGTTCCGCGGCGTCACCTCGTTGCGGAAGGCTTTGCCGACCTGGGCGATGCCGAAAGGCACCTTCACACGCGACGTGTCCACCACATTGCGGAAATTGGCGAAAATACCCTGAGCGGTCTCGGGGCGGAGGTAGGCGGCAGAGGCATCATTCTGAACCGCGCCGACGTTGGTTTGGAACATCAGGTTGAACTGGCGGGGTTCGCTAAGGTCAAATCCTTTAGATGTATCGCTGAATTGTCCTCGATTATTCTCATATTGTTTTAGCAGCCACATAAGATCATCGTGATTGTCCGGCGATGGCACACACGCAATAGACGTCTCTAACAAAAACATAGGCACTGGCAAAACTAGCCCTATTACGGGTCTTCCGTCTGATGAAACACTCTCGAATGACGATTCAGTTACATCAATACGTGTAATTTTGTAAGGTGTCTTTTGAAGAGCCCCTTGAAAATACCCAAACGCTTCTGATGCACTTCCAGCAGTACATGTCAGATTAGGGCCATATGGAGGTTGAAGGGTTTTGTCGTGAGCCAAGTCGATTAACTCTTTAAGCTGCAGTTCGATAGAATCCTCCGAGCGATATCGTTTGTACAGTCCATATATCTGATCCGCCCTGTATCTCTTTTTTGTCTTTTCGTTTTCCACCATCGGATCGTTAAACCCGCCCACGTGGCCGCTAGCCACCCACACCTTCGGGTTCATGATGATGGTGCAATCCAAGCCGACCATATCCAGCGGCTTGCCATCTGGCCCGTCCGCTGGGCAGCGCACGATGTCGTGCCACCAGGCTTCTTTGAGGTTGCGTTTGAGCTCGACGCCTAGTGGGCCGTAGTCCCAGAAGCCGTTGATGCCGCCGTAGATTTCGGAGGACTGGAAGATAAACCCGCGTCGGCGGCACAGGGCGACGATGGCGTCCATGGACTTGCCCGGTGCTGTGGTCGTTGAAGCGTCTTTCTCGCTCATGGTGTGTTCCTTACATACCACCTGTGCGTCCACGACGAGCCGCGACCGTGAGGGAGCGGTCCCGAACGAAATCAGACGCACAAGTTATTACTTTATCTGCAATCGCGTGTATCAAAATTCGTCTCAGGGACATGCACATCGGTGTTTGGGTGTTTTCGCCATCCGGACCGCTCCCTGATCCGCCTCAGGCGGACGGCTCGTATGGCGGATTGTTTTAATTCCGGGGGTTAGCTTAGCAGTTTTTGGAATAATCATCGCCCATGGCTGGTTTTGCGTTTACAATCCAGCCATGATCCGTAAGCTCGCTATGACCCCGCCCGTTACACCACACACCGACACGTTCGCCCAGCGTTTGGCGGACGACGGGCAGGAGCTTTCGCGTGTAGCTTTGAGCACGCTGCAACTGAACGTGGGGAAGATGTGCAACCTGGCGTGCCACCACTGCCACGTGGAGGCTGGGCCGAAGCGCACGGAGATCATGACGTGGGAGGTCATGACGCGCATCTTGGGGTGGATCGACGAGCACCGTGATCGCATGGACATCACCGTGGTGGACCTGACAGGCGGGGCGCCGGAGATGAACCCCGACTTTAGGCGGCTGGTCACGGAGCTTCGCCAGCGTGGGCTGCACGTGCTGGACCGGTGCAACCTGACAATCCTGCTGGAAGCGGGCTACGAGGACATGGCCCAGTTCTTGGCTCACCACAAGGTTGAGATTGTGGCTAGCCTGCCGTGCTACTTGGAAGACAACGTGGACAAGCAGCGCGGGCTGGGCGTGTTCAAGGGTTCGATCGAGGCGCTGAAGTTGCTCAACAGCGTGGGCTACGGGCGCGAGGGCACGGGGCTACGCCTGGACCTGGTCTACAACCCCGTGGGGTACGGCCTGCCGCCGGGGCA
This sequence comes from Phycisphaeraceae bacterium, assembly GCA_029260715.1. Lineage (GTDB taxonomy): Bacteria > Planctomycetota > Phycisphaerae > Phycisphaerales > Phycisphaeraceae > OFTM12. Next base: position 125,247 of record JAJDCS010000017.1, on the reverse strand, counting down.
GGAATCGCTCGAAGCGGATTACAAGCGGGAACTGAGCCAGCGGTTCGGCGTTCAGTTTAATCGGCTGTGGACGATCACCAACATGCCCATCAAGCGGTTCGAGCACCAGCTTCACCGCGACGGGGAGTACGAGGCGTACATGGCGAAGCTGCTGGCCGCTCACAACCCGGCGAACGTGGACGCGGTGATGTGTCGAAGCCTGGTGAGCGTGGGCTGGCAGGGCAGCGTGTACGACTGCGACTTCAATCAGATGCTGCTGTTGCCGCTTGAGCCTGCGGCGTTGAACATTTTCGGCCCCGGCAGCGACGAGCGCGTTGTTGAGTCGACCAGCGGCAAGCTCTGGGCGTTTACGCCCGAGCAGTTGATCGGCAGGCCGATCTGCACGGGCGAGCACTGTTTCGGGTGCACGGCTGGGGCGGGCTCAAGCTGCACGGGCGCGTTGGGGTGACGCGGGGGCGGGCGTACCGTTTCATATCCTTATGATACGGATCATAAAAGTTTTGGCGTTCAATTAGGATTGCGTCGGGTGGCACAGCTTGCTTGCAAGCTGTGTAAAGAACACAAAATGCAACACGGGTTGCAAGCAAGCCGTGGCACACCTGTTGCGACATCACTGATTATGATCCTTATGAGTCATAAACAAAGCCCACGGTTTGAAGCCGTGGGCTTGATCTTAGATTGCGGCGTGATTTTCCGGTTGGCGTTACCGATTCGACACGGGCACGAACAGAAGATTGGTTGTTTGGAAGGCTTGCTGGGTGTGCGTGTTGTCTTCGACAACCCGTTGGAGCCAGACGGTGTCGCCCCGGCTGTTATGTGCGGTGGATGAATCGGCAGAAGCTTGAGGGTCATTGATCGGCGTTGGTGAGCCCCACAACATGGCCAAGCTGTTGGGGTCGGAAGAGTCGATCGATAAGGAGGAGCTTGCAAAAATCGCTTTGTCCGGCCTTAGGTTTTGGTTGGGTAAGAGCCCGCGATCGGCTAGCTGTGGGTAATCTAAATGAAGGTGGTTGAAAAACAAGTCTTGGGGTGAGGCGGAAGCGGGAGCGATGTTTGCCGTTGTTGAGGCCAGCCGCGGGGTAGTGGGGGCGATTGACTGGCTGACACTGCCGAACAAGTCGCCGCGGCGCATGGCGGTGCGGGTGTACCTGGCGGGTGCGATTGTGTGTTCCACGGAAGCCAGGCTGTGCCTGTCGGCGTGCCTGGTGGTGTGCCTAGCCTGGCTAAGGGAGTACCAGACCATGGGCAGGCCGAGCAAGAACATCGCCGCGACGGGCCCCAACTCCCGCCACCAATGGAAAGAAAAAGCCGGCTTGGATGAGTAAGACGGCTGTACCCGGGAGGCGAACTTAATATTGAATTGGGTGTGTTGGGTGATCCGCTTGAGGGTTCGGTGGACCAGGTCTTGGGGCGCTTCTTCAGCTCCGCAGCGGTTGATCAGTTGCATGACCTTGAGGGCATGCTGCTGGCGTTGGGGTGTATTGGCGTGGGTGGAAGGTGGGATGTAGGCTTCAACGTTGTTCCAAGTTAGACCCGTGGAGGCTGATGCCCCTGTCGGGCTGGCGTCTAATGCCATCATCAGTAGTGCGTCGTGCGCTTCGGCGTCAGCCGGGCAGAGGCAGGCTAGGTCGTCATGCGTTTGTACGTCGAGTCGGTTCATGCTTTCTCGGTCCACGTAAATACTCCCTTACTCCAATAAACAGATTACTTTACAGATTTTTTAATAGATGTTTTCCAGCGTTTGGCAAACGTGCCGACCGCTGTATGAAGCCTACTTTTTACGGTTCCCACAGGAACTTGGAGCATCTCTGCGATCTCTTTATAACTGAATCGGTGAAAATATGAAAGCAGTAAAACTTCTCTCAAATGGCTCGGAAGGTCTGTAACGACCTTCTTTATAAGCGATTGCATTTCTTCCCGTGCCATGTCCTCCTCGGGCAGCGGGATATCAGCCTCTAACAAATCAACATAAGCCCTCTCCTGATCGAATTGCTGCGAAGCCATCGGGACGGAAAGAGAGGCTATGTCGTGTCGTTTATTTCTACGCAACTGGTCCCGTGCTTTGTTCGTTGCAATCGTAAAAAGCCATGGTCTAAATCTGCGTTCGGTGTCAAAAGTTTCCAGGGACAGGTAGACCTGCAGGAACGCTTCCTGAAACACGTCGTCAGCCAAGGATCTTTTGTTGGTCATGCGCGACAGGTAGTGAAACAACTCCTGCCGATATCGTTCGACGAGTGCCGTAAATGCCTGCTCGTCCCCCGCCCGGTGCAGCTCGATGAGCTGTTCATCCGTGATGGACGATCCGGGCTTGTTGTTGTTTAAGGGCATGAAAAAAAGGTGTTTACGGCAAGTTGTCCGGTTCGTCTTTCACTATTAATGCGTCCGGTTATCGGTCAGCAATAGACTAAGGCTTAAGACATCGTGACCGAAGACATATTGTAATGAGGGTTCGTTGCGATTGCCTGTCCGGTTCAAAAGCTACTAAAAGCATCCTATTCAATAGGATTAATCACCAAACCGGTGGCAATTTTTGGATAGAAAAAGGTACTCTTGGGGGGCATTAATTCGCCATTTTCACTAATTTGCCTAATCGCGCTTAACGGCGGAGGCTGCATAATCACACCAAGTTGGAATTGTTGCGTCCGCGTTTCGTTTTTCAGGTCCGCCAGGGTATGAGGGAATTTCCAAGCGATTTGCTGCCCGGCGGCGCAGAAATGGGGCTGGCAGATTTGCTCGACGATCAGGTGCTGGAGGATCGCCACGTCCAACTGGCGCCAGGCGTCTGACTGCTGGGCGTGCGATGGGCCCAGGGGGTCTTGTTGCGCGGTCGTGGCGATCGCCATCGGCCCGCCGGGGTTGTCGGGGTCGTATAGCCCCATGGCGTGCGGCCCGGCCAAGGGCAGCGCCGCTTCGAGCGCGTCGAGGTCTTTGCCTGTAAACGGCGTCACTTTCAGCGTATCTGGGGCCACTTGGCTCAGCCGATCCAGCGAAAAGCTCTCCATGTTGCCCAACACCCGGTGCGTGGGCAGCACGATCATGCCGGGGTCTTGCATGGAAACCAGGACGGTCAGGCAGTGGTCGGCGCGGTGTGCGCCGGTGTTGTTGGGGGCTAGCTGCCCCGCGTCGATGAGTTTTTGGCGGTAGTTCAGGGCTGTGGTGTAGCGGTGGTGCCCATCGGCGATGAAGACGTCGGTGTGGCCAAGCGCCTCGGAGAGGCGGCTGACCGCGGCGGCGTCGGTCACCGCCCACGCTTCGTGGCGCACGCCGTCGTAAGGGGTTTGCCCCTTTTGGTCCGGCGGGCCGCCTTTGATGACGGCTTCGAGCAGCGGGCCCACGCGGTCGTCCGGGTCGGTGTACAGCCCGAAGATGGGCGATAGCTGGGCGCGCGTGGCGCACATGAGCTTCATGCGGTCTTCCTTGGGGCCGCTGAAGGTCTGTTCGTGGGGGTGGACGGCTCCCTGTCCGTGGCTCGATTGGCCGAAGGGCTGGATGCGCATGTTGACGAACAGCCCCCGACGGCTCATGGCGGCGCCGGGTTTAAGGGAGGGGTGGCCCGGCGCGGTGAACGTCTGCTGATAGACAAAGTACGCAGGCTCGGGGCGGTGGGTCAGCACACCCTCTTTGAGCCACTGGCGGAATTGGTCGCCGGCTTGCTCATACGTCGCGTCTGGGCCGACGGTCTTGGCGGGCAGGTGGGGCAGGTCGATGGCTACGATGTTGTGCGGGTCGGTATCGAGCAGGCTCTGTTTGGAGGCCTCGTTCAGCACGTCGTAGGGTGGTGCGATGCGGGGCGACACGTCCGCGCCGTTTTTAGTTGCATAAGTAATCGCTGGGATCGGTTGGATCGGTGGCATGGGTTAATTCTCAAACTCAGAGGTAATGGCGGTCAGGCGGGTCATGGAACAACGCTACAAGCGTAGCGGCTTACCGCCTTCTGAACCAGTGGCACCGATGCACGGATTCGGCGGTGGGCAATCGGCGCCGCGTCGGCTAGTCTAAAGGCGGTTCACCGCTCACAATGACGAAGCTAGCTGTTTCCATCATGGTGTACTCACTGGAGCAGGCCTTGGCCGCCGCGGCGCTGGCCGCTGAGCGGGGCGCGGACCTGGTGGAATTCCGGATCGACCAGGTGGCTGGGGACACGGCGCTGCTGAACGGCCTCGTCGAGGATTCCGCATTGCCGTGCATTATTACGTGCCGCCCGGTTTGGGAGGGTGGGCTTTATGAAGGCGACGAGAAATCGCGCGTGGCGGTGTTGAGCGGGGTGCAGAGCGGGGCGCAGGAGCCGGCGTACCTCGATATTGAGTTAGCGGCCTACCAGCGGTCGGTGGATTTGCGCGCCAAAGCGGATCAATTGGTGGACCACCCGGGCCAGGTCCGGGCGACCACGACGGGGCTGATCCTGTCGAGCCACGACTTCGACAGTCGGCCCGCTGATCTGTACCAGCGGATCGAGTCGATGGCCGCGGCGCCCGCTTGCCGGGTGATGAAGATCGTCTGGGAGGCGAGGTCGCTTCGTGACAACCTCGAAGCGTTTGAGATTATCGCCAGCCGGCACAAGCCGACCATCGCGCTGTGCATGGGCCAGTGGGGGCTGCCCAGCCGTGTGTTGGCCAAGAAGTTCGGGGCGTTGCTCACGTTCGCGGCGATCGATCCCGGCGGTGCCACAGCCCCGGGTCAGCCGACGATCCAGGAGCTTAAGCATTTATACCGGTGGGACGCGATCGGCCAGCAGACGCGGGTGTTCGGCGTGATTGGCTACCCGGTGGGCCACTCGATGAGCCCGGCGATTCACAACGCCGGGTTCGACGAGCTGGGCTACGACGGGGTGTACCTGCCTATGCCCGTCGCGCCGGGGTACGAGCCGTTTCAGGCGACGGTGGGTGCCTGGCTGGACATGGCGGCGCTGGATTTTACGGGCGCGTCGGTGACGATCCCACACAAAGAGAACCTGCTGCGGTTTGTGAAGGAGCAAGGCGGGCAAGTTGAGGCTTTGGCTCAAGAGATCGGCGCAGCCAACACGCTGACCAAGCAAGACGACGGGACGCTCTACGCGTCGAACACGGACTACGCAGCCGCGTTGGACGCGGTGTGCGACGGCATGGGGGTCGGGCGCGACGATCTGAAGGGTCAGCGCGTGGCGGTGCTCGGCGCCGGCGGCGCGGCGCGCGCGGTGGTCGCGGGGTTTGCCCACTGCGGGGCGACCGTGGTGGTTTACAACCGCACGTTCGAAAAAGCCCAGGCGCTAGCCGAGCGGTTCAACGGCAAGACCGGCAAGGTTGTGGCTGCGCCGCTGGAGAAGCTGTGCGACTCGTGCTGCCAGGTCTACATCAACTGTACGCCGATCGGCATGCACCCCGACGTTGACGCGACGCCGGTGCCGGAAAACATGGGCGTCGAGCGGTCCAATGGCTGGGGGCCGGGCACGGTGGTGTTCGACACGATCTACAACCCGGTGCAGACACGGCTGCTGCGAGAGGCGCGTGAGGCCGGGTGTGTGACGATCGGCGGGGTGGAGATGTTCGTGCGCCAGGCGGCGATGCAGTTCAAGCTATGGACGGGGCAAGACGCGCCTGTGGACACGTTCCGACGCGTGGTGCTGGAGCGGTTGGCCGGCGAGGGCCCCGGTGTTTGACCCCGACCCCGCACCGCCGGAGGTGCGTCTATCCGCGCCGCGGCTTGTCTGCGGGCACGGCGTGTGGTTGGCGACGTTTTTATTCGCTTGTGCTTAGCGCGACTGGCGTCATGATCCGCCTCCTATTCGGTGACAGGTGACATGGCGGGGGACGCATTTCACGGCTTGCAAGCAAGCCGTGCCACCCGGCGAATGGCGATTCATCACACCACTTGCTCTAGCTTTCTTCGGCTTCGAGTGGCCAGAAGTCTTTGGGCTTGCCGTAAAATTCTAAGAAGGTCTGGGCGTCTTCGGTGATCTGTTCGATGGCGAAGCGGCGGGCGTCTTGGTCCCATTGGGGTCGGGCGGTGATCGGCTTGGCGAAGAGCGCGTCAAGGGCTTTGAGGACCGGCTTGGGGATGTGCCTGAAGCTCAGGTTGTGGCAAAAGGGCAGGCGGGTGAGGTTGCCAAGCCAGCGGCGGTTGAGGTGGCCCACCGACGCGTTGCTGCTTGTCTTGCGGGCTTCGATCTGGACGGTCGGGTCGACGTTCAAAAAACGGAAACACTTTTCGAGCACGGCTTGACGGTCGGCTTTGTAGTCTTCGTAGAACAAGACCAAGATCCGGTCGTCGGGGTAGAGGTTTCGGTAGACGCTGATCTGCTTCCAATACTGCGAGACGTCGACCAGGCGGGGCAACTCCCTTACGGCGTCGCCAAAGTTTGCGGGCACGGGGATGCCGACGCTGAGGCAGTGCATCCAGCTCGACTCCATGCGTTGCAGCGGGTGGCGGACGATATAGATCAGCTTGGCATCGGGCAGGGCCTCGTGCAGGCGCTGGGCGGTGTGGGGGTAACGCAGGTTCCTGGTAAAGGAGGTGCTGCCTTCGCCGATCGCGGTTTTGCCTTGCGCGTCTTTAAATAGTTCCTCGTACCAGCCCATGCCGCGGTTGTATAGCCGATCGAGCGCGAAAAAGTGCGGCTCTTTGGGGGTGCAGATAAACACGTCGGGGTGTTTCGCCAGCAGCCCGCACAGGCCCGTGGTGGCGCACTTGGCTGCACCGATGACAATAAAATTCGGCTTCATGCTCGTTTATACCCCGTAGACTCGCGGTTGACCTGGATCACTCAAAAGCGGCGTGAGGCTGGGTATATCACCGCAATGAAAGGGTTTAAGGCTTACGCCCACCCGGTAGCCGAACGCGGGCCGGGGGCTGGCGCGTCCCTATCCGGTGGGTGTGTGTCCGACGTGTCACGGCCGGTATTATCGTCTTGGCATGTTCAAAGTCAAAAAATTTATGTGCGTAGCCACGGGCGGTGCCCGTCACCACCGGCTGTTCCGCGATAATGATGACACCCGGTGTGGCGTGGCTCTGACGCTGATTACACCCGCCTGGTTCTGACGCTTAAAGCACACACGCCGATGAAACCCAAGACGGCTGCCGTGGTGGGCTCGGGGATGACGGTGAGAACCGCGGCGTTTCCAATAATGCCGTGTACCGTGGCTGAGGGGTGGATGACGTCCCAGAAGGCGTATTCATCGGGGTCGGCTGCGACCACCGTGCCGGGCGTCTCCACGAACCCCGTGTATGCGGGGTCCGTCAGGTTGGTTAAGCCGGCGCTGGCGGCGTCGGCGAATGTTTCGTTGAACAACTCGAAGACATCAAGCCTGTGAATCATGACACCGAGGGTCGATTCCAGGGTGTCCAACTCGGCGCTGAGCGCGGTGTTGTACCCCGCCGCCAAGGCGTTGAGCGGCCCTTGCACGCCGTTGGTGATGGCTACGGGCGTCAGCCCCAGCGGGGGCATGTTGGGAATGAGGAAGTGGGTGGCGCCGGCGTTGGCCAAGCGGGCGACGTCGCCGGCGACATTGGCGGCGGGGATTGTGGGGTCTGTCTGCCCGGCGTTGGCGAAGTCATTCGCGCCGCCCCAGATAATAAATAGTTCGTTCGGATCGGCCGACCCGCCTACGCTGTTGAGGTAGCCGGTCACCTGCTCGCTGATGTTGGGAGTGTTCCGTGTCGACGTGCCGGTGCCGGTTTCCGCGCCGCCCCAAGCGTAGTTCGTGCCGCCCGCCAGGCTGTGGGTTAGCGGGGCCAGGCCCAGCGGCTGTGCCAGGTATTCGACCCAAGCGGGGCCGTTCGAAAACCGCCCGTCGAAGTAGGGCGGCGACAGGGGCACGGGCGTCCCCGCCGTGCCGCTGATCTGAAACACGTTGCCGATGTCGGTCAGGCTGTCCCCGAACACGCGCAAGCCGGTGATCGCTAAAGACTGCCGGGCCAACACGGATAGAGCAACCACAAAACAGAGTTGGACAATGAGGCTGCGTGTGTTTTTCATCTTTTCATCCTTCTTTTTTGTTTGAATGGTTAGACCGGGGGAAAGTTATTGTGGCTGGATTTTATTGGGGTGGTTAAGGACACACCGCGCAGATATTTCGCTGCCTCCGTGTGTTCACAAACAATAGCTGAAACTTTTTCCGCCCCGTCGCCGCATGCGCACGGTTTTTGCCGGGTAGTGCTTGGCTCGCCTCGGAAGCAGGCGAAAATAACGCGGGCATTGTACCAAGCTCGTTACGCCGTTCAAGCGTTTTTTGATAACAGTTCGACAAATTTGCCGCAGCCTGTCAGCCCGAGCTTTTATCCGACGGGCGGCTTGTCGGCCCGTGGGGCGGGGCGACGCTGGTTTGGGGTTCTTCCCGTCGGCTGTCGTACCACAGGCCAAGCCCTTGTTTGTGGCGCATGGCGCGTGGGCCTGAAAGCAAGACGCGAGCGGTGATCGCAGCCAACTGCGAGGCGGTATACATCCTGGCCTTGCGGCCCGAAGTGAGCACGGGCTCGGACAAGACGACGAACAAGCCACGTTTTTTGAGCGACACGCTCATGAAAATCTCCTCGCACACGTAGTATTGCTCGTCGAACCCGCCCGCCGCTTCGAACGCATCTCGCCGCATGAACATAAAACACCCCGCAGCTAAGCAGAATGTCCGCGAGACCATGTTCCAGAGCGTCATCGCGGCGGTGGCCCCCCAGCCGATCGTGTCGGACACCCCAACCCTCGCGCCCCCGCCCACCACGCCGTGGTCCAGGGCCGCGACCGCTTTGCGCAGCGTGGCAAGTGGCAGCAGCGTGTCGGCGTCGAGAAAGATCAAGCGGTCGCCCTTCGCCCGGCGCGCCCCGGCGTTGCGCACCGCGGAGATTTTTCGCAGATTGACCGGGACCACTGTTGCGCCGTGTGAGTGGGCGATCTCGCTTGTGCGATCGGTCGAGGTGTCGTCGGCCACGATGATCTCAAACGGTTGGCCAACCGCTTGGGCGGATCGAACCGCCTGCTGGAGCGTTTTCCCAAGCAGGTATTCTTCGTTGTGGGCGGGGATGATGAACGAGATCATCTCAAGCGTGTGCGGATTGAGCGTTGTGCGTGTGTGGCGCGGGTGTATTTCGATACGAAGACGGCTGAAGCGATCAGGTTAGATCGGTGTATTCAGTACGAACTATATTAATCGCTTGATTGAGGGGGCTGCTTCATGCCGCGGACTTTCATGGGCAGGCCGAACAGGTCGATGAACCCACGCGCGGCCGTCACGTCGTAGCCGCTCATGGCGAAGCTGGCCAGTTTCGCGTCGTACAGGCTCTTGGGGGACTGGGCGCCGACGGCCACAGCCCGGCCCTTGTGCAGGCGGACCCGGACGGTGCCGGTGACGACTTGGTTGGCGTGATCCATAAAGGCCTGGAGGGCTTCGCGCAAGGGGTGGAACCATTGGCCGTTGTAAACCAGCTCGCCGTACCGCAGGGCTAGGGACTGCTTGTAGTGGTACAGGTCGCGTTCGAGGCAGAGCTGTTCGAGGGCTTTGTGGGCTTCATAAAGGATGGTCCCGCCGGGTGTCTCGTACACGCCTCGCGACTTCATGCCCACCAGGCGGTTTTCGACCAGGACGGCCTGGCCCACCGCGTGGCGCCCGCCGATCGTGTTCAGCTTGGCGATTAACTCGTGCGAGGTTAGCCGCTTGCCGTCCACGCTGACCGGGTTGCCCCGGCGGAATGCGATTTTTACGTACTGGGGGCGGCTGGGGGCTTTCGACACGGGGACCGACATGACCAGGCAGCTATCGAGCGGCTCGTTGGCGGGGTTTTCGATCTCCGCGCCTTCGTGGGAGATGTGCCACAGGTTGCGGTCGCGCGAGTAGATCTTTTTCTTGGACTGATCGATCGGGATTTTGTGCTTCTTGGCGAAGTCGATGGCCGCCTCGCGGCTGGTCAGCTCGAACGTGGGGTCTTTCCAGGGAGCGATAATCTTGAGTTTGGGGTCCAGGGCCATGTAGGTCAGCTCAAAGCGGACCTGGTCGTTGCCCTTGCCGGTGGCGCCGTGGGCAACGGCGTCGGCCCCGGTTTGGTGGGCTGCCAAGACCTGATGCTTGGCGATCAGCGGGCGGGCGATGCTCGTGCCTAGCAGGTAGTCCTGTTCATAGGTGGCGTGCGCCCGCAGCATGGGTAAGCAGTACTGCTGGGCGAACTCTTTGCGCAGGTCTTTGATGATGACCCGATCCGCGCCGCTGGCATAAGCTTTTTTCTGGACGTTTTTTAGCTCATCGCCTTGGCCTAGTTCAGCGGCAAAGGCGACGAGCTTCACCCCCGGATACCGCTGCTTTAGCCAGGGGAGTATGACCGAGGTGTCGAGTCCGCCGGAGTACGCAAGGACGATTTTTTTAGGTGTATTCATGGGTTGTGGTGTATCTTACACAGGAGAGTTTCAGTAGGGACTTCTTAGATTAACGCACGGGGAGCATGTCGTGAAGTTGACGGGTAAGACAGGGCTGAGCGCATCGCGTGTAACACATTTGATATTAATGGCTTAGCTATTATTTTGGCGACAACCCTTTGTCGGCAAAGAGTTTTACCATAGAGGATCGATGGTTGGCAACTAAAGGTTTACTGAGGTAAGGTTAATTCGCAAGCCATGTATCCTGGCCGAGGGGAGGGTGCGGTGCATATTAACTCAATGGTTTTGCCTATTTTAGCAGATAAGGAGTATCGTTATGAATAATAAATTTTACCCAAATTTTGGATTTTGGGCTTGACGTACGTAGAGAATCTGATATTCTTTCATAGTAATCCCGCCTGAAGTATTGAAATTAACGTGTTAACGTGATTTGAGGTGAGAGAGAAGGTTGGGCAGAAATAGCGTGTGAATGACAGCGCGTAAGGGCTGTTTGTCAGTGATAGAGGTCGTGAAAGAATAACAATCGTTTACTCCTAAGGAGACGATAATAATGGGTGAAATTATGAAAACTGCTAAGAGATTTACTGTTATGGTTGGTGTGGGTGCCGCATTGCTGTCGGCCCCCGCATACGCAAACGACGCGATGTTGCTGGACTGGGAGACCATCCCCGTGCTCAGGAACAACTCAGGTCAAGCACTCAAAGACCTGCTCAACAGCACGCCTGTGGGCCAGCGTAGCGTGCGGGTTTTTGACAATCTCAGCAACACCACGGTGGCTGATTTCTTTGGGACAATCCAGATCGACCATGTCTTTGCGGACTATGAAGGTCTGCTCGCTACAACAAGGACGGTCAATCTAGTGTCACAAGTCCAGGGGTCGGCGATGTCCTCCGGAGCCGGGATCGGCAACTTTGCTCTAGACCCGTTTGCTCCCGATAGCACACAGCCCAACCCTAATACCGGGTTTACTCAGGCAGCGTACTTGGTGTCCAATGTGAATATGGCTAATGAAAAAGTCTACCCAGGGTCACCTGGCTTTAGAAGCCCCGCCAGCGGGAACTCAACCGCTCCGAATATCCGGTCCGCTCTGTTCACCCTCCCACTCCATCGGATCACCGGTGTTGAGATGCAGCGTGACGCGCAGCTCTTTGGAGAGGATTTGTTCCCTGCCGACCACAAGCACGTTCCTTACCTGACACGGTTCAATAACTGGGGCAACAACGACCTCAACAACACAACCGTGGCGGGCCACCGGTTCGCTTGGGAAACCACCGACCAACTGTTGTCTCGCGATGACTTCGCGGCGATGGTCACACACGCACGGCTTCGTGGTGTTGACGATGCCGTCCTCTTTCAGCCGGGCGTGATTGGGTACACCAAGGCACAGATGCGTGGTGACGCTATGGCGGGCTGGAACCTGCTGAACATCGTGTTCGAACTGGACACAGCCAATGACGGCGTAAATCCCCAGTTGGTCACACCCTCCATCGACACACTCACCTCGGGTGTGACAACGATCAGCGAGGATGACGGAACAGCCTGGTCGGGCGTTGTCAACGACAATGTGTTAACCGTTCTGGTTAGCAACCTCGACGAAGACCAAAACTCACACATCATTACGCTCCCGGATGAAATCGCAGGCCGTGCAGTTTTGACAAAGGAATTTGAGGTCTTCGGTGGCGAGCATCAACTCATCGAATTCGGTGTTCTGCAAAGCCAGAACGCATGGGTCGCTCTGAACATCGACAACGACCCGTTCGGTATCAGCAGCAGCCGCGCCGGGATCGGCGTGCCGGAGCCTGCCTCCTTGGTGATGCTGGCTATCGGCAGTGTCCTGATCGGACTGCCAAGAGCAGACAGAAAAGCCTAAGACCTAACTAAATTAGACCAAATTTAAAAGCCGCCTCTAGCTAGAGGCGGCTTTTTTTTTGCCAAAGCATCTCGCTTAATTACAGATGTTGTCGCAAATCACGGCTGTATAGCGACAGCGAGGGCGAGTAAGAAGCTTCACCACCGCCTCAGTACTTGTAGCTACCTTTGATAAATCAAGAGCTTGTAGCCGGAAGAGCGATTAGAGCACCTGTCGTGATTATCTTTGATGGATGTTCGGTGGTCGTTGACATGGCGAACCCGCATTTCACGGCTTGCAAGCAAGCCGTGCCACCCAGTCAATCAAATTTATAAATGCAACGTGCTATAGAAAGTATAGAAAAAGGCGACGACTCGTGATGAATCGTCGCCCGGAGGGAAAAGAGAGACGCTTTGGTTTAACAACCGATTAATTTTTATTAATGGCTGTCAATTATGTCTTTATCCGTTGTCCTGAAGCATTACCATTGCTTCGTCTGTTGCTTCAGGGAGCTTTTGGAGGACTTCTTCAATGTCCTCAGGAGTAAGCCCCACGTCGCTTAAAACATCAGGGTTAATTTCCTGTGTTTCTACGCTGCGACTAAAGCCAAGGTTCAGCCTTGAAGAAAGAATGTCTGCAATATGTACAATGCAGGTCAGACGCCGGTTTTGTGGCTCTAGCTCAAGCGGGCGGTGGTGGAAGCCTGTGACGTATGAAAAGCTCACCGGGAACTTCCACAGCCGGCACAATTCCGCTCCAAATTGCTCATGGTTAGCGCCGATAACCTTTATTTCAGTCTCCCGGAGCGTCAAATTCGGGTTCTGATCGAGCGTTTCTACCACCTCCACAAACTGTGCCCGCCTGGCTTGCAACTCGACCATAAGGCCGATGTCGTGTATCAGACCGGCGAGGAACGCCTCATCAGGCAGTCCCAGCCCGGATTTTGCCGCTAGGAGCCTCGTGCAAGCCCCCACGGCGATTGAGTGGTGCCAGAGGTCTCTGGCGTTGAAAGACGCACAGATTTGACCTCCGCGGAACAGCTTTGTCAGGCTGGCCGCGACGGCGATATTCTTTACCGCGTTTAGCCCTAGCAGAACGATGGCCCGGTTGGTGGAGCCGATTTGTCCCGGTAGGCCGTAAAAGGCACTATTGACGACCTTCAAGATCCTCGCCCCCAAGGCGGGGTCGTTGCTGATGACGTTGTTGAGGTCTTGGGCGGTTGAGTCGGGGTCTTCGACGAGGCGGATGATCTTAAGCGTAACTTCAGGCAGTGTCGCGATATGGCTAATCTCGCGAGTGACAGCCTGAATCACTGCTTCAGAGTCTTTATTCTTTGAAGACGTAGATTCAGTGCCCGATGGTGCTTGGCTCATTCTAGGTCCCTCCTGGTGCCAATAGGCGCTTTCTAATGGTGGTATCGGCCTTGGGATAGAGGCACTTTACGGGGGGTGTTGCCCGGCGTGTGATTTACGCCTAGTGTTGGGTGTGATGTGGCGGGTTCATATTCAAAACCATCCAAGGGTCGGGGCGTTGTACTCCCGCATGGAGCGTAAGCCGGGGTGGGTTGCGGGGGCGGCGTTGCTTGCGGCGACGCTGGTGGTCGTCGTCCCGTTGCTGGTGTTGATGATCGCGGCGTTGTTCGTCGGGGTTGTGGTGTTTGTAACGCTTAGCGTGGTGGCGTGGTTTGTAGCGGTTGTGCGGGGGCTATGGCGGGGGGTGATGCCCGGGGGTGGGGGCGGCGGACGAGGCTGGCCACCGGACCAGCGGCGGCGCAACGTCCGGGTCGTGACCCGTGACGGCGGGGTGTAAGCCGCTTGAGCGTTGCCGATTGATTGGCTTTCGGTCGTATGATTCCTGTTTTCATTTCTGACCGGCACGATCCAACAGACATGGCGGATCAGCGCGGCACGGCACTAGCCCGTTGAGCGTGGGCCACGCTTGTATTAGGGTAGGGGTATTCGCTCTTTTGAAGGTGTCAGCAGCATGAAGCGTTGTTTTGTTTTGTATTGGACTGTGGCTGTGCTCGTGGGGCTGTCCCTGGGCGGCTCGCGCTCGATCGCCCAATTGAGCGGGGCGGGGCCGTCCACGCCGTCCGAGAGCACGCAAGGCGATTCGCCGTCGGGGCTGGACACTTCAGATGGCCGTGACTTCGACAGCCCACGGTCGACCATGTTCACGTTTCTAGGGGCGATCAACCGTGCTGTGGAGGATGACAGCCCTGAGGACTGGCGGCAGGCGATCGCTTGCTTGGACCTGTCTCTGGTAGACGCGTCGCGTGGTCGTGAGTTGGCTGAAGACCTGTTGGCGGTGTTGAACGTGATCGGCGAGGTGACGCCGGGCGAGTTGCCCGACGCCCGCGCCGTCGAAGCGGCGGGCATGAAGCGCCACCGCTACTTCCCGCGACCAAGCGAGCCAACTCACGTGGAGATTTTGCAGAACCTCGCGGCGTCGGGCAAGCCGTTGGCTGGTTCGATTGTGCTGGCCCGGTCGGCAAGCGGCGTGTGGTTGTTTTCGAAACAGACGGTGGCGTCGATCGAGTCGCTGTACGCGGGGATGCACCACCTGCCCAGGCAATACGCCGGCCAGGAGGCGGGCCACGTCTTAAAGCTGGTGGGCCCGACGTTCCGGCAGACGCCGATGTGGGGCTGGGGCGTGTTGCTGGCGTCGATCTTCGCGGGGCTGTTTGTCGGGAAGGTCGCCCAGTTTGGGTTAGCCAGAGCCAGCCAGCGGTGTCACGCCAGGGATTGGCCGGTCAGGGCGACGATCCTCGAAGACCTGTCCAACCCGCTGAGCCTGGCGTTGCTGAGCCTGGGCCTGCTGGTCGGGCTTGGGTTTATCGGCATGGCCCCGCCGCTGCGTGGGTTCTCCAACAGCGTGATCATGCTGCTGGTGACGCTCGCGGCTGCGTGGTTCTTGTTCAACCTGGTGGACGTGGTCGACTTGGGCATGCGTCGGTTGGCGGCGAACACCGAGAGCAAGCTCGACGACCAGCTCGTGCCGCTGGTACGGAAGACGCTGCGGATTTTCCTGGTCATCGTGTTCTTGCTGTTCGTGGCTCAGAACGTCTTGGGGTTCGACATTACGGGTTGGCTGGCCGGGCTGGGCATCGCGGGGTTGGCGGTGTCCTTGGCGGCGCAGGACTCGGTGAAGAACCTATTCGGCTCGCTGACGGTGTTCTTTGACAAGCCGTTCATCGTCGGCGACCTGATCCAGTTCGAGGGCAACACCGGGACGGTCATGGAGATCGGCTTCCGCTCGGCCAAGCTGCGGCTGCTGTCGGGGCATGTGGTGACGGTTCCGAATATGAAGTTCATCGACAACGCGGTGGAGAATATCTCCGCCCGCCTGTCGATCAGACGGCAGATGGACGTGACGATCATCTATGGCACACCGGCCGAGAAGATCGAGCAGGCCGTGCAGATCTTGCGTGACATCCTGACCGATCCGGAGGTGGTCGAGCAAGGCAAGTTTGATATGGAAGAATCGCCGCCTCGCGTGGCGTTCAACGAGCTCAACGCCGACAGCCTCAACATCCGCGCGTACTACTGGTACCAACTCGCCGCCGACCCGGATCGCGGGTTTTTCACCTATATGGAACACTGCCAGTTGGTGAACATGAAGCTGTTCCGCGCGTACGAGGCGGCTGGGATCGAGTTCGCGTTCCCGACGCAGACGATCCACCTGTTTCAGGAGCAGCAGGCCGCAGCCGGCAAGTAAGTATTGGGCCCGTGCTTGTTCGTCACTGGCAGTCTTGTATTCGGCACGATGGCTTCGCTTCAACCCGCAGCGACGCCGATGCCCCCACCCATTGCGCGCAACTGGTCTAGCTGCCGTGTGCCGATGCGCACGTCGAAGATGACGGTGTCGCCTTCGTAGCGGCGGTCTAGGACGCTGGCCCGTGTCTCGATGAAGTGGATGGCTTTGCCGTGGTTGAGGCCGACGGTGATGGTCCGTTGGGACACGTCGCCGCGCATGGCGTGGCGCACGGCTTCGATCAGCTTGTCGACGTCGCTGCCGGTTTTGGCGCTGATGGCCAGTGCGTCGGGGTGGCGGCTTTGGAAGACCAGCAGCGGCGCGTTGTGCTCGAGCAGGTCGGTTTTGTTTAGCAGCAAGACACGCGGCTGGGCGTTGGCGCCGATGTCGTCGAGCACGTCGGCGACGGTGGCGAGCTGGTGCTGGGCGCGGGGGTGTGAGACGTCGAGCACGATTAGCAGCAGGTCGCTGTGGACGGCTTCTTCGAGCGTGGCTTTGAAGCTGGCGACCAGGTGGTGGGGCAGGTCGCGCACAAAGCCGACGGTGTCGGAGAGCATGGCCGAGTCGCCGCCGCCCATGTCCCACCGGCGGGTGCGCGTCGAGAGCGTGGCGAAGAGCTTGTCATCCGCGTAGGCGTCGCCATGGGTGAGGGTGTTGAACAGGGTGCTCTTGCCGGCGTTGGTGTAGCCGACGAGGCCGACGGTGAAGAAGTCTTGGTTGCGCTTGGCGACCTCGCGCTGCTTGCGGCTCTGGATGTCGGCGATCTCGCGTTTGAGTTCGCTTTTTTTTCGTTGGACGATGCGGCGGTCGATCTCGAGCTGCTGCTCGCCTGGGCCGCGCGTGCCGATGCCGGCCGGGGCGCCGCCGACGATGCGCTCCAGGTGCGACCACATGGCTCGCAGGCGGGGGTAGGTGTACTCGAGTTGGGCCAGCTCGACTTGCAGCTTGGCTTCGTGGGACTGGGCGCGCCCGGCGAAGATGTCGAGGATCAGCTCGCTGCGGTCGAGCACCTTGCACTCGATTTCCTTTTCGATGTTGCCGATCTGCGAGGGCGACAGGTCGTTGTCGAAGATGACGACGTCGGCCTCGACGGCTTTGGCCATGGCGCCGAGTTCCTGGGTCTTGCCCGAGCCGATGAAGGTGCCGGGGTCGGGCTTGTTGCGGTGTTGGATGAGCTCATCGACGACGACGGCGCCGGCGGTGTCGGCGAGGCTGCGCAGCTCGCCGAGGGGGTCGTGCGGGTCGGCCTGGTTGTTGGGCAGCAGGCAGGCGACGAGCACGGCGCGTTCCTGTTGCACGGTTAGGATGTCTCGGCTGGGGTGTGTCAAGGGTGGGGGTCGCCTCTCCTGCAGGTTGCGTCACAATCTAAAGTGAGCGGCCATCATACCGCAATGGGTTGTGTTGCCACGGCCCGGTATAGCGTTGGGCTTAATCGGCGCAGCTCGACGCGGCCTTGAAAGCCACGCATGGACAGGGCCAGGACCATGCGGCTGTCGGTCCACAGAAGCGGCACAAACCATCCGCGGTCGGCGGTTCGCACTGAGCCTCGCCCGTGGCCCAGCGGTCCTTGGTAAGCCAGGTAACGCTTGCGGTGCGGGGGCAGGGGGGTGAGCCGCCAGGCTCCTGCGTCACGCCAGAACCGGGTGGGTATTGCCACACGGGCTGTCCACAGGCAGCGGTCGGGCCGGTCGGGGGCTGTGAACGCGCGCGGGTCGGCCAACAGCCAGTCGTAGTGGCAGCCGTGGCGGGCGGTGTGGCGCAGCAGTGTGGTGGGTAGGTACAGCATGGGTCGTCACAGGGGAAGCACTGTGCAGTGTAAGAAGGTGTGGCGGCGGTATCTACTTGCGATGCTTTGGGCGAGTGTGCAGCGGGCGTGTGATTTGATCGATAAAATAAGTGAGCTAAAAATGCGTCGGTCGGCGTTCCGGCCGCGTGCCGCGCGCCTAAAATAATGATGACTATGTTTGGGTACACAGGAGTGCTATAGCCATGGGCGGGAGCATCACGCAGGGCCCGGTCTGCACCGAGCCTGTAGAAGACGAGTTGGTTTGTTCCGGTGAGGCGCGCGGGCCTGTGGGCATTTGCGAAGACCCGACCCTCTACGACCACGACACACCGGGCACGGTGGGGGTCAACGACGCGGCGACGGTTCCGGCTGCTTGCACGTTCCGTGTGCCCGAGACCAACGGCGGGCGGTGTGGGATGTCGCCACGCGAGTTCCACGACCTGTACCGCAACACACCGGTTTACTATTTGGAGGGGGATAGCTGCTTGGTTCGCCGGACCACGGCTGACGTGCATATCTACGTGAACGCGGGGATCGAGCGTCGCCGGGCGAACATGTCCGAGAAGGACGCCCTTGTGGGGGCGATCCGCCGCGAGTTGCGCAAGCCCGCCGCCGAGCGCCGCGTGGACGTGCGCAGCAGCGACAGGGTGAAGGTCGCGACGGTGTTTTTCGGGAAGGGTTCGCCGTCGGACGTGGCTTTGACGGTTAGCTACGCGGTCTTGTTCGGGCGAACCACTGCGGCGAATGTGCAGCACTACTGCGACGAAGAAGCGAGGATCGGGCTGGACTGCAGCGGGTTTGTGAATAGCTATTTCGTCTTGCAGGGGACGCTCAACGAAGCGCAGACCATCAGCGCATACGCGCGTCGCGACCGTGTCCGCGCCACGGCCGACGAGGTGCAGGCCTTGGACGTGTTGGTGTGGGACACGAGCGACGGCGCCGCGTCGGGGCACATCGCCGTGGTGAGCACGAAGCCTCGCGGCAGCGACCGGATGGTGGTTGTGGAGTCGTCGGGCAGCAAAGAGGGGCTTGCGGTGTCGACGTACACGATCCAGCGCGTGACCAACGGCTTGTTCCACGTCGACCGTGGCGGCACGGCCGCGGGCGGCACAAGCACCTCGGACGTGCGGGTCTACCGCGTGTAGCGGCACGACGCCTGAGTGCATTGTTATGGCGTGGTGCTCACCGCTGGGCCTGAGCGGCTGTAACCATTTCCTTGATTGTTTCTTCAAGTATCCCGCGTCCGCCGAAGGCCATGCCCAGGGCTTGGAGCTTGGACGTGTCGATCTGATGCTTGGGGCCTTTGTTGAGCTTCGTGATCGCAGCGGCGCTGCCTGACAGGTCTTTGGCGATCTGCGCGACTTCTTGAGCGGCGATGTACATGTCGTAGCAGTTGTATGCCTGGCCGGCGGTGGCGCCGGCGGGTGTGTTGAGTAGCAGCTCCACGGCTTTGGCGACGTCGGCGGCGTGGACTTCCTTGCCGCCGGCTGGGTTGTCGATGGGTTTGTCGGCGACCACGTCTTTGACCAGCCTGTACCACCTGCTTTTTTCGATCGGAGCGGCGACACCGTAGATGCCGGTGGGGCGTAGCGAGCAGATGTCCCACCCGCCGCCGCCGGCCGGGTTAAAGGAACCGCTGGGGGGTAGGCCGAAGCTGTGTACGAATTTTTCGATGGCGGCTTTGTGTGCGCCGTAGTGGCTGGCGGGCCAGAGGGGGTGGGTTTCGTTCAGGGGGCGGTCGTCTAGGATGACGTCGTGCACGGCGCAGGTGCTGATAAAAATAAACCGCGGCACACCCGCTTGCCTTGCGGCGTGGATTAGGCGGAGGCTGCCCATGAGGTTGGTCTGCACAAAGTCAAGCAGGTATGCGTCGTTGGGGTTCCACCCGCCTTGGCGTTCGAGGGCGGAGTGGACGACGGCGTCGGCGCCGCTGACCAACGCCTGGGCGGACACCGGGTCGTTGAGCCTGCCGGGGATCCACTCGATGCTCACGCCCCCGTCGACGAACCCGTCTTGGCTACTGACGGGGCGGTGCCAGCAGCGGCAGGTGTGTCCGGCGGCGAGCAAACGATTGACGATGTACCGCCCGAGAAACCCCGTCGATCCTGTGACGCCGATGAGCATGAAAGCATTGTAATCATTACCAGGTAGAAATGTCTGGTGGGGTCGAGCCTGTATATTGTAAGCGGGTGGCGATACGGGGTATTATCAACGGCAGTGAGGCGTTATTTGATGGCAGCGATCAACAAAATTGTGCTGGTGGGGCATTGCGGGGCGGATCAGTACGCGCTTACACAGGCTGTCGAGCGTGCGTTAGGCGACGATGTGGCGATCGAGTCGGCCAATACAGCGGATGAGTTGGGGCGGGCGGTCTCGGCGGAGGCGCTGCTGCTGGTGAACCGTCAGCTTGATGGGCGGTTCGACACCGGAAGCGGTATTGAGCTGATACGTGGTCTGGCGGGCGATGCGGGCGGGTCGGTGATGATGCTCATCTCAAATTACCCGGAGGCCCAGGACGAGGCCGTGGCGGCTGGCGCGATGCAAGGGTTTGGAAAGTCTAATCTTAGCGACGCAGCGACGGCGCAATTGTTGCGGGACGCGGTGCGCCAGGGGTAGCGTGACAAGCCAGTGCCGCTACAGGCCGGTTATGACGACGCTGTGGGTTGTGCAAGCGGTTTGGTGTCGATCGTGGTTTAGCTGCCGGATAAATCTGGCATTTGGCTTGCCTGAATTCGACAGTTGAGGGTGAACGGCGGTACGGCCGTGCCGAGTGTTATCGGTCCTTGAGGCTAAACTTACCATTCAGAGAGGCAATCATGAATAGCATCCGCACCAACCCCGCAAACCTCACCGCTCAGCGTATCCACGGCCAGAACACCAAGGCGGTGAACAAGTCGGTCGAGCGCATCGCCACGTCGATCAAGATCAACCGTGGTGGCGACGACCCGGCTGGGCTGATCAATTCGGAGAACCTGCGGTCGGTGCTGGTGCAGCTGGAGGCTGAGACGCGCGTGGCGCAGCGCATCGACAGCGTGTCTACGGTGGCGGAAGGGGCGCTTAACGAGGCGTCGGACGCGTTGGTCGAAGCTCAGGCGCTGGCGGTGGCCAACGCGAACACGGCGGGCATGAGCGACGCGGAGCGCGAGGCGAATCAGATGCAGATCGACTCGGCCCTGGCCAGCGTGGACCGGATCAGCCGAACGACCAACTTCAACGGCGAAGCGATACTCGACGGCACGGCGCAGTTTACGGTCGATGGTGAGACGCTCAATATCGACAGCGTCGCGCCGACGGCGATTGATCAGATTGACGTGGGCGGCGGCGAGATGCACCGTTTGTCGGATGTCGGGTCTGGCCAATCGCTCAACACCGTGACGGGCGACGTGTCTAAAGCGTCACAGGTGATCAACGCGGCCATCAGCCGGGTCAGCACGATGCGCGGCGAGATCGGCGCGTTCCAGCGGAACACCATCCAGTCGAGCATCCGCAGCAAGCAGGTGGCGATCGAGAACGTGGCCGCGGCGAACTCCCAGATCCGCGACACCGACTACGCCAAAGAGACGTCGAACCTGACGCGCGAGAACATCAAGAAGCTCGCGTCGGTCGAGGCGATGCGCATGACGAACAGCAGTTCGGCCAGCGTGTTGAAGCTGGTCGGGGGGTAAGCTTTTTGGTGCTTTCTTTGATCGGGTGCGTCGCCTGAATCGTCTGCTTGTGGGCTAGGCCAGCGCGTCCGAAATTTGTTGCTTCAATTCAATCGCGGCGTTTTCGACGGCTGATTGCCAGTCGCTGTCTGCTTGGTCGAATGCGTAGATCACGGATCGGCTGGCGGTCACGACGGCGCCTGTGTCGTCGGGCTTGAAGCAGGCTTTGATGTCTTTGGCTGAGCCGCCCTGGGCGCCGAAGCCGGGGACGAGGAAGACCTGCTGGGGCATGAGCCGTCGCAGCGTGGCGATCTCATCGGGCTTGGTGGCCCCGACCACCGCTCCAAGCAGGCTGTACCCGCTTTGGCCGACGTAGCGGTTTTGATCCGCGCCCCACTGAGCCACCAATTTGGCGACGGCCTGGGCGACGGTTTGGTCGCCTTGGGTGGGCAGTTGCTGGATGGCGTCCCCGCTGGGGTTGCTCGTGCGGACAAGCACGAACACGCCCTTGCCCTGGTCGGCTGCGACGTTGAGAAATGGGGCGACGCTGTCTTTGCCCATGTAGGGGTTGACGGTGACGGCGTCGGGGCCCAGCAGGCTGCCCAGGCCGTCGAACGGCGGGTCGGCCAATAAACCATGGGCGTAGTGCTCGGCGCTGATGGAGATGTCGCCTCGCTTGGCGTCGGCGATGACGACCAGGCCCTTGCGGCGGGCGTAGTCGGTCATGCGGTGGTAGGCCTCGACGCCCGGCCACAAGTATCGTTCGAAGCAGGCGGACTGGAGCTTCACACACGCGGCATGGCTGGCGACGGCGTCGATCACGCCACGGGTGAAGCGGGTGATCGCTTCGGCGGCTTCGCGGGCGTTGTTGGTGTGTTTGGGCGTTCGCAGCGACGCGGGCAGCCGGTCGTACACCGGGTCGATCCCCACGCAGACGGGGGCGCCGACGGCCTTGACGCGGGCGTGCAGCTTGTCGGCGAAGTGTTGGGGGGGCGGTGTGGTCATGTGTCGTTTTGGCGTTGCGGCGTGCAGTTTACCCGTTTGTTGCTCTACGTTGCCCTACCTAGTTGCGGGCGGAGCATGGCGATGAACACCGGGCCGCCCAGCACGGCTGTGAAGATACCCAGAGGCAAGCGTCCTTGGCCGAAGTCTAGCATTACCGAGGCGGTATCGGCGAAGACCATGAGCGTGGCCCCGGCCATGGCCGCGCCCAGCAGCAGCGTGCGGTGGCTCGGACCCAGCAGCAGGCGCGTAACGTGGGGGCAGATCAGCCCGACAAACGCGATCGGCCCCGCCAGCACGACCCCCGCCGCAGCCAGCACACCGGCGACGAGGAACAGCGAGAACCGCAGGCGTTTGAGGTTCACGCCCAGGCTGATCGCCTCGGTGTCTGAGAAGGTCGCCACGTCCATGGCCGGCGCTTGGTACACCAGCCACGCGAACCCGCCTGCGATCAGCGTCGCCGTCATCGGGATGGTCGCTGTGTTGGTGACGGATTCGTTGAGGTAGCCGATCATCCACCGGGCGATGTCGTCTCTCAGCCCCGCCGAGCCGGGCGCGTAATTCAGTAACACGATAATCGCGCCGTTGACGGTGCTGAGCACCACGCCGATCAGCAGCAGCCCCAAGGGGTCGATCATGCCGCGTCGGCGGCTGGCGGTGTAGACCACGCCCATGCTCAGGCAAGCGCCGATCAGGGCGCCGGCGTGCATCGGCCCGAACGGGCGTTGGAGGTAGTGGCCCGCGAGGGTCTGGACCATGACGCCCACGGCTGCGCCGCTGGACAGGCCCAGGATAAACGGCTCGGCCAATGGGTTTCGCAATAGCGACTGCAGCGCCACGCCGCTGGTCGCCAGCGCCCACCCCACAAGCACCGCCAGCACCAGCCGGCTTAGCCGGATGTCCAGCAGCAGATCAAACCTTGTTTGGTCGTCGGTCCAGCCCGGCACAAAGGCGCGCCACATTGCCCCCAGCAGGTTGCCTTGGGGCCAGCCCCAGGTTGTGCCTGCGCACAGCCTCGCCGCGGCAACGGTTAGCAGCACGATGAGCATACAGAGCAGGATGACCCGTCGTCGTGTAGGGCTTGGGCTGGTCACCGCGCGTGGGTCAGAGGTGAATCGGCGGTGTCATTGGCGGGCTGTGTGTCCGGCTCATCGTCGGGGTGGTTTTTTTCGAGCGGGTCGGATTGCATCTCTTCGTCGATGCGGTCAGCCAGGCTTGGGTGGATCGCTTTAGCCATTTGCGCGGCCACCTTTGGCAGTGAGGTGCTGGGCAGGTGGGCCAGGGGGTCGCTGATCAGCACAATGCGGTTGTCCAAGACGGCTGGGACTGGGAGGCTTTGAAGCTGTGCCAAGCGTGGGTCGGAGCCTGGCGATCCCAGCGGCGGCTGTCCCGGCAGCAGCAGGAGGATGATGTCGGGGTTGGCTTCGACGAGCTTTTCCTTGTCGAAGATCGGCGCGCCCACGGTGGCGTCGCCCGCGGCGTTGACCCCGCCGCAGAATGACAGGAGCTGGTCGAGCACGGTGTCGGGCCCGCTGGCCATCATGGGCTGGGTGCTGATGAGCATCAGCACGCGAGGGCGTGCCGCGTTGGCGGTGAGGCTGCTGATCTGCGCCAGGCGCATGGGCATCTGCATCGCGATTTCCAGCGCGACGCGCGGGGCGTTGAGCACGGCGCCCAGGCACTTGCCAGAGCTGTCCACTTCGGGGATCAGCTCGGTTTCGTCGAACACGATTTTCATGATGTCGGCGACGTTTTTCGGCGAGGGGTAGGCGATGAGGGTGAACCGCCCGGCTGCGATTTTTTGCAGGAGCGGGGGCACGGGGTCTTTGTCGGTCATGGTTAGCACGTAGGTGGGGTGGACAGCCAGCAGCGCTTCGGTGTTGATGTCCAGGTAGTTGCCCACGACGGGCAGGCCCGGCGGTGCGGCGAAGTCGTTCTCAGCGGTGGCGACGAGTTTGTCGTCGTGGCCCATGTCCACGATGATCTGCGTCAGGGCCGGCGCGAGGCTGACGATGCGCGTTGTGGGGCCAGCGTCTAACAACTCGCTGTCGTCGGGGGGGATCGCCGCCGGCAGGCCGCCCTCGCCGCAACCCGCCGCCACACACCAAGACGCGGCCAAGACCGCCATGGCAATGATCCCTGACAAGCCCATCCGCTTACCGGCGTAACCCACAGTTTCCATCGATGACCCTCGATTGTGAATCCGGGAATAACAAGACTTCCATCAATATACCGCGACGGCTGCGGGGCGGCTATCGTTCGTTGTTTGTGGGTGTTTTAACCCGCTGATGCCCCTTGGGCTGGTCTCCGCCTCATGCATTAATGTTAGCTCTATTGTTCGGGGCCGGCTTGCTTTGAGTCGGCTGCTTGGTCGATGTGCTGGGTCAACGCGGGCTGCTCACCGGTCGCGTTGGGGCTGGGCGGGGGTGTCGGCCCATCACCGGTGTCCGCCTGGGCTGGGCTGTCGCCGTTTGGGGCGTCTGGTTCGGGGTCGGTGTACACGTCGTCGAACGGGGTTCCGTCGGCAGCCCGGCGTAGCAGGAGGTAGATCCACGTGTTCGCGCTGATGTAGAAGCTCACCGCGTACGCGCCCAGCAGCAGCAAGAAGGTGTATACCCAAAACGAGACCATCCCCGCGGCGGCTTTGCCCGACCAGCCAAGCGTGGACCAATCGATCCCACCGGCCGGCTGGTCGACGGCGGGGGTGGGGAAAACGGCTTCAAACCTGCTCACGCCGTAGGGCGTCTCGGCGAACACCCAGAACCCCACGCAGTAGTGGGTGATCCAGATGGCTAAGAACAACGCCATGGCAACCAGCAGGTACGTGATCGCGCCGTAGACCATCACGATCAGGTTATAAAACAACCACCGCCACGGGCGCCCCAACACGTAGCTGAACGCACGGCTGATGGCGTCGAACCCGTCGGTGCTCTCGACGGCGATGGCGGGGTACAGCAGCGGCGCCGACGCGGCCAACAGCAGCAGCAGCACGGTGATCACCACCCCGCACGCCAGGGGGATGAAGAACAGCGCGCCCCCTAAGACTTCCAGAACCGGCAGGTTGAATAGCGCTAGCCCGCCGACCACCGGCACCAGCGCGACGAGCTTCGCCAGGACGATGGGGATGATCGGGGTGAGCAAGAACCACAGCCACTTGGACCGGGCGAAGCGTAGCGCTTGAGAGATCGAGGGGCGTTCGTCTTTGGACGCGTGCATGGCCGCCATCCGTGCGATCGCCCCGCCCAATAGCGCCCACAGCGCAAGCGTGCCCCAGCCGAACAAGATCAAGAACCCCATGTGGCTGTGGTAGAGCCAGCAGGGAAGTGTGACCGTCATGTCCCGCAGCGCCCCGACCACGCTGTACGGGTGGTGGCGTTGGGGTTGTATGAGCCCGCCTAGCCCGAAGTCGAGCTGGGCCGCCGCGGTGACTAGGCGTTGGCAGGACTCGATCATGAATTGCTGGGTGGCCGCGTAGACGCCCGTGGTTTCCAGTTCGTTGCGTTGGGCGGCTTCGAGCCAGCGGGTGTAATCGCGTGCGGGGAGGTTGGCGTATTGCCGCGGCTCACCGGGATAGGCCTTCGTGCCCGCGACAATGTCGATCATGCGCCCGCCGACGCACAGGCTGGCAACCAGCATCAGTGCCAAGATCATCTTCGGCGGGTGGACGGCCATCCGGAACGCGTCGAACAGCCGCACAAACCCCAGCACGCCCGACCACTCGATTTCGTCAACTCGCACGCGCTGATGGTCGCCAATCATGGGTTGTGGTTCCTTTACGCCTTGGCTGTAGGGTTGATGCCGCCGGCGTTAGTCCTTGGCCGCCGGCGCGTCCGTGACTGTGTTGGGCGACATGCCCTGTTCGATGGCGTGGATTTTACTGACACGCCTCGCGTGGCGTCCGCCCTCGAACGCCGTGGACAGCCAGGTTTCCACGATCCGGTTGATGATCCGTTGGCCGAGCATGTCCGCCGAGAGGCAGAGGATGTTGGCGTCGTTGTGCCTGCGGCTTAAGTCGGCGCCGATCTCGTCGTGGACCAGTGCGGCGCGCACGCCCTTGACCTTGTTGGCTGAGATGGACATGCCGATCCCCGTGCCGCAGATCAAGATGCCCCGCTCGATCTGGCCCTGCGCGACAGCGGTGGCGACGGGGTAGGCGTAGTCTGGGTAGTCGCAGGCTTTGCCCTGGCAGGTCTCCATTTCAACGACCTCGTACCCTTCCTGCCGCAGCCACTGCTGGAGCTGTTCACACACCTCTGTGCCGCGGTGGTCGGCGGCGATGGCGATTTTCATATCGGTAGCTCCTTTAGCCGTGCTTCGAGCAGGCGGTGGATCAACTTGGCACACCTTTCGTACCCGTCAGGCCCGGAGCCGATCGGGTCTTCCACCTCGCCGTTGGGTGCCAGCGGTAACGCTTTATCGGTTGCCCAGGGCGCCATGTACGCCACGGCGTCTTGGTGTGCGTGTGTCATACAGTAGAGCACATCGGCCTCATGGATCAACTGCGGCGTGAGCGGCTGGGAGCGGTGCCGGGTGATGTCGATACCCATTGTATGCATCTGGTCGACCGCTTCGGCGGTGGCCGGTGCGCCCGCCGAGGCGAACACGCCCGCCGACCGCACGCTGAACCCCGCCTCTTCCAGGCGGTCGGGGCTGACGCCGTGTTGCTGGGCGAGGATTTTTCTAGCGATCCCCGCTGCCATAGGCGAGCGGCAGGTGTTGCCGCTGCAGACGAACAGGACGGTGCACTGGAGCAGCCTCTGGATCACACGCTCGCTGTAGACGCCGTCGCGTTCCACGGTGATTTCCGGGCCGGCATCGGTGTTCCGGACCCGCACAATGGTCGAAGGCATGGCAAACCGGCACCGCCCCGCGTCGATGGCCAGCGCGGGCGTTTGGCCGACCGCCTCGATGGCTTGGTCGCCCTCGTAGGGGGGCGGGTGGCCCTTGGGGTTGGCGCTGCTGGCGATCACCGGCGCGTCGATCGACCCGAGGACGTCTTGAGCGATCCGCATATCGGGGCAGCGCAGCCCCACCGAGCCGTCGTGGTAGAGCCACGCGACCGCATCGGCGGGCAGGCCCATCGCCTTGACGCGGGCTTCGGCTTCGGAGGGGGCGACATCGACCAAGAGCGTGACCGGCCCGGGGAAGGCCTTACGCACCAGCCGCTGGACCAGCGGGTGTGATAGGTCCGCCAGCGGTTCTGCGGCCGCGGGGCTGGGCAGGTGGACGGTAAACGGGTGTTGGCGTTGCTTGAACACCTGCAACGCCCGCACCCCGGCTGGGCTGGCGGCGGAGGCGCCGATCCCGTAAACCGTCTCGGTGGGGAAGACCACCAACCCGCCTGACTCAAACGCCTTGCGTGCTTGATCGGCCGCTTCCTGGTGAAGGCCGGGGGTATTGGGTTGGATTTTGACGATATTCATGGGTTTTCGTGCGTGATCGTGCTTTTGAGTCCAAGTCTATAGATTCGGCTATTTTAATGCGAAGGGGCGTGTCCGCCACAAGCCCGGCGGCGGCTGATCATAGTCGCGGGGGTTGTTATGAGGCGTGGCACCGTTTTTCTGTCCGGCGGGGCGTCCGGGACGGGTGGTGGCGTGAGTTGCAAGCTTGGCGGCGATCTGTCACAATTATGGACTCGGCTGAATCGACTGGTTTTTTTGTTCAAGAGGAGATTCGATGGCGATCCGGATCAAAGCACGCGGTGGTGAGTCCGTCGAGCAGGTGTTGCGGCGGTTCAAGAAGCTTTGCGAAAAAGAGGGGCTGACCAAGGATATCAAGCGCAGGGCCTACTACGAGAAGCCCAGCGAGAAGAAGCAGCGGTCGGCTCGCAAGTCGGTCAAGCGTCGCCAACAGCTTCAGCTCATGGCCCAGGGCAAGTTCGTGCCGCGTCGCCCACCCTCCTCCAGGTGAGGGCTGACTCTTACCGTCAGATACGCACGCAACGCCTATACGCATCGTCGGCGCAAGTCAGGCGTGTATCCCATGTCTCAATTACCCGCTTGGGCGGCACGGGTGTGGCCGAGGCTAAGCCTACCCGCTTTCTCCTAGTGTTATTATTTTCTATCTTGATCGTGTAGTATCCCCGGTCACGGCTGCCGTCGGACATGGCAGCGTGGATTGGTTGTTGTTACGCTGTAGCTGGTTATGCATCACGGAGACAAAACAATGCGGTTAAGGACGAATGTAACGGCTTGGTTCTGGTTGGCGGTTTGTGTGCTGGGCATGGCTGGCAACGCCGCCTTGGCACAGTCTGGCGGCGAGGGCTTGAAGGGCGCGTTGCCCCCGGCGTTTTACCTGGCGCCAGTGGGGGCGGTGCTGGCCCTGCTGTTCGCATTCATTTTTTACAAGAGCTTGATGAAGAACCCCGAGGGCGAGCCGGAGATGATCCGCATCGCCCAAGCGGTGCGTGAGGGCGCGTACGCGTACTTGGCCAGCCAGCGCCGCGTGGTGCTGGTGGTGTTCTTGGGTTTGGCGGGTGTGCTGGTGGGGATCGGCATGTTGGGGCTTCAGCCCAAGCTGTCGCCTTTGGGGGTGTTGGTCGCGGGGTTCTTGTCTGGGCTTTGCGGTTACTTTGGCATGAAGACAGCCACGAACGCGTCGGCCCGGACGACGGCGGCGGCCAAGCAGTCACTCAACGACGGTCTACGCGTGGCGTTCCGCGCCGGGGCGGTGATGGGGCTGTGCGTGACGGGGTTCGCGTTGTTGGACGTGAGCGTTTGGTTCTATGTGCTGACACAAGTGTTTGAGGCGGGCGAGTTGATCTCGGTCACCACGGTGACGCTGAGCTTCGCCATGGGCGCGTCGCTCCAAGCGCTGTTCGCGCGTGTGGGCGGCGGGATCTACACCAAGGCAGCCGACGTGGGGGCGGACCTGGTGGGCAAGGTCGAGGCGGGCATCCCCGAAGACGACGCACGCAACCCCGCGACCATCGCCGACAACGTTGGCGACAACGTGGGCGACGTGGCGGGCATGGGCGCGGACCTTTACGAGTCTTACTACGGGTCGATTCTGGCTTCGATGGCGCTGGCCGCGGCGGCGGCGTACCGGCTGGGTCTGCCCACCGCCGAAGCGGTGAAGCTTGTCATCACGCCCCCGGCGCTGGCGGGGCTTGGCATCTTGTTCGCTATTGTGGGCATCTTCATGGTGCGTACCAAAGAGGGCGCGACCATGGCCCAGTTGCTCAAGAGCCTGCACGCGGGTGTGTGGATCTCATCGGCGTTGATTGTCGCGGGGTCGGCGGGTCTGCTGTACTGGCTATTGGGGAGCCTCCCCGAGATTTCGTGGCTGGGGCTGTGGATCGCCATTGTGGCCGGGCTGCTGGCGGGGTTGATCATCGCGTGGGGTACGGAGCTGTACACCAGCTACGAGCACAAGCCCACGCAGCGCATCGCCCAGCAAGCCGAGACCGGCCCGGCCACCGTGATCATCGCCGGCATCGCCGAGGGCATGATCTCTACATGGATACCGCTGCTGGTCATCGTCTCGGCGATTATGGTCGCGTTTATTGCCGCGGGCGGCAACGAGACATTCTTGCTTGGTGTGTTCGGCGTGAGTGTCGCGGCGGTGGGCATGCTCTCAACCCTGGCGGTGACGCTGGCGACGGACGCCTACGGCCCCATCGCCGACAACGCGGGCGGCAACGCCGAGATGACCCACCAGCCCGCGTTTGTGCGCGAGCGCACGGACATGCTAGACAGCTTGGGCAACACCACCGCCGCCACGGGCAAGGGCTTTGCCATCGGGTCGGCGGCGCTGACGGCGTTGGCGTTGCTCGCCGCTTATGTGATCACCGTGCAGAGCAGCGTCCAACAGCAAACGGGCGCGCTGAGCGATCAGACGGTATTGGCCGCGGCCAAGGCAGGCCCCCAGGCGGTGGGCGACCGGGCAGTGCCCGTGCACCTTGGCGGCGGCTTGTTTGTGTGGGGGATGGGTGACGACAAGACGGCGGGGCTGATGCTCGCCGCCCGCGGGCGCAAGCAGATTATCGACGCGTTGGGTGACACCAGCGCCATGCTGGGCGTTGTGCCCCACGAGCACGAGGACCTGCTCAGCGCTTCGGTCACCAGCGGCGGTGTCACGCGTGATTTTGAGATTGTCCCCGCCGCCACCGCCACGCTGCCGCAGATCCTCAGCTACTACAACGTGACGCTCTTAAACCCGCGCGTGCTGTGCGGGCTGTTTATCGGGGTGATGCTCGTGTTTGTGTTCTGCGCGATGACGATGAACGCGGTAGGCCGGGCGGCTTACGCGATGATGCGCGAGTGCCGCAGGCAGTTCGAGATCATGCGTACCGGGTTCAAGAAAAACGGTCTGAGCGACGCGGACATCGCCGACCCGCTCAAGTGGCCGTATGAGGTCGAGGTGGACGGCAAGCGTTACCCGGATTACGCGAACTGCGTGGCGATCTCCACCAGCGGCGCGCAACATGAAATGATCGTCCCGTCGATCATGGCGGTGGTCGTGCCGATCGTCATCGGGCTGATCCTGGGTGTGCCGGGTGTGATGGGGATGCTCGTGGGGGCGTTGGTGTGCGGGTTCGCGGTGGCGATCTTCATGGCTAATGCCGGCGGCGCGTGGGACAACGCCAAGAAGTACATCGAGACCGGCCAACTCGGGGGCAAGGGGTCCGACAACCACAAGGCCACCGTCGTCGGCGACACGGTCGGCGACCCGTTCAAGGACACGTCGGGGCCGAGCCTGAATATCTTGATCAAACTGATCAGCGTGGTGTCGGTCGTCTTTGCGGGTCTGATCGTGAAGTTTTCGCCCATGATCGGGGCGTGGCTGGGCCTAAGCTAAATGACGCAGCGGTGTTGCCTGGTGTGGCGTGGTCGATCCAACGGGTTTAATCCGTGCGGGTTCGGGAGTGGAACGTACAAACTTCAGCCCTAAAGATGCCTGACGAGACCAACCACCTACCGCTGTCACGCAACACTTCGCCTGCCGACCCCGAACGGCTGGAGAGACGCAACAGCACCGACCACGAGCAGACCCTGGCGTTTGCCGTCGAGGCGGCCAACCTGTTGAAAGACCTGCACTGCGAAGATTTGCTGCTGCTGGACGTGCGCGGGCTTAGCGACGTGACCGATTTTATCTTGATCGGGTCGGGCACCTCGAAGCGGCAGATCCGGTCGCTGGGGGACGACGTGGAGAAGCTCGCCAAGGGTAGGGGCTTGTCACGGTTCGGGCGGGACCAGGACGAAGACACCACCTGGGTCGTGCTGGACTTTGTCGACGCGGTGGTGCACCTTTTTGAGCCCACCACCCGCGCCCACTACGACCTTGAGATGATGTGGGACGACGCGCCGCGGGTGGATTGGAAGCGTCACGATCGGCCGAAGCGCCAGCCGTAAACGCGATGGCGCACCCGCCGCGTGTGCAGCCGAAAAATCACGCCCACTCGTTAATAGATATAGCTGTCGCTAGAGCAAATGGGGTCATTATCCGCCATCCTATTCGGTGATAGTTGTCATGGCGGAGCCGCATTTCACGGCTTGCAAGCAAGCCGTGCCACCCGGCGAATGGCGATTCATCACACTATTTGCTCTAGGCCGACAACACTTGCCCGACCGCGTCGACGACGTGATCGTGGATTGGGCCGTTGGTGGCGACGATGCCGCGGTTGGTCTTGAGGGTGCGCCCGTGGCTGAAGTCCAGGGGCTTGCCGTTGGTGTCGGTGACGCGTCCGCCCGCTTCGGTGACGACGATCGAACCGGCGGCGTGGTCCCAGATGTTCTCTTGGTAGTCCTTGCTGGTGGGCAGTCGCAGGTAGATCGATGCGTGGCCCATGGCGACGGCGGCGTATTTGGCTTGGCTGTCCATTCGCAGCGAGTCGGCGGTGATGCCCAGGCGTTGGGCGATCTGTTCGGCGTCGCTGTGGCTGGAGTGCCCCGATTCCACGGACTCGCAGAACCTGGCCTTGGCCGGGTCGGACACCGTGGTGACGCGCGCCGGCCAGCCGGGCTTGGCGTCGTCCCACAGGGACATGACGCGCGTGCCTTGGCCGACTGCCGCGGTGAGCAGGATGCCCTCGGTGTTGTTGTCCGTCAGGTTGGGGCAGCCCAGCACGCCCAGGACGGGCTTGCCTTGCTCGATCAGCGCAAGGGCCACGGCGTATTGCTCACCCCGCAAAAACCCCTTGGTGCCGTCGATAGGGTCGAGGGTCCAGAACGCGGCGTCGGGCGGTGGGGGTGTGTCTTGCGATTTGCCGTAGCCGCCTTGGTCGATCCAGCCGAGCACTTGCTGCTCGGTGGCTTGTTGGCCAAGCCCGGCGGCGGCGTGGTCGACCACGGCTTGGCGTATGGCGGCTTGGTCGTTTTGGCGCAGGGTTTGGGAGTCTTCCTCAGCCATGATCCGTGGGTCGCCCAGGCTCTTCGATAGCAGGTGGCACACAACGGCTTGAGATGCGTAGTCCGCCACGGTGACGGGGCTGCGGTCTTTTTTCTCCAGCGTCTGTGCGGTGACAAGCTGTTTGGCCACGGCGCGGCAGACCTTCGCGGCGCAGCGCACGGCGGAGATGGCGGCGGCGAGTTCTTTTTCTAGTGCATGGGGCAAGGCGAGTCCTCCCTATCTCAATCTTTAGGTGGGGGCGTATACAGTGACGGATGATTCATCATCCGGTAATACGGTTTCAATTCATGACCGCTCCCTGACGGTCGCGGCTCGTCGTGGTGCCCTACACCAGATCGAAACCGCTAGTACGTGGAGGAATCGTAGTGGGTTTTGGAGAGATTGTGAAACCGCATGGTCGGGCCGTTGAACTGCAGCTTGACGGTGCCGGTGGGTCCGTTGCGCTGCTTGGCGACGATCAGCTCGGCGGTGTTGGTCGGTTGGTAGTCTTCTTCGCCGCGGTGGTAGTAGTCTTCGCGGTGCAGGAGCGTGACCACGTCGGCGTCTTGCTCGATGGCGCCCGATTCGCGTAGGTCGCTCATGCGTGGGCGGTGCCCCTCGCGGCCTTCGGACGAGCGGTTGAGCTGGCTTAGGCAGATGACGGGGATGTTCAGCTCCCTGGCCATGGCCTTGATCCCACGCGAGAGGGTGGCGACTTCCTGCTGGCGAGATTCGGTGTTGTGGGCGGTCATCAGCTGCAGGTAGTCGATAAAGACCGCTTTGATATCGTGTCGAGCAGCCAAACGCCGCGCTTTGGCACGCAACGCCAGGAGCGTCAAGCCGGGCGTGTCGTCGATGAATAACGGCGCTTCGGACAGCTCGCCACACACAACCGCAAGCTGGCTGTACTCGTGCTCTTTGAGCCGGTGCTGGCGTATTTTTTGCGAATCGACGCCGCTGCGAGAGCACATGAGGCGTTGGGCGAGTTGCTGGCGGCTCATTTCGAGGCTGAAAAACGCGATGGGCTGTTTGCTGTCGGCGGCGACGTGTTCGGCGATGTTCATGGCTAGCGCGGTTTTGCCCATGCTGGGTCGGGCGGCGACGATGATCATCTCGCCGTTCTGCAAGCCGTTGGTCATCTCGTCTAGCTCGAAGTAGCCCGTGGGTAGCCCGGAGAATTCGTGGCTCTCGCGTGTGGTGAGGTGGTCGTAGGCTTCTTGTAGCAGGGTCTTGAGGTCGGTGGCCTCTTCGTTGATACGCGCCTCGGCGAGGTTAAAGATTTTCTGCTCGGCGTCGTCGAGTAGCGAGGCCACGGGCTCTGCGGTGCTGTAGGCTTCGTGGAGGATGTACCCCGCCGCGTCGATCAGCCTGCGGAGGATGGATTTGTCACGCACGATGCGCGCGTAGTATCCGGCGCTGCTGGCCGACGGGACGGACTCGGCCAGTTCCAGGAGGTATTCCACGCCGCCCAGCGGCTCCAACTGCCCCAGGTCTTCAAGCCGGTGCTTGAGTTGGACCATGTCCAGGGATTGGTGCTGGTCGTACATCTGCACCAAGACGCCGAACAGCTTGCCGTGCTTGGCGGTGAAGAAGTCTTGGGGCGAGTCGATGATCTGGATGACCTCGCCGATGACGCGCCAGTCGAGGATCATCGACCCCAGCAGTGCGCACTCAGCCTCGAGGGCTTGGGGCAGCTTCTGGTTGAAGAGTTTGGCCAAGTCGACCTGGACGGGGCGGGCGGGTTGGCCAGCGGTGGCGGTGGTCATAGGGGTGTATTATGCCCGATCCGGCAGGGGGTGCGGCTAGCACAGCCGGGTTGTGTATACCTGCGAGGACAAGCTGTCGACAGAGAGACGGCGGCTTGACTAATTCACTTGTCCATGGCAAAGCATTTTTACGGAATCGCTATCTTTTGGCCCACGCTGAGCTTGGCGGGGTTGAGGCCCGGGTTGGCGTTGACGATCTCGCGCCACCGTTGGCCGTTGCCGTAGGTTTGCTTGGCGATCGACCACAGGGTGTCGCCGCGTTTGATGGTGTATGTATTGACGGGCATCTCCACGGTGCGGGGGATGGCGCGTGGCGCCTCGGCGGGCGCGGGCTGGGGAGCGATCTGCGGTTGCTCGCCGTAGACTTGGGCCGAGGGGCTGTCAAAATCGGGGTCGGAGGCGGGCGCGTCTGACATGTCGTCGTAGACATACGGCTGATTCTCGCAGCCCTGGATCAGCGACGCCAAAGCGAAACACGCGACGATGTAACCCGAACGGATTGATAAGCCCATGGTGTGTTTCCTTGATTTAGCTGAAATCTCGTTTAAGTGTTTGCAGCTTACCTAAAACATGGCGGCTTGTGGGTGAGTCGCGAGACCCAGGCGCACGGTAATACCATGTGAGGCGGCGTGCCGCAAGGGTTGGCGTGGTTGTGGGCGGGCTGTTTGGCGTGCGTTACCAGTTGTAGATCAGGCTCGCGGGGATGTGCCCTTCGACTAATCTGCAACGGATCCAATGCTTACGTTCGGACGAGGGCGAACAGTCCAGTGTTTCCACGCCGAATCCGCCCGATCGCGCCGCCGACGTGTTGCCGTTGTTCATGTTGACGACCATGCGTTCGCCAGGCGCTGACGGGGTGTCGCAGTTCATCATCAGCCCGCCTGCGGAGACGTTGACGATCTGTGCGTCGCTGAGCACCCGGACGGGCTGATCGTATTGATCCATCACGGCGGCGTTGATCTTCATATTGCTGGCCAAGCGGACGTCAGCGCGGCGGTTCTTAGACGCTGGCTTATAAGCGGTTTGTGGCATGGCTGGGCCTCCTGGTTAAAAATATTTCTCTGCGTGCCTGTACCCGCTTATCGACAAAAAACCGGGGCTTGATAAGGCTTATCTTGCGAGCCGGGCGGGGCGGGAAGTACTGCGGAGGGGGCGATAACCAGGGCGGTGAACCGGCGTTTAAGCGCTGTCGCGGCCAACAACTTGGAACTGCTCGCGTTCGCCGCGGCCGCGAAGGGGGTAGTCCTTTCGCAGCGGGTGGGCGGGGTAGGATTCCCAGGTGAGTATGCGTCGCAGGTCGGGGTGGCCGTCGAACCGGATGCCGAACATGTCGAATACTTCGCGTTCGGGCCACTCCGCTCCCGGCCACAGGTCGCAGACACTAGCCACGTGCAGGGCGGGGTCTTCGTCGATGCCGGATGTGTCGAGTGATGGGGTGAGCAGGGCCCGGACGAACAGCCGGCGGTCGTGCTTGTGGCTGATCAGGCTGTAGACCACGGCGAAACGGGCGCCGCCGGGCTGGGCGGCGGGGTAGTTCAGGTAGTCCACACCGGTGACGTCTGACAAGAAGTTGTAGGCACAGGCCCCGTCATCGCGCAGGAAGGCCATCACATTGTGAAATTGCGGCACGGGGACGACCAGCGAAGTCTGCCCGCGGAACTCCGAGGCCAAAAACTTTACGCCGGGGAATTGCTTCTTCACAAGCTCTAGCGTGGGGTGGTCGAGGTTGGGGGTCGCCATGGTGGTTTACCGTTGTCTTTGTATGGCTGGCGTCGCGGCGAGCGGATCGTGTGACGGCTTACTCGTTTGGGCCTTGTTCGATCCAGATGATAAACGCGTCGATCAGTTGCTCCCAGCGGTCGATGGTTTCGGGCAGTTCGTAGGCCAGCACGTCCGCCAGGCCGACCGTGTCGTTGTTGTTGAGCATGTCGCGCATGGTTGTGAGCCTGCCGATCATGGCGGTGGTGATCTGCTTGGCGGACATGCCGTTGATGTCTTTGTTCTGTAGGTCGATGCCCAGGAGCCCCGCCGAGCCGAGCACGGCTTGCTGGCTCTGGAGCCAGACCTCGATGGCGTTGCCCAGTTGCTCCATGGCTTCGTCGAGCTTGTCGGCTTGGAGCAACTCGGCTGCCTGGGCTTGCGATTGGCGCGCGTCTTCCAGACGGGTTTTGATCTGGTGCAGCGTGGTCGAAGCAAGCTGCCGGGGGTCGGCGCTGTAGAGCCGCACCTCGCGGTCGGCTAAAGGCTTGTTCTCCCACTCGTCCATGGTGCTCGACGTGACCGGCTGGCCGTCCATCTGTACCTCGACCACGATGCGTTGGCTGTCGGCCAGGTGGTCGCTGGCCGAGACGAGCACGGAAGCCAAGTTGTCGCCATCCAATGTGACGGGTTCATCGTCGAGGTACACAGCCATGATGGTGAGTATCATAAGCCGGTAGGCGGTGTTGGACCAACCGGCGTGTGATCCGTTGTGGCGGTACGGGCGATTTGACCGGAATCTGAGTGTTGCGGAGTTTTGGCTGATGTCTTGTCAGATTGTCATTTTAGATGGGTACACGCTGGCCCCGGCTCCAGGCGGGGGTAACGGCTTAGACTGGGGCCCGGTCGAGGCGCTGGGGCCGGTGACGGTCTACGACCGCACGGGCGGCGATCAGATCATCGAGCGGGCCCAAGGCGCGCCCGTGGTGTTGACCAACAAGGTGCCGCTGTCAGCCGACACGATCGCAAAGCTCCCCGAATTGCAATACATCGGCGTGCTGGCCACGGGCGTGAACGTGGTTGACCTCGACGCGGCGAAGCGGCGGGGCGTTGTTGTGACCAACGTGCCGGGTTACAGCACGGACAGCGTGGCTCAGTTCGTGTTCGCGCTGCTGCTGGAGCTTGTCTGCCACACCGCGTCTCACGGCCAGGCGGTACACGCAGGGCAGTGGGTCCACTGTCCGGACTTCAGCTTCACGGTATCGCCTATCACGGAGCTGGCGGGCAAGACGTTGGGCGTTGTGGGCATGGGCGCGATCGGCCGGCGCGTGGCGATGATCGGGCACGCGATGGGCATGCGGATCGCCGCGGCCCACCAGTCGAGCATGGCCAAAGTGAAACTACACGGCATTGACGTGCGGTGGCTGCCTTTGGACGAGTTGGTTGCCCAGGCGGACGTGGTCACCCTGCACTGTCCGCTGAACGAGCAGACGCGGCACCTGATCAACGCGGCTCGCCTGGCGAAGATGAAGCCGACGGCGATTTTGATCAACACCGGTCGCGGGCCATTGATCGACGAGGCCGCGTTGGCACAGGCCTTGGCCCAAGGCAGGATCGCCGCGGCGGGGCTGGACGTGCTGAGCACCGAGCCGCCGGCGCCCGACAACCCGTTGCTGACAGCCCCACGCTGCCTGATCACGCCGCACATCGCCTGGGCGAGCGTGGAGTCTCGCCGGCGGCTGATGGGGC
Source organism: Phycisphaeraceae bacterium (assembly GCA_029260715.1). GTDB lineage: Bacteria > Planctomycetota > Phycisphaerae > Phycisphaerales > Phycisphaeraceae > OFTM12. Next base: position 87,341 of record JAJDCS010000017.1, on the reverse strand, counting down.
TGGTGGCGGGGAACATCAAGGCGTTTTTAGACGGCAAGCCGGTCAACGTGGTCAGCTAGCAGGCGGTGCCGATACTTTCGTTCTTCTTATGTGTGCATCCCAACCCGATCAGCCTGTGTCGCGCCGTGTCTTGCTGCTGGCGGCGATGCACCACGAGATTGGGCCGACGGTCGCGCGCCTGGGTTTAGCACAGCGGGGGGGCGTTTTTTCGGGTGCGTTGGCGGCTGTAAGTGTTACCGCGGCGGTGACGGGCGTGGGTGGCGAGCGGGCTGTGGCCGCGGTCGAGCGGTTGGTCGGGCAGCACCGCCCCGATGTGGTGTTATTCATTGGATTCGCCGGTGGGCTGAACCCGGCGCTCGTGGCGGGCGATGTGTTGAGCGTGGGTCGCGTGCAAGACGAGAGGGGCGACGCGGTAGAGCTTGAGGGAGCGGTGGATTCGGAAGGGAGCGTGGTGCCAGGCGGGTCCGCTCCCTTACGGCCGCAGCTCGTGGTGAGCGATTCTTCTGATGATGCGCGTTCGCTGATCACGGTGGATCGGCTTGTGCATCGTCAGGCGATGAAGGCCGAGCTTTTTGATCGTCACAGCTGCGACGCGGTTGATATGGAGACTTACCCGGTGGCGCGGCTATTACGGCGGCTGGGCGTTCGGCTGTGTGTGCTGCGCGCGGTGTGTGACTCGGCGGGGGTGTCGATCCCCGCTCAAGCGGTTGGGTGGGTAACGCCGGACGGCCGGGCCAAGCCGGTCGCGGCGGCGTGTTACGCGGGTACACACCCGTGGCGCGTGCCGGAGATGCTTCGCTTAAAGCGGTGTGCGAGCCTGGCGGCGGACCGTTTAGCGGTGCAAGCCGAAGCGACGATCCGGGCGATATCGCAAAGCTAAGCCGGGCGCGATGCAAACCCAGCTAAACTATCTCGGGCATGGACTTAGCGAAGTGTAAAAAGATCGTTCTGTTCGGCGGCAGCTTCGACCCGCCGCACGTGGCGCACGTGAGGCTGCCGGACTTGGTGCGGCGAGGCGTCGACGCCGACGTGACGGTTTACATGCCCAGCGGTTTGCACCCGATCAAACACCGGGATTGCACGCCCGCGCGTCACCGCGTGGCGATGCTGAGGCTGGCGTTGGAAAGGGTCGATGGTGCGTGTGTGCGCACCGACGAGATCGCCCGCGCCGAGGCGGGTGAGCCTACCTACACCGTGGACACACTCAATGCGTTGCGAGCCGAGTTGGGCGACGCGGTGGAGCTTCGCCTGTTGATCGGCGGGGACAATTTGCGGGACCTGCACAACTGGAAAGCCCCGGGCGAAATTGTGGCGCTGGCCCAACCGGTGGTGATGGTGCGTCCGCCCGATACGCGCGAGGCGATATTGGCGGCGCTGCCGGCTGAATACGACCGGGGGCAGTGGTCCAAGCGGTTCGTCGATGTGCCGCGCATTGACGTGAGTTCCACGCAGGTCCGGCGGCTGATCGCGGAGGGGCAGCCAATCGCGGGCTTTGTGGGGCCGGCTGTTGAAGCGTATATCCGTGAGCACGGGCTGTACCGCGCGGGTTCGCCTTGATGCGATGCTTTGGCGTGATGGTCAGCCGATCGCTCTGCGGCGTTGTGGAGGGGTGCTTTTCTTAATGGTGGGGCGTGTGGGCTCGTCTGCCTGCGGCTGTGTGTGATCGGTGTCGTCGCTGTTGTCAGCGACGACATCATCGCTTTCGTGTTGATCGTCTTCCTCTAAGCCAAACAGGCTCCGCAAGGCCGCGGCGTAAAAGCCCAGCGTCGCGTCTTGTTGGCTGTGGTCGAGTTGGCTTAGCGGCAGGTGCAGGACTTTGTTGATCAGCCGTTGGGTGTGCTCTTCGAGCAGGCGTTCGAGCTGCTGGCTGTCTTGGCACGCGGCGAGCTTGCGCGCGGTGCGTTGCATTTCGGCTTGGCCCAGGCTGTGCAGCTGCCGCCGCAGGCTGCGGATCAACTGGCCGATGTCTTGCTGCTGGACCTGCGATATGCACGCGGCGACGGTTTCGGCCAGTTGGGCTTCGCAGGCTTGGACCTGTTCGCCGCGGCGGTCGTGGGTGGTTTCGACCACGCGCTGCAGGTCGTCGATGTTGTAGAGGTAGACGTTGTTCAGGTCGCCGACCGCCGGCTCCACGTCGCGGGGTACGGCTATATCCACCACGAACAGCGGGCGCCCGCGCCGCTTGCGAAGCAGCGGCTTGAAATCCGCGGCGGTGATGATGGGGCGTTCAGCGCCCGTGCTGGTGAGCACGATGTCGGCTTCGACGAGCAAGGTTTGCAGGTCGTCGAACGGGCGGGCGCCTCCGTTGGCGGGGTCTAGTTGTAGCGCGGAGACGAGTTTGCCGGCGCGGTCCACGGAGCGGTTGACCAGCCAGAGCTTGGCCGGCTGTAGCCGCTTGAGGTATTGGAGCATGGGCTTGGCTAGCTCACCGGCGCCGATACCGACGACGGTTTTGTCATCGAAGTGATCGAAGATTCTGCGTGCGAAATCGACCGCGACGGACCCGACGGAGACTCGCCCTTTGTCGATCCCGGTTGTGTTGCGCACTTGCTTGGCCACGCTAATCGCTTGCTGGAACACGCGGTGGAAGACCGCCCCGACGCCGCCGAGCTTGTCGGCCGCCTCGTAGGCGCGTTTGACTTGGCCTAGCACGTGCGGCTCGCCCAGGACCATGGACTCCAACCCGGTAGCCACGCGGAACAGGTGCGCGACCGCGTCTTGGTTTTCGAGTTTCGCCACGACATTGGCCAGAGTCTCAGGCGCCACGCCGCAGCAGACGGCTAAGTCGTCTTGTAGTTCATCGAGCGTGGGCGATTCGAGCGGCGGTCTGGCCAGGTACAGCTCCGTGCGGTTGCAGGTGCACAGCACGACCGCCTCGGCGTGGGGGTAGCGCTCGCGCAGGCGGTTGATGGCGCTTGTTAACCGCTCTTCACTGAGTGCCAGTTGTTCGCGGAGCGCCACGCCGGCTGTGCGGTGGCTCACGCTAAGGAGCATGATGTGCATCAGTGCGCCTCCTTAGCGTTGAGGGTGTCCGCGGGGGGTGTGGCGGCGGTGTCGGTATCGCTTGTGCTTGGCAGCATGTGGGCGATTCCGAACGTAGCCATCAGCAGCACCAGCGCGATAATGCTCAGCCACGCCGCTCTGGCGCCCCTGAATTTAGTTGTGTACCGGGCGTTCATGACCAGGGCGTAGATCAGCCACACCGCGATCGCGGTGATGACCTTGGGGGAGTACCACCACCCCGTTCCGAGCCTGGTGGGGCCGCTTGCGACAATGACGAGGCTGGCGGCCAGCCCGACGGTGAGCAAGCTAAACCCGACGGCCGAAGCCGCGACGATCAGCCGTTCGATCGTTTCGAGGCTGGCTAGTCGCTCGCTGGGGTCGGGGCTTACTCTGTGCCGTAGCCTGTATCGAGCGAACAGGTACATGCCCCCCGCGATGGCCGCGATCGAGAAGAGCAGGGTGCCCAGGTACACCCCGGCCAGGTGCACGCTCTGCCAGACCGAGTCGATCTGAAACAGGTGGAACGTCCAGGCGCTAGCGCACACCGCCCAGGCCAGGATCAGCGTCAGCAGCGGCAGCGCGAAGGTGACAAGCCCGTCGAGCCCGCCGCGGCTCTGCAAGAACAGCACCGCCACCGCGAACAGCGACGCGATCAGCAATAGCCCGTCGGCGTGGGACTGGAGCGGCTGCCAGCCCCGGTGGACCACCACCGCCCGGTAGGCGAACAGCCCGATGCAGCCCAGCGTGCACGAACCCAGCAGGGAGTAGACATACCGCCGCGTGTTCGCCGAGGCGGGCTTCATCAGCCGGATCAACGCCAACACACACGCCCCCAGCGACAGGGCGGTGAGCACGATCAGGCTGATAGTGGTTGACGGGTCACGCATGGGGTTAGCTGATTGCTCATGGGTTGGCGTGGTAAGCGGTTTATTTTAGCGTGTCGCAGGCTTCAGGAAAGGCCTATGGCACGCTCGACGCTGGCTAGCTCGCTTGCGCTTTATCGACAATTTGTTGGCAGTATTGCCGCATCGCCTCCGTGCCTTTTTGTTTGAAGAGTGCCATGGCTTTTTCATCGGTCAGCGCAACTAGGCACCGCCTGCGTAGCGCCGGGTCGGGGACCCGTGACCGCAGCGCCTCGCGGTAGGGGGCCACGGCCGCGAGCAGTTCGGGCCACGCGGGGTCCAGTGCATCTGACAATTCCCTGCGGATGGTGCCGGCCGCGGCGGCGGAGATGCCGCTGGTGTGGACGGCGACGGTGATGGGCCCGTGGTGGGCGTGGGCGGGGATCGTTAAGTCGCCCTCCGTTGGCTCGTCGCAGCGGTTGACCAGTACGCCTCTGGCGCGTGCGTCGGCGGTGATGCTTGCGTTCACGTCCGTGTCGTCGGTGGCGGCGACGACGAGCAAGGCGTCGTCCAAGTCCGACGGCTGGTACGGCCTGCGGTGCACGGCGTTGGCCGCTTGAAGCAGCGATGGTTCATGTTCGGCGTCGATCTTGATCGCGACGACGACGACCTCCGCGCCGGCCTGGTGCAGCGATGCGGCTCGCCGCGCGGCCACGGCCCCGCCGCCCACCACCACGCACCGCCGACCCGCCACACGCAGCACAACAGGTAAATCAGGCATATCGAGACGCATCTTATCTTGGATCGATTTGTGAACCCAGGCCACGGATATGAGGCGGAGCGGGTGGTCCGTTTGGTTGTTTCGCCAGACGCAAACAAACGTATGTTTTGCGGTTTGTCGGCTGTGCGTTAAACAATCGTGTAGCTGGCCGGCCCGCTCACTATTTCATGTGCAACATAACCCATAATCCAGGTGTTGTTATCGGAATGACGCGGCCCCCTAGCGGTTTTAGTTGTGTTAACTCACGGCAACGCACAGCAAAAAAAAGTGTTAATTCACGTATTTTCTTGTGTGCGCGTCGATTTGTCGAAACTCGCGGTCGTTATTTCCACAGCACACGCAATAGTTTATGCGTCCGTTGCCTAGGTAAAGCCGTCGCCTCCCGCCTCCGATGATGCTTAGGTTCACACAATTTTTAAACCTAACAGGGGTGGGTCAATGTTTAACAAGACGTCAACAAGATTACTGCTTTTGGTCTCCGGCGTGATCGTTTTGGTCTTAGGCCTTTCGATCACGATGACGCTGCGGGGCAACAACAGGGTCATCGAGTTGCAGGCCCGGAAGATGGCCCAGACGGTGGCCAACCAGGTTATCGCCGACCGGGCGCACTACGTGAAGCGCGTGGTGAGCAAAGTCAAGGGCACCGAGTTCGCTCCCAAAGAAGGCTTCACCGATGACTCGCCGCACGTGCCGCTGCCCGCGACGTTCGTCATGGGCGTGGCCGAGGACGTCAGTTCAAAACAGAACGAGTACAGGTATAGCTTGGTCAGCAAATGGAACATCAACCCCAGCAACAACCTCAAGGACGGATTCCTGAATGAGGGCTTTAATAACCTTGTCGATCAGGAGAAGCAGGCCAAGGCCAAGGGCGATCTTGCCGCGACCAAGCCGTTTACGGATTGGCAACCCTACGCGCAGATTACGCAGATCAACGGCAAGCCCTACCTGCGGTTCTTGGCGGCCGACGTGGCCGCGGGGCAGGCGTGTGTGACCTGTCACAACAACTTAGAACAACGCAACGACGTGTTGGCCATCCGCAGCAAAGAGGGCGTGGAGCGGGGCAGGACGTTCCAGCTTAATGACCTAATGGGCGCGGTGGCGGTGGACGTAAACTTGGAAGAGGCCGGCACTGTAGCCATGGCCAACACGCGTTACATGGTGTTGGTATTGGCGGTGGCTGGCGTGGGGTGCCTGATTTTCACGTACTATTTTATCAATAGCGCCATGACCAAGCCAATCACCGCCATGATTGAACGGCTCAAGCGGATCGCCGATGGCGACCTGACCCAGCGCGTGGAGGTGAAGCGTCGAGACGAGTTTGGCGAGTTGGCGGACAGCTTCAATGTGTCGGTCAAGAAGCTACACGACACGATCGTGGAAGTCGAAACCGCGACACACGAAGTAGCCAGCGCCGCAACGCAGATCTCCGCGTCCAGTGATGAGATGGCCAAGGGCATCAGCGAGCAGACCCAGCAGGTCACGCAGGTGTCCGCGGCGGTGGAGCAGATGTCTGCTTCCATCGTCGAGGTGGCACGCAAGAGCGGCGAGGCTGCCAACAACGCCGGCGAGGCCGGACGCGTCGCCGCGGAAGGCGGGCACACCGTCGACCAGACCATTGAGGGTATGCGCGCCATCAGCGAGGCCGTCAGCGCCAGCGCCGCCAGTGTCACCGAGCTAGGCAAGCGTGGCGAGCAGATCGGCCAGATTATCGACGTGATCAACGACATCGCGGATCAGACGAACCTGCTGGCACTCAACGCGGCGATCGAAGCCGCCCGCGCCGGCGAGCACGGTCGCGGGTTCGCCGTGGTAGCCGACGAGGTGCGCAAGCTGGCCGACCGGACGACCAAGGCAACGGCCGAGGTCGCCGAGTCCATCAAAGCCATCCAGACCGAGACCGGCGAGGCGGTGCAACGCATGAACGCCGGCACCGGCCAGGTGCAGTCCGGCGTGGAACGCGCCACCCAAGCGGGCAAGAGCCTCGGGCAGATCGTCAACAGCGCCAAGGAAGTGGCGGGGATGATCCAGTCAATCGCCGCGGCCGCCGAAGAGCAGTCCGCAGCCAGCGAAGAGGTCAGCCGCAACGTCGAGTTGATTTCGTCTGTGACTCGCCAGACCAACGAAGGCGCCAACCAGGCCGCATCCGCCGCGTCGCAGCTATCGGCCAAGGCCGAACAGCTTCAGACCCTGATCGGGCGGTTCCAAGTCAACAAAGGCTCATAAGCCAAGGCCTGCACCCAAGCCCTGTCGTCCGGCGTGTGTTATATGGATCAAAATTAATAATGAGTCGTCCACAACGAGCCGCGACCGTCAGGGAGTGGTCCCTTTTATAGTCTTAAATCGACTCAAAATTAATCCGAATCCGTATTCATCGGCTTTGCCGGTTGCCTGTCCGGGGTTGCTATCATTGATAGATGCCTGGGTTGTGGGACAGCCAGCGAGAGAGCAACCGCCTTGCGGCCCAGCCGCTGGCCGTGCGCATGCGCCCACGCACACTCGAAGATTTTTTAGGCCAGGAGCACTTTATCGGCCCCGGCAAGCTGCTGCGGCGCATGCTGTGGGCCGACCGGATCACCAGCGTGATTTTTTACGGCCCACCGGGCACGGGTAAGACCACGCTCGCAGAGTTGATCGCTCACACGACCAAGCGTCGGTTCGAGCGTGCCAACGCCGCAGCCGTGGGTGTGAAAGAAGTCCGCCACGTCCTCGACGCCGCGCGAGCGGCTCTGGAAGACAGCGGCCAACGCACGATCTTTTTCTTAGACGAAATCCACCGGTTCAGCAGGGCCCAGCAGGACGTGCTGCTTGAAGACGTGGAACGGGGCGTGGTCACGCTGATCGGGGCGACCACCGAGAACCCGTTTTTTTCGATCAATTCGCCGCTGGTCAGCCGGTCGCAGATTTTTCAGTTTGAGCCGTTGGACGAGGGGAAGGTCGCGGCGCTACTCCGCCGGGCGATCGCAGACCCGGAGCATGGCTACGGCAAGCTGAGCCTGTGTGTCAGCGATGATGCGATCGAGCACTGGGCGCGCGTGTGCGACGGCGACGCGAGGCGGGCGCTGACGGCGCTTGAGATCGCGGTGGTGAGCACGGAACAAGTCCAGGGTCCAGAGTCCGGGGTCCAAAGTCATAATGCAGAGGACGGGGACGCACAACGCGAAGCTGGCGCGATCGCGATCGATCTAGACGTGGCCCAGCAGTCGATCCAGCGCAAGGCGATTGTGTACGACGGCACGGGCGACGGGCATTACGACGCTGCGTCCGCCTTCATCAAGTCCATGCGCGGAAGCGACCCGGACGCGGCCGTGTACTGGCTAGCCAAAATGCTCGAAGCGGGCGAAGACCCGCGCTTCATCGCCCGACGCATCGCCATCCTCGCTAGCGAAGACATCGGCAACGCCGACCCCAGGGCCATCTCCGTCGCCGCCGCTGCTTATGACATCACCGAGCGCATCGGCCTACCCGAGTGCAAGCTAACACTGGCCCAAGCGGTGATCTATATGGCCACGGCGCCCAAGAGCAACGCGTGTACCGTGGCCATCGGCGCCGCCGCCAAAGACGTCAAGCAGGGCCGCACCATCCCCGTGCCCCGGCACCTGCGAGACGGCCACTACGCCGGCGCCAAACGCATGGGCAATGCCCAGGGCTACCAGTACGCCCACAACAGCCCCACCGGGTATGTGGATCAAGAATACCTGGGCGTGGACAAGACCTATTACAAACCCACGCAGCGCGGCTACGAAAAGCGGATCGGCGAGTACCTGGCCTGGCTCGCCCAGCAGCGGGGAGACAGTAAAGCATCCGCACCGGGGACTGAGGCGGAGATTGACTCCCGAAGCACTTAAGGGCATTCCTGCGGGCGTTCCCATGGGGGGATATTGCCCAGGGCACTTCCGGGGGCCCGGCTCTGCAAACACCGGCTAATCTGCTATTGTTGAGTGGTTAGATTCGTCCGTTTCACGCCTCGGCCAGTGAAGCGTTCTGTGTACTCAATCGGGGCTGGGTGACGGTGTTTAGGAGCTAGACAGACCCATGGTGTTATCATCGCAAACGGCCCGGTCCAGCACGCACCGGAGGCGGTACACAACCCGCAGGCGTCGCAAGGGATCTAGTTCGAAGTGGGTGTGGCTGGTGCTGCTCGTCGCGGTCTGCGCCGGAGTGTATTGGTTGTGGCCGTCGGGAAGCGAGGACAGTTCCTCCGGCACCGCGACACATGCTCAGGCGTCAAAGACACCCGCCAAGCCGGTGAGCCAGGCCGAGCCTCGCAAGCAGACCCAGACGCCCGTTCGAGAAGCCACGCCTAGCGCGGCGCCGTTGGCTGCGGGGCGTGCGGGCGATGCGCCGGATCGCCGTGCTCAAGCGATACCGACGCCCCAGGGCACAGCCGGAACCACCGCCACACCGACGCGGCAAGCGACGCCCCCGCAAGGGCAGACGCCCGCACCCGCCGCGCTGATCGGTCAGACCTCACCGAACGAGTCCACCGGTCGAGCATCCGCCGCGATCGCGCACGGCCAACAACTGTTCCAACAGGGCAAGCCGCTTGAAGCACGGAAAATCCTCAACGACCTGCTGATCGGCCAAGCAGCCAACCTGTCCGTCGCTGACACGCATGCTGTGCGACAGATATTGGCGCAGATCAATCAGACGCTGGTCTTCTCACCGCGGGCTGTGGCGGGCGACCCGTTTGCCGAGTATTACAAGGTCCAGCCCGGTGACTTTTTGTCCACCATCGCGCCGCGTTACAACGTGCCGTACCAATTGATTGAGTTGATCAACAACGTCAGCGCCCGGCGCATACGCGTGGGCCAGCGGATCAAGGTCATCCACGGGCCGTTCCACGCGGTTGTAAGTAAATCGGGCTACCGGATGGATGTGTACTTGGCCGGCTCCGGCGGGCAGCGCGTGTACGTGCGCAGCTTCCGCGTGGGGCTTGGCGAGGACGACTCCACCCCGCTTGGCACCTGGATCGTCCGTCGCGGCAGCAAGCTGTCCAACCCCGGCTGGACCAACCCGCGCACGGGCAAGGTCTACGGCTCCGACGACCCCGCCAACCCGATCGGTGAGTACTGGATTGGCCTACAGGGCATCGACGAGAATACCAAGGGCCTCGTGGGCTACGGCATCCACGGCACGATCGAGCCCGATTCGGTCGGCAAGCAGGTCTCCATGGGTTGCATCCGCCTCAAGGCCGACGACATCGACATGGTCTACAAGCTGCTGACGGACGGCCAAAGCACCGTGGCCGTTGGGCCGTAATATGCAGCCGTCCGTGGAACTCACCTGCCCCGCCAAAGTGAACCTGGCCCTGTCTGTTGGGTCGCCGCGTCCCGGCGGCATGCACCCGCTAGCCAGTTGGATGGTGGCGGTCGGTTTCGGCGATTCCCTCAAAATCAAACAGACCGACGAGCCGTGCCGGTTCGACATCGCACCAGCGCCGCCGGCCACGGAAGGGGGCCAACCACAAGTCATCGTCGATTGGCCGATTGAGAAAGACCTGGTCTACCGCGCGTGGTCATTGATCCAAGAGCGCGTGGGGCGGCCGCTGCAGGTGTTGCTGACACTGCGCAAGCGCATCCCCACCGGCGCAGGCCTGGGCGGCGGGTCGAGCAACGCGGCGGGCACGCTCGTCGGGCTAAACCGGCTGTTCAGCTTGGGCATGGAGCGGGCGGAATTAATCGAGCTTGGCGCATCGCTGGGCAGCGACGTGGGTTTCCTGGTCGCGGCGATCCTTGGGCAGCCGTCGGCGCTGGTCGCCGGGTTGGGTGAGCAAATCGAGCCGCTAACACTGCCCAGCCCCGTGCATCTCGTGTTGGTTTTCCCCGCTTTGGCGTGCCCGACGGGCGACGTGTATCGCGCGTTCGATCGGTTGCCGGGGCAAGCGGGCGTGAGCCGCGAGCCGGAGACCCAGCGCGTCCGCGACTTGGCACAGCAACAACCGTTAGCCGCCGACGGGCCGTTTAATGACCTGGCCCAAGCGGCGATGGCGGTACGCTCCGAGCTACGCGGGCATCGCGATAAGCTGCAACAAGACTTGCAACACCCCATTCACGTCACCGGCTCAGGCTCAACGCTCTTCGCCGTCGCCCCCGACGCCCAAGTGTGCCAGGTCATGGCCAAACGGGTCGCGGCCATCAGCGGGTTGCCCGCGATCGCCACGGCGGCGGCGCATTAGCACCCTAAGAGAGTGTGTGAGGAGCCTCAAGCCATCGAAAAGCCGCGTGCAAGTTCCCGTGATTATTCCACCCGGACCGCTCCCTGACGGTCGCGGCTCGTGGCGGAGCATGCTTTTCATGCACGTTCTAAGATGCTCATCACGAAACAGCGATGGAATTTTTAAACCTCTACATCCTCGCGCTGGCGATGATTATTCTCGCCAGCAGCGCCGCCGTGGTTTTCAAACTGCAGTACCCCAAGCGCAAGACCTACGCCTACGCCTTGGCTAAGGGCCTGCCCACCGACCCCGACCAGTTGGGCTTCGAAGCCCAAGAGCGTCGGTACGTGTTCGCCGACGGGTCAACGACGCTGGGGTGGGAGATCGTCGGCAAATCACCCGGCGGCCCCGTGGTGATCATCTCCCACGGCTGGAACAGCAGCCGGTACGGCTCATTGCTGCGCGTGCCGGTGTTGGCGCCTTTCGCGTCGCGGCTGATCGTGTACGACCTGCGTGGCCACGGCGAATCCACCGCGCCCATCAGTTGCCTGGGCACGCTTGAGGCCGATGACCTGCTACGCGTGGTCGAACAGATCGAAGGCACCGACGCGCCCGTGGTGCTGTATGGCGTGTCACTGGGGGCCGGCGTGTCCATCGTGGCCGCAGCCAATGCCGACGAAGCAACCGTGCGCCGCATCACCGCGGTGATCGCCGACGGGCCGTTCCGCTACTTCGGTGAGCCGCTGCGTGGGCACCTGCGCTGCCGGAAGGTGCCCGCGTTTCCCATTGCGCACCTGTCCGCCGCGTACGCGTGGCTGCGGCTGCCGGGGCTGGCCCAATACGACCGCGCGGCGTACGCGGCCCGCTTGGCGTGTCCGCTGCTGGTGTTGCACGGCACGGACGACCCGATCTGCCGGTTCGAGTCCGGCCAACAAATCGCCGCCGTTGCGCCGCGCGGACGCCTCGTCGCGTTCGAGGGCGGTTCACACGGCGACCTGATCGCCACCGACAACCCCCTTTACGTTCAATCCCTTGAATCGCTGTTCAACGAGTTGGCGCAGGCCCCGTCACCCCAAACCGCACACCCGGGTCAACACACTTCGCCGACCCAGGCCTTATGATGAAGCCTATGGCCGCGACACCTCCACCAAACCTGGCCGGCAAGATCGACCACACACTGCTGGCCGCCGAGGCCGACCGTCGCGATATCCACCGGCTGGTTGCGGAGGCGACGCAATACAACTTCGCTTCCGTTTGCGTACACGGCCTATTCGTCGCGGACGTGGCCAAGGCCCTGCACGGCTCACCGATCAAGACCTGCGCGGTGGTAGGCTTCCCCTTGGGAGCCAACAAGCCGACGATCAAAGCGATCGAAGCCACCGCCGCGGTGAAGGACGGCGCCCAAGAGATCGACTTTGTCGCACACCTGCCGTACTTGCTTAAACAAGACGCCGCGTCCGCCAAAGCCGAGTTTTTGGAGATTATCAAAGCCGCGCGCGCCGTCAGCCCGGCGGTGGTCGTGAAGGTGATCATCGAGTCGGCGCTCTTGTTGCAAGACCCCGCCCATGGCGAGGGGCGCATCGCGTGCGCCTGCCAAGCCGCGATCGAGAGCGGCTGCGACTTCGTCAAGACGTCTACCGGCTTCCATCCCGCCGGCGGGGCGACCGTCGAAGCCGTCCGCCTGATGAAAAAGCACAGCGGCGGGTTGTACATCAAAGCCGCCGGGGGCATCCGCACGCGCGAACAAGCGCTCGCCATGCTCGACGCCGGCGCCGACCGGCTGGGCTGCTCGGCAAGCGTGGGCATTGTGACGGGCGACACTCAAGCCCCCCAGGAAACGCCCGAAACCACAAACCGTACAATGCGCAACCGTTCAATCTATTAAGCCGGGCGGTTCACGCGGGCAACGCTAGAGATCACCACAACCATGCAAGACATCACCGTTGGCAACATTCAGATCGGGCAACACCAGCCGCTAGCGGTCATCGCAGGGCCGTGTTTGGCCGAGTCGGAGCAGCTGTGCCTGCAAATCGCCCAGGCGTTGCGTGACCGGTGCGCCGAATTGGGGCTGGGCTTTATCTTCAAAGCCAGCTTCGACAAAGCCAACCGCAGCGCCATCTCCAGCCGGCGCGGGCCGGGCATGATCAGGGGGTTGGCCATGCTCGAAGCGGTGAAGGCCGAGCTGGGCGTGCCCGTGACGACCGACATCCACGAGCCGGGCCACGCCGCGCCGGCCGCCCGAACGGTGGACCTCTTACAGATCCCCGCGTTCCTGTGTCGGCAGACCGACCTGCTCATCGCCGCCGCGGCTACTGGCAAGCCCGTGAACGTCAAGAAAGGCCAGTTCATGTCGCCCGGCGAGATGGTCAATGTGGTCCAGAAGCTCCGCCACAGCCAGCCCGAGATGCGGGGCAACAAAGCCGTCGCCGGCGGGATCATGCTCACCGAGCGGGGCACGTTCTTCGGGTACCAGCGTCTGGTGAATGATTTCGTCGGCTTGGGCGACTTGATGGACCTGGGTTGCCCCGTGTGTTTCGACACCACGCACTCCACACAGCAACCCGGCGGGGGGGAAGGCGGTAAGACCTCCGGCGGGCGTCCCGACCGGTCGCCGCTGCTGGCCCGCGCGGCCGTCGCGGCTGGTGTTCAAGCGGTCTTCATCGAGACACACCCCGACCCCGGCAACGCGCTGTCCGACGCCAGCACCATGTTGCCCCTAAGCCAGGCGCTGTCCCTGCTGGGGACCTTGGCGAGCGTTCACCAAGCTCTGGGCGGATAGCTTTCACAACCGCATCTTTAGTTTATCGCGTGAGACCGGCGCACCCGACTTGCGCGTTTTGCCCCGATGCCGCGTCGATGCGCAGCGGCTGCGGTTTTTTGATCAGGCCCATTTTTCCAGCCAACTCGCCGAACCGCTCGATCGCTTCAAGCTGCGGCTTGCCCATGTCGTAGCGGATGTGTCGTGTGAAGTATTGAAGCGCTAGGTCAATCGGCCAGCCGTGCTTGGCGGCGTATTGCGCGGCGATTTCGTCGAGACACGCCGCGTTAGCCACGCGCACCGCGTTCAGTGCCGCAGGCAGATCGCCCAGATCGACCCCGTCGCGGGCCATCCACACCGCGAACACAAACGGCAGGCCGGTGAGTCCGTGCCACGCTTCGCCCAGGTCGAGTTGATGCGGGAACGCTTGGGCCGGCGGCTGGTCCGTAATTACCTTGTCGCCGATCAGCAGCGCTGCCTGGGCTACTTGTCCGGTGATGCCTCCGGTGGCAGCGTCAACATTCAGTGAGCTGACGCGGGGGTTTACGCCGTAACACCGCCACAGCACAACCCGCAGCAAGGCAACACTGGTGTGACTGTCGGTGTCTGCGTGGACGTGGGTAATCGCCTCGAACGGCACGCGGCTGTACAGGCGCACCGTCAGCGTTGGGCCGTTGCACCCAATACCGCCCACGGGCACGATCCGCAGCGGCACACCGCTTTGGTAGTAGTCGATCACCGGGCACAGCGCGATATCCACCTCGCCGCTCTCCAGCCGGGCTAGCAGCCCGCTGGGCACGTCAAACTGAACAGCCGCGTCGGCTCGGTTTTCTAGGCCGTGGATCAGGGGCTTGGCGTTTAGATAGCCCACGCAGCCGATCGTGTGAACGGCCTTGGCCGGCGTGGGCGGTTGGGGGTCGGCGGGTTGGCTGGGTTTCATCTGGCGGCATTATATGCTTAAGATCAGGCGTTGCGGTGGTGGTCTTGGCAACCACATCAGCCTTGACCGCCTCAGCCGTGACGAATATGAACCGGTAAGCCGTACCAAGGACACAAGAGCCCGATCGATGTCTGACAAAGTATCGAACCCCACAAAGCCCCTCAGTGCCCAGGTCTTGGTCGTGGACGACGAAGACGAGCACGCCGAGGTCATGGCTGAGGCGCTGCGCCGCCTTGGCCACGTCTGCACCATTGTCCACGACCTGCCCCAAGCTCAAGACGAGCTCAAACACGGCCAGTTTGATTTGGTCGTCACCGACCTGGTGATGGACACGGAGGAAGCCGGGCTACAGGTGCTCGCCGCCGCGCGCCAGACCCAACGCAACGCCGAGACGATATTAGTCACCGCCCACGGCGACGTGCCCACCTGCAAAGCGGCGCTCAAGCAGGGGGCCTACGACTTCATCGAGAAGCCTTTGGACCTCGACGTGTTCCGCGCCCTGGCTCAGCACGCCGTCGAAGCGGTCATGCTCCGCGACCAGAACGCGCAGCTGCGCCAGCGCCTCGACGAGTCTTACGGCTTCGACGGGATCATCGGCTCGTCGCCCGCCATGCGGAGCCTCATCGCCACGATGAAGCAGATCGCCCCGTCCAACATCCCCGTGCTGATCACCGGCGAGTCGGGCGTCGGCAAGGAGTTGATCGCCCAGGCGCTTCACAACAATTCCAACCGGGCCAAGCAGCACTTCGTGCCGCTGAACTGCGCCGGCCTAAGCGAGTCGATCTTGGAAGACGAGTTGTTCGGGCACGTGAAGGGCGCCTTCACCGGCGCCGACCGCGACCGGCAGGGTCGCTTCGAGTACGCCGACGGGGGCACGCTGTTCCTCGACGAAGTCGGCGACATGCCCGTGCTCATGCAGGCCAAGTTGTTGCGCGTGCTCGAGAGCGGCGAAGTGGTGCGCCTGGGGTCGAATGAGCCCAAGCACGTGAGCGTTCGGCTGATCTCCGCGACCAACCGCGACCTGGGCGACATGGTCAAGCAGGGGCAGTTCCGCGAGGACCTGTTCTTCCGGATCAAGGGCGTGGAGCTGCGCCTGCCGCCGCTTCGCGAGAGACGCGAGGACATCCCCCAACTGGTCAACCATTTCCTGCGTCACTACGCCCAGCAATCCGACAAGCCCGCCCCGCAACCGACCGAAGAAACAATGACGCAACTGGTGCAATACGCCTGGCCGGGGAACGTGCGTCAACTCATGAACGCGACTCAGAACATGGTCGTGGTAGCAGACGGCGACAAGCTTGAGCCGCGCCACCTGCCGCCGGAGATACAAACCGCCGCGTCGCCTGGCGGTGACCTAAACATCGACGCGCTGGGCGGGCTGAGCCTCGACCAGATCGAAAAACAGGCCATCCGCCAAGCCCTGCGCATGCACAGCGGCAACCGCGAACAAGCCGCCAAGATGCTGGGCATCGGCGAGCGCACGCTCTACCGCAAGCTCAAGGAATATGGGCTGAAGTAGCACCGCGTCGCGAGGCCGTATGACCCTTTAAAAGCCAGGCTGCACAGCTTGATCACCGATTGCCTTGTTTGATCTGCCTTGCCGTGGCGGTTACGGTGTTTGGCCATGTCATCACCCTACACCCAGCCATTCCGCATCGGCCACGGCTTCGACCTGCACCGCCTGGAGCCCGGCCACGACCTGATCATCGGCGGCCAACACATCGAGCACGACGCCGGCACCGTGGCCCACTCCGACGGCGATGTGGTCTACCACGCCGTCACCGACGCCGTCCTGGGCGCGTTAGGTCAAGAGGACATCGGCCAACACTTCCCGGACAGCGACCAAGCTTGGAAAGGTGCCGACTCACAGGGGTTCGTTACCAACGTGACCAAGCGCATCGGCGCCGCGGGGTATAAGATCGGCAACCTCGATGTGACGGTCATCCTCCAACGCCCCAAGCTCAGCCCCCACAAGCACGCGATCCGCAAACGCCTGGCCCAATTGCTGCGATGCAAGTTGAACCAGGTGAACATCAAAGGCAAGACCCACGAGCAGGTGGACGCCATCGGCGAAGGCCGCGCCATCGCCTGCCACGCCACCGTGCTGCTGATGAAGCGGTAAGGCTCTGTTGAAACCCTCCACGCAAAGGGTGGCACGGCTTGCTCGTCAAGCCGTGTTTGCGAACCACCAAGTCAGAAACACTGGTTGCAAGCAACCAGTGGCACCCTGGTTCGGGGGTTTCAAGAGAGCAATGCGGCGGCTCAAAACGCCGGCTGCGGCGTCGGCCCACCGGCGAGGCGTTGGTTCAGCAGCCCCGTCAGACCCACGTAGAGATACCCAAACGAAAACAGCAGCAGGAACGGCGTGCTAAGCAGCGCCCTATCGGAGAAAGCGGCCATGCGCGCACACTCGAGCGTGTACAGGCCCATGCCGATCTCCAACACCAGCATCCAGGTTTTGATCGACGGGGTTGGGATGACTCGCTGGGCGTGACGACCGCCGGTGTGCCGATCGGGTTGAAGCGTGTTGTACTTCGGCGTGCGCACGAAGTCCGAGTCGTGCCCCAGCAGGGCTTCGATGCAGCCACGGGCATTATTGAGCGCGATGCCCACGCCGATGCTCATCAGCACCGGCAGTTGGGCGATGGTCGTCAGCACGCCGCGCCCCTGCTGCTGCTGGCTCACGACATAGAAGGCGCTGGCCGACGCCGTGCCCAACGCGAACACGCTCATACCCAGTAGAAACGCCCCCGCCGAGCCACCCTCAAACGGCTGCATGTTCACAAAGAACGCCGGGTACAGCAGCAACGCCATCAGTGAGACGTACAGGTACACCATCGGGCTGGTCAGGTGGAAGAACGCTTCGACCTTGACCCCCCACGGCACGTCGGCTTTGAGCACGGTGGGCAGCAGCTTTTTGGCGGTCTGGATCGAACCCTTGGTCCAGCGGTGCTGCTGGGCTTTGAAGGCGTTGATCTCCGGGGGCAGCTCCGCCGGGCAGCGGACCAGGGGCAAGAAGACAAACCGCCACCCAACTAGCTGGGCGCGGTAGCTCAGGTCCACGTCCTCCGTGAGTGTGTCGTGCTGCCACCCCCCCGCCGATTCGATCGCCCGGCGCCGCCACAGGCCGGCGGTGCCGTTGAAGTTGATCCACCGGCCGGCCCGGTTGCGAGCGGTGTGTTCTATAAGGAAGTGCCCGTCTAAGAAGATCGCTTGGCAGCGCGTGACCAGCGAGTTGTCGCGGTTCAGGTGGTCCCACCGGGTCTGGACCATGCCCACGGCTGGGTCGGTGAAGTAATGGACCGATTGTTTTAAGAAATCGGGCGGCGGGACGAAGTCGGCGTCGAAGATGGCGATCAGCTCGCCCGTGGCGCCCGCCAGCGCGTCTGCCAAAGCCCCCGCCTTGAAGCCGTGGCGGTGAACCCTGTGCAGTAATTGGATATCCACCCCCTGCCGCGCCCAAAACGCCACACGCTCTTGGGCGATCTGGTCCGACCCGTCGGTCGAGTCGTCTAAGACCTGAATTTGAATGCGATCTTGTGGGTAATCGAGTTGGCAGGCCGCGTCGATCACCCGCCGGGTGACGTTGGCCTCATTGAACATGGGCAGTTGCACGGTCACGCGGGGCAGCGGGTCGTAGCGGCTCAGGGGCTTAGGGACACGGCGTCGCGTGCGAAAGTACAGCCACACAAGCCAGTAACGGTGTAATCCGTATGCGGCGATGAGGCCCAGCACTGCGAGGTACGCCCCTGTTAAGGGCCACCGCACCGCTGGGTGGGTCAGCCACGCAGGGTCGAATGCCGCGTAGGCAAGGCAATAGTGGATTAGCCCCGTCATGCTAGATGGAAATCTCCTGCATGGGGCCCTTCATGGAGCCGAATTGGCAGCCGATTGTGGACGAATCACTTCTTTTAAACCACAACATATGTAACAAAATCAACGATTTTGCCCTTTCGCACAACTATATAGCCTTCGGGCAGTGGTTTTAATTCCAAGGAAGCAACCACTTTGCGCAGTTGTGTTTGCCTCAAGCCAATCGGCGGGCTCGTCCGATAAACGAACTGTTCAGTATTGAAGTAAACGTGCCCCCATCTGCTAACCGATAACGATTGTACCGATAGTAATGGGGAGGACCAACAGCGAACCCGTAACTGAGGGTCGACGCATGAGTCCACGACAGATTGTAATTTTGTGTACGGTTCTGGCTGCAACGCCCGCTTTGACGGGCTGTGGTCTGCAATACAACGGCTCGTTTGGCGCGACCATGGACGCCACCGCCCGCCGTCAGTATGACGAGTTCATGCGTAAGCAGCATGAACTGGCGCTAGCCAAGCGGGGCAACCCGTTTGGCGCGACAGCGTCGCACGTCTGTGCCGCGGACCACCCCCATCAGCAGCAGCAGATCACCGCGGCTTCTGACAACAACCGTCATGGGCCTAAGCCGGTGTCGTTTAGCATGCCCGACCCGGACGACCAGTCCGCGTTGATTGTGGAATCACAGCCGTTTGATTCCGGCAACCGGGCGCGGTTCGCCACCAACAGGGCCGACAATGTTTCCATCGGCGCCCTTGGGCTTTACGGGCAACTGCCCCAAGCCAGGCCGGGTCAGTCCAGCCCACTGGACAGCCCCGACAACCTCCGCCAGATTTCCTTTGCCACCGAAGGGGCTGACTTCGACCCAGACGTCGACCCCACGGGCACGCTGTTGGCCTACGCGTCCACGCAGCACCGCGCCACCGCTGATCTTTACCTTAAGCGGATCAACGGCACGGCCCTGCAGCAACTGACCAACGACCCCGCCAACGACGTGATGCCCACGTTCAGCCCCGACGGGCGGAAAGTGGCTTTCGCCTCCGACCGCGCCGGCAACTGGGACATCTACATGATGGACATCACCGGCGGCCAGGCGGTGCAACTGACCAGCGACCAGACCCACGACATCAGCCCCAGCTTCTCGCCGGACGGAAGGCAGCTTGTATACTGCACCTACGGCGCTCAGTCCGGGCAGTGGGAGCTGGTGGTGATCGACGTGGAGAACCCCGCGACCAAGCGGTTCATCGGCTACGGGCTGTTCCCCGACTGGTCGCCCGTGGACAACCGGATCTTGTTCCAACGAGCCCGCGAGCGGGGCACACGGTGGTTCAGCCTCTGGAGTGTGGAGATGGTCAACGGCGAGGGCGTCCGCCCCACGGAGCTCGTCGCCAGCTCCAACGCCGCTGCGATTTCGCCCACCTGGAGCCCCAACGGCAAGCACATCGCCTTTAGCACGATCATCGACCCCGAGAGCGAGCAGCAGACCCGCCCGGTTCAGGCCGACATCTGGGTGCTCAACGCCGACGGCTCGGGTCGTGCCAACCTGACCAACAGCCAATTCGCCGACCTTCACCCCGCGTGGGCCAAGGACGGGTCGATTTTCTTTGTGTCCAACCGCGCCAAGAACGGCGTAGAGAATATATGGGCGATACGCCCCGACAGGGCGTTGCGAGTGTCCGAACCGATGGCCAACCGCCACGGCTCGTCGGCGCTGGCCGCCCCTCGGCGGATGGACGGCCGGCTGAAGGAGTTGGCCTCCGACCCAGACGCGATGATACCCACGCAATAGGTGTCACGGATTTGTTAACCCGATGAGAAAGGGACTCTCATCTCAACGACGGCAGGAAGCCATGACAAGTAAACAGGTTCTGTTGCTGATCGCAACGGCGCTTTTGATCGGCGGTTGCTCGCTGCTTGAAGGCCGCGGGGCCGACCCCCTGCACAGCCCGTATCTCACACGTCGGGTCTGGGCGGTGGCGCCTCTGCGGAACGAAAGCGGCAGCCTTCAGGCGGACGGCCAGTCTCTGGCTGACGACTTGGTGGGGCATTTGGAAAATGCCTCCAACCTGGACGTGCTGCCTGTGAACCGCGTGCTGGCGGCCATGGAGGCCCTGGACATCGCGGAGGTAAGCACCCCGGCCGAGGCCAAGCAACTGCTAAGAGCCCTTGGTGTGGACGGGCTGGTCGTGGGCACGATTACCGCCTACGACCCGTACGACCCGCCGAAGCTGGGCTTGGCAGTCGAGTTGTACGTCAATGAGCAGGTCGAATACTACGACAGCCTCAACGTGCGTGCCCTGGCTCAAGCGTCGACCGACCCGGGAACGTTGCCGGACCCGCCGGCTCTGATTCAGCCGATCAACAGCGTCAGCGCGGTGCTCGACGCGTCGGACCCGGTGGTGCGTAAGCGGCTGATGCGCTACGCGGTGAATCGAGGGCAGGTCAAGGAGACCGGCTCGTGGCACCTGTATCGGATCAGCATGGACCTGTATAGCGATTTTGCCAGCTATGTGATGAGCTGGCGTTTGTTGCGGGCCGAAACCCTTCGGGTGACGCCCCCGGAAAAACAAGCCTCCTCTCGGTTGTAGCCGGCCTGACGCCGGCCGGCCCTGGGGAAGGCCGGTCGGAAGCACAAAATGTCAGGCATGGACACCCCCAATCTGTTCGAGCAGCCCTTCCCGGACGAAGGCCCCGAGGGCGGCGACCCGGCCGGGTCTGCCACGCCAGGCGATACCCCCGGCGGGCGTCAGTTGGCGCTGGTCAAAAGCGGGCACCGGTACGTTTTTCACTACCAGCCCGGCAAAGAGTCGGAACTGCTCGATCGGCTTGTGTCGATGGCGCGTGATTCGGAGTGTTCGTTAGGCATGTTCGATGCAGCCGTGCTTAGCCACCAGATCGGCAGGCGATTGAGTCAACAAGTGGAATGGATGCTTAAGCAATCAAGTTCGGCCGCGTAGTACGGCCGGGCGTAGTCGGGCTTCTGTTCTTAACAAAGGATGCACACAGCGATGTCCGAAACAAGCTCATTAATCGGCAAGTTCGTGGATTATCTGCGTTTTGAACGCCACTTCAGCCCGTACACCGCCCGGTGCTACGGCGCGGATTTGCGCCAATACGCCGCGTACCTGACCACGGGCGATGCCTCTTCGATCCCGGCCGGCAACAACGGCACAAGCCAGGACCAGGAGGGCGAAGCAGGGCATAACCCACAGATCAACCAGCGGATCACCGGAGCCGACGCCATGATTATTCGTGGGTTCCTCAGCCAGCTCGACGGCCTGGGCTACAGCCTCGCTACTGTGGCGAGGAAGATCGCCACGCTCCGCAGCCTGTACAAGTGGATGCAACTGCGTGGCGTGATCGCGGCCAACCCGATGCAGATGATCCGCACGCCCAAGCAGGCCAAGCGGCTGCCCAAGGCCATCACCGTCGAACAAGTCGACAAGCTGCTGAGCATGCCCGACAGCCGCGATACACTGGGCGCCCGCGACCGGGCGATCCTTGAGACGCTCTACTCCACGGGCGTCCGCGTCAGCGAGTTGGTCGAGCTCAACCGCCACGACCTGGACCAGGAGCAGCAGACCCTGCGCGTGCGCGGTAAGGGCAAGAAAGAGCGGATCGTCCCGTTGGGATCGCACGCGCTGGCCGCTATCCGCGGTTACATGACACTCTTGGAGCCAGACCCCCGCTTCACGGCGCTGCGCCAGAGCACCATCACCGACCCGAACGTGCCCCTGTTCGTCAACAAGAACGGCGGGCGGTTGTCGAGCCGGTCGGTGCGTCGCAAGCTCGACAAGTACCTCGCCTCGGCGGGGCTCGACTCGACGATCAGCCCCCACACGCTCCGCCACAGCTTCGCCACCCACCTCTTGGACAACGGCGCCGACCTGCGCAGCGTCCAGGAGTTGTTGGGCCACCAGTCGCTGAGCACCACGCAGATCTACACGCACCTGTCCACCATGCGTCTGCGTGACAGCTACGACCGCGCCCACCCGCGTGCCGCGAGCTGAGCACAAGGCCCGGCCAACGTGTAAGGCTGCCTTGACCGGCTGCCACCGCGACCAAACCACTCACCCAAGGCGCCGCGCCTTGGGTTTTTTTCTTCCGCTTTCGGCTGCGATCACGGTAATGGGCCTGGTTTTTTCGCCCAATAAGCGGCGTCGTGTATGCCCACGCAGTAGCGGACCGGGCCTCGCCTCATCAGGGTGATATTCGGTCAGGCGCCGGTTTTTGGGGCTCAGGGTTCGCAACACGGGATTGTTGGGTACAATCTACCCCTCAGGAGGCTTTTTACCTGACAATATTATGGCGGGATCGTTGCGGCGCGAACTGTCGCACCGAGGTGTGAGATGGCTAGGAACGAGCCGGCAAAAGTACAAGGCCAGACGGACCGGGCGTCGTCTACGCAGCGCGGCGCCGCCGACGGTAACACGACCGACGGCGGCACGGGCGGGCAGGCCCTGCGAGATGACCCTAAGCGGCTGGGCGATTTGGTGGAGCGGCTCACCACGGAATTGGCCGCCGCGAACGAGAAAATTCAACACAAAGCCGAAGAGCGTGACCTGGCGGAGGATCGGCTCCAAAGCCTCCGGGCGGAGCTGGAAACTATCGTCGACGCCATGCCGGCGATGTTGTTTTATAAAGACACACGCAATCGCATCCTCCGTGTGAACCGCGAGGCGGCACGGCGATGGGGTGTGACGCCGCGCGAGATGGCTAACACCCCCACGTCAAGGTGGTACCCCGACGAGGCGGATGCGTATTACCAAGACGACCTGGAAGTTATCCGCACGGGTGTCCCCAAGCTTAACATCGTCGAGCGCCTCTATGTCGGGAACGGGCAAAAGCTCTGGGTTCAGACCGACAAAGTCCCGTACCGCAACGCGTCGGGGCAGATCATCGGTGTTGTTGTGTTTGTGCGCGACATCACGCTGCGAAAGCAGGTGGAGAAGAGGCTAGAGAAAGCCCAGAAAGAACTAGAAGCGGAGGTTCAGCGGAAGCTGCAGGCTTCAGAATCGCGTTACCGCACGCTCTACAACAACACCCCGGTCATGATGCACTCCATCAACCGCGACGGTCGGATCATAAGCGTCAACGACCACTGGCTGCACACGCTGGGGTACGAGCGCGAAGAAGTCGTGGGGCGTCGGTCGACGGAGTTTCTCACCGAGGCGTCGAGGCGGTACGCCGTTGAGGAGGTCTTGCCCGAGTTTTTCAAGAGCGGGTCTGTGAGCGACATCGAATACCAGATGGTTCGGAAAGACGGGTGGGTTATCGAAGTCCTGCTGTCGGCTGTCATCCAGCGGGACGGCGCGGGCGGCGCCTTAAGCTCGATGGCGTTTATGGTGGATGTCACACGCCGCAAGCGGGCCGAGGAGCAGGCCCGCAGGCACCTCGAAGAAGTCGCTCACATGGCGAGGCTAAGCACGGTGGGTGAGTTGGCCGCGAGCCTGGCACACGAGATCAACCAGCCGTTGGCGGCGATATCCGTTTACACCCAGCACTGTGCCGCGGTGTTGTCCGAAAAAAACTTTGACTCCCAAGAGCTGTCAGACACCATGGAAAAAGTGTCTTCGCAGTGCCACCGCGTTTCGGAGATCGTGCGTCGGCTACGCGCCTACGTGCACAAGGGGCAGACCCAGCGCAGCCATGTCGACATCAACTACATCGTCCACGAGACCGTCGCGCTGATCGCGCCCAAAGCCCGGTCCAGCCGCGTGGAGGTCAACGTGGAGCTAAGCGGCGCTCCGATTTTCGTCGAGGCCGACAACGTCCAGATCGAGCAAATCATCCTGAACCTAGCCACCAACGCGATCGAGGCGATGGAAGACAGATCGTCGGATCACCGCGGCTTGACCATGCGCGTGGCCCCGCGGGGCCAAGGCCGCGTCGCGGTGACCGTCAGCGACACGGGGCCTGGTGTGGCTGAAGAGGTATTGAGCCACATTTTCGAGCCTTTCTATACGACCAAGCCGCACGGCATGGGCATGGGCCTGTCGATCAGCAGGACCATCGCCGAAGCGCACGGGGGCAAGATTTCAGTCACCGGCAACCCGGACGGTGGGGTTTCGTTTGTGCTTAGCCTGCCCGTTGGTGAGCCCGCCACACCGTGACCGGCAAGACGGGGCTTGGCCGCCGGCGGTGTCAGCGTGCGCATGGTTTTTAAAGACCCGTTTGTTTATTACGACGCCCCCGCGTGGCCCGGCTCCGTGTGGGCTATACTTCTCACTCGACTTTCAGAAAGATATTCGGAGGCTCGGACCGCTGTGGCGCTATTGAGTGTGGCTAATCTGGTGTTGTCGATCGGTGATCGGGTTCTGCTTGACGGCGTGAACCTGACCGTTGAGAAGGGCGTGCGCGTCGGGCTGGTGGGTCGCAACGGCTGCGGCAAGTCGACGCTGCTCAAGCTCATCGCCGGTTGGTCGGGCTTGAAGCCAGACAGCGGCCAGGTCCAACTCGCCCGCGGCGCCACGGCGGGGTACCTCACGCAAGACCCGGACCTCGACCCCAGCCGGACCCTGCGCGACGAAGCGGCCACCACGTTCGCCCACCTGCACAAGCTGCACAGCGACCTCGAAACCCTGTCGCACGAGATGACCACCGCTCAGGGCGACGAGCTGGATAAGCTGCTCAAGAAATACGAACAGGTCGAGAACAAGATCCAAGCCGCGGGCGGGTACGCCGTCGATCATCAAATCGACGCCACGCTCCACGGGCTGGGCCTCACCGACGAGTTCTTCAACGTGACGGTTCAGGACCTATCCGGCGGTCAGCAGGGGCGCCTGGCCCTGGCGAAGTTGCTCTTGCGCCAGCCCGACGTGTTGCTATTGGACGAGCCGACGAACCACCTGGACATCGCCGGGCGTCAGTGGCTTGAAGAATATCTCTTGGCCTACAGCGGCGCGGTGATCCTCGTCAGCCACGATCGCTGGCTGCTCGACCGCGTCGTCGGTTGTATCTACGAACTCGAAGACTGCCGGCTTGTGGAATACCCCGGCAATTACCAGGCGTTCCGCGAGCAGCGCGTCCTTCGCCGGCTGACGCAGCAGCGGGTCTACGAAAAGCAGCAGGACAGGGTCCGCCAGGAGCAGGCGTTCATCGACCGCTACCGCGCCGGGCAACGCGCCTCACAGGCTCAGGGACGCGAAAAGCGACTTGATCGTTACAAGCAAAACGAATTAATCGATCGGCCCACCGACCTGGGCGAGGTCAACATGGTCTTCCGACCCGCCGAAAGGTGCGGGGACCTCATCTGCACCGCCGACGCGATCAGCAAAGCCTACGAAGGCAAGACGCTGTTCAAGGATTTGTCGCTGGTGATCAAGCGGGGCGATCGGGTGGGCGTCATCGGCCCAAACGGCGCGGGCAAGAGCACGCTCGTCCGAACACTCCTAGGCGAGCAACCGCCCGACAGCGGCGCCGTCCGCACCGGCAACTCGGTCAGCGTCGGGCACTACCGCCAAACGCACGAAGGCCTCGACTTAAGCAAAACAGTCATCCAATACCTCCAGCGGTTCGTGCCCACCGGTAATGAGCAGGACGCGCGCAACCTCGCCGGCGCATTTTTGTTTTCAGGTGATGAGCAAGACAAGCCGTTAACCGTGCTCAGCGGCGGTGAGCGCAGCCGTGCGGTGCTGGCGGGGCTCGTGGTGGGGGGGCACAACCTGCTGGTGCTCGACGAGCCGACCAACCACCTGGACATCTCCAGCGCCGAGCGTCTCGAAGCGGCGATGAAGCAGTTCACCGCACAGCCCCAGGGGTTCGGCCAAAAAGCCACCGGGGGGGGGACGCTGATCCTGATCTCACACGACCGGATGCTGCTCGAAGACCTGGTGGATCAGCTCATTGTGATGGACGGCAACGGCAACGTCCGCCACGTGCTGGGCACGTACAGCCAATACATCGCCACACAGCGTGCCCAGGCCGCCGCGCCGGTGGCTCAGAAACCCTCGCCACCCAAACAAGCCAAGCCCAAGGCCCAGAAGCTTGGACAAAAAAACAATGCCGCAGGCCAAACGCCCCCGCGGAAGCAGTCGGGCCTGTCCAAACTCAAGCAGGAGTCGCTTGAGCAGAAGATTGTCAAGCTCGAATCGCAACTCGCGGAGGTTGACCAGGCGCTTGCCGACCCCGACATCTACCGCGACGGGCAGAAGGTCAAGCAGCTACAAGACAAGCGTGTGAAGCTGACGAATGAGCTGACGCCATTGGAAGAGGAATGGGCCCGCCGAGCAGCCCAAGGGTAGCGCGGTGTCGTTGCGATTAAGCCGCGGCGTAGGCGGCGTCTGCGGTTATGGGTTGGTCCGGCTCTTGGAGTTGATGGGTGTTCTTTTTTGAAGGCGTCGCCCGCCACGACGACCACACCCACACCACCACGCCAAGAAACAACGCCGTGCCTGTCGAAACCGAGAAGATTGTGCTGGACAACTCCTGCTGACGGGCCGCCAGCGTTTCCGACGGTTCCGCCGGCACCCACCGTATCGCGGCTTCGTAGCTGGCCCAAGCCAAGACCGCCAGCGTCACCACGATCCGCATGACGAACCTCGACGCGCGGGTCTTGGCCCAACGCTTGTTGAGTTGCTGCTCGGTGTCTTGGAGGTATTGCTCGGCCTGGGCGATGGACCGCTGCTGGTACTGCTGCTCTTTTTGCTGCCGATCGAGTTCGTCGCGCTGCTGGGCCAGTTCGCGGCGGTATTGGGCGGCCTGGTCTTGCTTGACTGATAGGCTGTGCTCGAACTGCTCTAACGACTCACGCTGCTTGCTGAGCGCCTCACGCTCGTCTTCAAGTTGTTGGCGCAACTCGTCAGCGGGCGTCTGCGGCTGGGCGTCGGCGGGTTGACGTGTTTCCGTGTTCAGAAGTTGCTGTTCGAGTTCCCGGCACCTTGTTTCAAGCTGTGCGGCTTTCTGAATCGCCGATTCAAGCTCACCGGCGCGGCTTTCCAGTTCGTCTTGCTGGCGGCGGAGTTGTTCTTGGCGTGCGTCAAGCTGTTCGTTCTGCTGCGAGGCGAGTTCGTATTCTTGGCCACGGCTTTCCAGTTCCACCCGCTGCGTTTGGAGCTGTTGGCGCTCTTGATTGAATTCTTCCCGCTGCCGGTCGAGCTCGCGTTGTTGTTCTTCGAGTCGCTGGCGTTGCTCTTGGGCCTGCTCGTAAGCGGTTTCGGCTTCGTGTCGCCACGCGTCGAGGTCTTGGCTCCGCTGTTCCAGGGCCTGGGCACGCTCATCAAGCTGGGCTTTCTGCTGGGCGAGCGCCTTGGCGTCTTGTGACACCTCGGACAGCGATTCGTTCCGCTGTTCGAGGTGGGCGCGCTGTTGCTCTAGGGCTTCTTGCTGCTGGCGGAGGTTTAGTTTTTCCTGATCCAGCGCCTGGGTCTGCTGCGACAGGCGGTGTTTTTCTTCGATCAGCGTGTCGCTCTCATGGACCAGCTCTTGGCAGCGCTGCTGGAACTGCGATTGGGCCTGCTTGAGTTCGGCTACCTGCTGTTTGTAGATACCGTTTTGCCCGGCGAGCTTGCCGCGTTTTTTCTGAAGCTTTTCTTGTTGCTGGGTGAGCTGTTGACGCTCGTGTTCTAGGGCATGTTTTTCTTGGGCGATCGCTTGGCGGGCTTGATCGAGCTGTTGGCGGGCGTTGTCGATTTCCTGTTTTTGCTGCTCGATGGCGCGTTGTTGACCGTTGAGTTCTTTTTGAGAGCTTTCGATCTGAGCCTGTTTGTCTTGGAGGGTGTTGCTTAGGGCCTCGAGCTCACGGATTTTTTCCGCGACCTCTTTCCCCCGGCGATTGGCTGATTCCGCGTCTTGGGCCCCATCTTCGGCTTTAAGGGCTAGCGCTTGGCGCTGCTGGTCGAGTTCTTGTTGCTGGGCTTCGAGGCGTTCGTGCTGCTGCTGGATCGTCAGTTGCTCTTGGGCCAGCTCTTGGCGCAAGCCGTCAAGTTCTGCCTGCTGTCGCACGGCGTTGCGTTTTTGTTGCTTTAGCTTCCGCTTCTCTTGTTGAACCCGTTGCGAAGCGGTGTTCAAGTCCGCCTGCTTGGCCTCTAGGGCTTCAAACCGGCCGCCCTCATCGGCCGCCATTTCACAGCGATCTGCCTCAGGCGGGGCTTCAAGCGTCGCCACCGCGGCGGCTGGCTCTGGCTGCCGGGGTGTGCCGCCGGGCTCCATATCCCGAAGCTCGTTGAAGAATTGATCGATCTCGTTAAACAAGCCCGAGGCCCGCGACGCGTGAGAAAAAGCCATATCTACCTCATTTTCTAGCGTTTGCATGACATGGGTTCCAAGGCCAGCAGAAATGTGTCTTCTTACTTATCGGGCGGTCAGGGTCCGTTCTGAGTTATCTCAAGCACTTGGGGAGGCTTATTCCGCCGGACGCCAGGCATAATGATTACAAAATACCTTGTTTAACTATCGCGCTGGGTACAAGGGATGGTTGCTTGTTCGGTTTGTGTGGCTGGGCGCGTTGCCCGGCTCCCCGGCCCTGGCTGTGATAACGGTCACAGCGGACACAACACTGGGGCGGGCTGTGCGGCGGGCGATTGTCGGCAGGGGATTTGAGGACGGTGATTGCACAAAATCCAGCGCCCGGGCTTGACAAACGGGCAGTCATATCTCAGCCCTGCCGACAGTAAAAGTGGCAAAAGTTCGCTTCGAAGCCGCCTGGTCGAGTACGCGGCCGGGCGAACGCGCCGCGGAGGGTTCTTCGTTTTTCCCGTTGTCTGTCGGTATTTGAATCAGGAGGTCTTGGATATGCACGAAGCCCGCGCTTCTCACAACCGCCGTCGCGAGTCTCGTTATTATGCCGAACGCGGCGCACTGGTTGCATGGAGGCAAGATGGGCGTGGCGCCCGGCGTCGCAAGGGGTGGCTCAATGAGATATCCGACTCTGGCATGTCGTTTCTTGTGAACACCCCACGCGAGCCGCACAGGGGCGAGGACCTGATGGTGGACCGCAAGCGGGGCGGCGGGTTCATGCTGTTCCACGTGGTGCACACCACCGCGTTGGAAGGCGGGCTGTCGTTGGTGGGCTGCCGCCTGGACATGTCTGAGCCTTGCTCACTGAACCGCCGTTCCAGACCGAGGCTGTCGGCGTCGAAGCGGTTGTCTGACAACACGAATTACTTCACGCAAGGCTGACAGCCTTCGGTTGGTTAAGCGGTATCGCGTGCGGCCAAGGCGCTACTGAACCGGGTCGAGCAGCCGCGCCAGCCGCACCGCCAGCTTAAAGCCGAACCACCGGGACTCCAGGTCGGCGGCCCTGGCCTGGCGGCTGTTGGCCAAGTCGGCTTTGAGCATCGCTTCCACACGGCTGGCAAAGAGTCGGTTCGCGACGATCATCGTTATCTCAAAATTCAAGCGGAACGAGCGGTTGTCCAGGTTGGCTGTGCCCACCGCGGCGATGTCGTGGTCGATCAGCATGACTTTCTGGTGCAGGAACCCCGGCTGGTACCGGTAGATCTTCACGCCCGCGTCTTCGGCTGGACGCAGGTAGGAGAACATGGACAGGTAGACCAGCCAGTGGTCCGCTTTCTGGGGCAGGATGATCCGCACGTCCACGCCGCGCAGCCCAGCCAACTGCAGGGCGTTGATCACCGTGGCGTCGGGCACGAAGTAGGGGGTGGCGATCCACAGCCGGTGCTTGGCCGCATTGATCGCCTGAATGAACAGCAGTGCGCAGCTATCCAGGTCGTCCGCCGGGCCGGTCGGCAGCACCAGCACACTCATATCACCCTCCGCCGCTGGCTTGGGCACCCAGTCCAGCGACGGCACCCGCATGGTGGCCCAGTGCCAGTCCTCGATGAACGACAACTGGACACTCTGCACGCAAGGGCCGCTGGCTTTGACGTGTGTGTCTCGCCACGGCCCGAAGCGCCGGCTTCTACCGATATATTCATCGCCCACGTTCAGCCCGCCCACAAACGCCACGCGCCCGTCTACGACCATGATTTTCCGGTGGTTGCGGAAGTTGATCTGGAAGCGGTTGCGCCTGCCCTTGGTCGTTTTAAACGGGCGCGCCTCGACGCCGGCGCGGGTCAGTGCTTCGATGTACGCGCTTGGCAGGCCGTGGCAGCCGATCTCGTCGTACAGGAGGTACACGCGCACGCCCTGCTTGGCTTTGCGGATCAGACGCTCTTGAAATTCCCTCCCAAGCGCGTCGTCGCGGATGATGTAAAACTGGATCAGGATATAGCTCTGCGCGGCATCGATGTGCTCGAACATTGCGGGAAACGCTTCGTCGCCGTTGATCAGCAGCTTGGTGTGGTTGTGTTGGGTGAAGGGGGTCGGCGCGAGTTGCTGCCAGGCTTTGAACGCGGGTCGGTCCTGCTGCGGGGGGCTTTTAAAGCTTGATGAGTAGATCGCCATGTCCTTGACGATCTGCTTGAGTTGGCGGTTCTTTGACCGGCGTGCCTTGACGTAGCCGTAAAACCGGCTGCGCCCGAACACCCAATAGAACGGGAGCGCCACCCACGGGATCAGCAGCAGCGCGATGGCCCAGGCGATCGCGCCCTCGGACGACCGCGGTTCCATGATCGCCTCGACCGCGTTGATTACACCCATCAGGTGCACCAGGGCCGCGATCGTGCTAAGCGCCAACAGCCAATGAGAAGATTCCGCAAGCATCGCTAGGTTCGCTTATCCTTCTTTGATCCCGGTATACCACCGGCCCCCGCTTTTTTCTAATGATCAAAAGCCGTCCGGCGCCTTCGATTTCATTGAATAGTATGATCTTACGCGAGCATTTGGCGCCCGATTCAGCCACCCCGCGCGGCGTTCCAACCAGGCGTCAGCATTGTGTTGACACAAGATGTGGCTCGGTCGATAAAGGCTTTGTAGGCGGCTGGGCGGTAAGGGCAAAAGGCGAAGGGACGTTCGGCATGCGATGCCCGTATTGTGGGGAAGACCGTGACAAGGTGATCGACTCCCGCGGCACCGAGGAGGGGCGCGCGATCCGCCGCCGCCGCCAGTGTCTCGCGTGTGAGCGGCGGTACACCACTTACGAGCACATCGAAGCCAACCACCGGTTGTCCGTGATCAAGAAAGACGGCACGCGCGTCCCCTACGACCGGCAAAAGCTGCTTGGCGGGCTCCAGAAAGCCTGCTACAAGCGCCCCGTCAGCGCCCAGGCCATGCTCCAATTGATCGAGGAGGTCGAGGAAGAGATCTTCCGCCGCTACGAGCGTGAGGTGAAAGCCGTCGAGATCGGGCGTGAGCTGTCCGAGCGGCTCAAGCGCCTGGACCAGGTGGCTTATGTCCGGTTCGCCAGCGTCTACAAGCAATTCCGCGACCTGGACGACTTGCTCGATGAGGTGCGCGATGTTTTGAACACCGACGGCGACGACACCCCCAGCCAAGGGCGGCTGTTTTAGCGGGTCGATCCCGTCAGCACATTTCACCGCTTCGGTGGTTCCATACCGCGTTCACCGGGGAGAATTCGTGGCTGTGATGCAATCATTGACACAGGAAAATACGGGTGCTACCGTGCATGGAGCAAGCGGATCATCTATCATATTAGTGTGTTCGAGGCTACGGAGCGATTGAACCAGAGAGTCTTTATGCTGTTTGGCCGACACCGCTTAGCCGTCGTCGTGATACTCGTTTGCATCCTTGCAAGCGTCGCGGAAGCCCAACGCAAAATCCCCTACGGCGTTGTCACCGCCACCACCGCATTGACCCCGGCTCAGCAGGCGCACGTCGAAGACTACTTGGACGATAAAACCCAGGCCCTAACGGAGGGCAACCCCGACGAGGTCGTCCAGGCCCGCCAGGAGTTGATCGAGCCGCTGGCCTGGGCGGGTGGCACCGATATCTTCCACCTGGCGTACTCCGCTGCCGCAAGCCACCGCCTGACGCAAGCGGTCAATTCCGATCAGCTACACGTGCGCTTAAACGCGATGATCGTGGTCAGCTCGCTGCACGACCCGGGCGTGGTTCGGCTGATTCAGAAAGGCCTGGCCGACCCAAGCCCCGCCATCCGGTACTGGGCGGGCAAGGCGGTCGACGTGGGTGTCACCAGCAGGCTCTCGGTTCGCGAGCAGCAGATTTTGCTAAAGGCGTTGACCGACGCGATGCTCAAGGAAAAGTCGGAGCGCGTCCTGCAGCGATTGCTGGTGGGGCTGGTGGGGTTGGATATCCCCGAAGCGGCCATGAAGCTCTTGGACGGGCTTAACACACGTGTTGACCTGCACGCGCTAAACCCCAACCTGCCGCTCGGCGCGGCGCTGGAGGGCTTGCGCAAGCTGTTTGTTAAAACGGTCCAGGCCAAATCCGAGGGCAGGGAGATCCCCGTCGGGACGATCCGTGAGATGGCGCTGGTGGCGTTTCGGTATATGACACTTTCCGCCACGCTGCTGGACATGAACCGGGTAAGCCAGGAGAGCAATACCTATTACCAGGACATGATCAAGCTGGCCGACGCGATGCTCGGGTGGACCGCCCGGCAGATGCCCCCGGAAGACGGCCTGCTGCCGATGTCGATCAAGAGCGAAGTCAGCACCCAGGATTGGCCTCTGATCAGGCTGCGGTCGGAGGAGTGGAAGCGGGTCTTAATGAAAGCGCCGTTTAACTTCGGCCCTGTCGATCTGATCGTGGCCGTCCCCGATCACGCCCCGTGAATCGGCGCTAACCCAAGCCAGCCTCAGCGGGCCTTTTTTTTCTTGGTGAAGAAGACCGACTTCGCGGAAATCAACCCCAGCAGAACGCCCAGGATCACGCCCGGCCAGTTGGACGTCCAAAACGCCGGCTCCCGGATTGTTGAAGGGATGTCGGGCATCGCGGGCATGTACGGCGTGACGTACCACCCGCTGAGGACAAACACACACACAAACACGCCCGCAAACGAGACCAGCGCCATCACCAGCTTGTTCATGGATACCCCTCGCGGTAATCAAACCTCGCCGTATCAAGCCGCGCGTCCACACGGATCGGACGCGGCTTGTGGCTTTATCGGTCTATACGCGGGGTGTGTTTAGAGGGTCAGAACTCTTGAATTTCCTTGGTCTTAGAGTCGATCAAGGTGTCCACTTGCTTCTCGTATTTCTTCAAGAGTTCCTGGATTTCCTGCTTCACGGTCTCGATGGCGTCTTCGCTGAGGTGCAGGGTTTTGTCCTTGCCCGCCTGGTCGGTGTGCTTGTTGGCGTCGCGGCGGGCGTTGCGCATGGCGATCCTGCTCTGCTCGCCCATCTGCTTGACCGAGGTGATCAGTTGCTGGCGGCGGTCGCCCGACGGCGGCGGCAGGGTCAGGCGTATCTGCTTGCCCTCGGCCACGGGGTTGAGCCCCAAGCCGGCGCTCTGGATAGACTTCGTGATCTGGGCCACGCTTGAGGCGTCGAACGGCTTGATCAAGATCTGCGTGGGCTCGGGCACCGAGATCACCGCCAACTGGCGCAGGTCCGTCATCGCGCCGTAGTAGTCAACCTTCACGTGCTCGACCAACCCCGCCGACGCACGCCCCGTGCGCACGCCGCGCAGCTCGGTCTTGAGGTAGTCGATCGCTTTCTCCATGGCCTCTTCGGCGGTGAGTTGGATTTCGTCCAGGTCCATGCGTGCTAGGCTCCGCTCGTTTGTTAGTGACCCCATACCATAACCCATCGCGGTTTATTCAGCCACGATCCTGGTGCCGTGCGCCACGCCGCGGATCACTTCGGCGATGCTGCCGGGCGTCTTCATATTAAAAACCACGATCGGGATGTCGTGTTCCTTGCACATGGTGAAAGCCGACAGGTCCATGACCTTGAGCTGCCTTCGGATGACCTCTTTGAACGTCAGCGTTTCAAACCGCGTGGCGTCGGGGTGCTTCACGGGGTCTTTGTCGTAGACGCCGTCGACCTTCGTGGCTTTGAGCAGCACGTTGGCGCCGATCTCGGTGGCGCGCAGGGCGGCGGCGGTGTCGGTGGTGAAAAACGGGTTGCCGGTGCCGGCGGCGAAGATGACGATGCGTCCTTTTTCCAAGTGCCGGACCGCCCGACCGCGGATGAACGACTCGGCCACCGCGGTCAGGTTGATGGCGCTGAGCACCCTGGCCGGCTGGCTCTTCTTGTCCAGTATTTCCTTGAGCGCCAACGCGTTGATCACGGTGCCGAGCATGCCCATGTAGTCGGCAGTGGCCTGGGGGATGTGGCCCTCTTGGGCCAAGCGGGCGCCGCGGATGATATTGCCCCCGCCCACGACGATGGCCAACTGCGTGCCCAGCTTCGCGGCGTTGATGATCTCGCCGGCGATTAGCTCCAGGTCGTCGCCGTTGATGCCGAACCCGCCTGGCTTGCAGAACGCCTCGCCGCTGATCTTCAGCAAGGCTCGGTGGTAGTGGGGCTTGGCGTCGGGCATGGGGGCATCTTAACCGATGAGAGCCTCACGGATTGAACCCGTGGGCTTGTGAACGAACGGCTGTGATTTGACGGTTTTGGGCGGTGTGCGTCAAGTGCGTCTTATGAGTGTGTAAAAAAGACCGAGCGACGGTCGCCGCTCGGTCTGTGGGTTATTCATCTTGGCTGGCTGACCGTGGCTATCAAGCCAGGCTGCGCCGGCGTGTGGCCAGCCCGAGTGCCGCCAAGCCCATCATGCCGAGGCCTGCGGTCATAGGCTCAGGAACGGCAGACCCACCGAGCAAATCAGCCCCGGTGAAATGGCCGTCAAAGTCGATATTGCTCACTTGTGACTTGCCCGAGGTGACACCCGCTGCGATAGTCAAGTGCAGCGCGTCGCCCGTGCCAGCCGTAACACCGAAATCAATTACATCGCCGCTAAACGCAGGCAGGAATAGCTGGTCAACGTAAACGCTGCCGCCCGCGTTGGACGACCCGATACCAAACTGCACGCTGGTGATCTGGGCAGTCCCCAGCAGTGTGCCTAGCCCAAACACGTCGTTGGCCACAATGTCCGCCAACGTTTGTGGCGTGCCCTGAGTGGAGGTCAGCGAGACGCGGTCGAAGATCCACCAATTACCACTGGTAGCCGTGATCGTCTCGGTCTGCCAGGTGCTGTCGGACGTAGCGCCGTTGGCTTGCCCAGGCTCATAGATAAGAACCTTGTCCCAAACATCTTCACCCGTGCGGCTCGAAAGCCCGCCGACCAAGCCGAAATCGCTTGTCTTTAGGCCGAGCTTCAAGCTGGCGGTCACCGTCGGGGTGCCGTCGCCGTACCAGGAGTATTCGGCGATGGTGCCCGCTGCGCTTGTGAGGGCCGCGGGCGCTCCCGCCGGCGCCGCGCCGAAGGTGATTTGGCCGGCAATATCGGCGTCGTGTCCGGCGACACCCGCCACCGGCTCACCCGGCGCGCCCGTCGCGAGGTTGGTGTTGCTGATACCCACAAGGTTCGTGCCCGCGGTAAACGTTCCGGTGCCGTCGGCGCGTGTGTCGTCCGAGTACCAGTTGTTGCTGCCGAACCCGGTCACATTGGTCACGGCCCCGGCCGGCGCGGCGGTGACTAAGGCGGACACACTAACTAAAGCAATAAACAGACGGTTCATGAAAATCTCCTGAAAGTAAACGGTGCTTGGGACAGCGATAAATGGTGTGCGGATACTAAAAATAACGGGAGAGCGGTGTTGCGTGCCGCTCTCCCGCATTTTAGTTACAAAATATTACCTAGCAATACATTACGCGTGGCTGCGCCGGCGTGTGGCCAGCCCGAGTGCCGCCAAGCCCATCATCCCGAGGCCCGCGGTCATAGGCTCGGGAACAACATGCCCGCCCGCGCCGATAATCACGGAGATCCGGGTTTCGGCTACCAGGTCGCCCAGGGCATCGTACGCGGCCAGTTCGAAGTCGTAAGTGCCGTCAACGTTTGGATCAAAGAACTTACCCAGCGGCGCCGGGAAGAAGAAATCCATCCGCCACGAGTTCTGAGCGACGTTGTTCGCGGCAATCAGCGCGGCGTATTGAAGGTCCGTGCGGGGATTATCGTTGTCACCCGCGCCGTTGGCGGTGGCGTTGGTGCCGATGCCGTGGTCGGCAGTAGGAACGATGATCGGATCGAACGTTGAATACGTCTCGGCTGTGGTTGGGTTGGTGTCCAAACGCAGCTCGTAGGTCAGGTCATTGAGCACAAGACCGGTCGAACCGTCGTAGTCCGTGTTCACCGACCACTCAAAGGACCACAGGGGCCGGCCCGCGCTGTTGCCAGCCGC
This sequence comes from Phycisphaeraceae bacterium, assembly GCA_029260715.1. Lineage (GTDB taxonomy): Bacteria > Planctomycetota > Phycisphaerae > Phycisphaerales > Phycisphaeraceae > OFTM12. Next base: position 50,944 of record JAJDCS010000017.1, on the reverse strand, counting down.
GTGGTTGTAGGTCCCGTCACCGTTGCTGTTGTACACATTTAAAGGTGTGGGGAACCGCACCTTCGCCCGTAGCCCTACCTCCACGCCGTTGTTCTGGTCAACGGTCCAGCCGCCGTTGGCGACGCCGCTACCAAAGAGCACATCCGGCGTGATATTTTGGTCGAACGACACCACCGCCTGGGTGGCCTGTACAGCCCCCAGCGTCATGGCCGACGCGACCAAAATGGCAAAAAAACGATTCGATTCAGTTCGTCTCATACAATTGCTCCTTTCAAAGCTAATTCCCTACCGGTCTCCCAAACACTTAAAACAGTCTCCACCGTGCCGGTGATACCGATGGATACCTTCTCTTGACAATGCTATTTGAAAATCCCTCTTCCCTCTGTATATGACGCTTAAACTAAGGCGTCAGCGAATAATATGATCTCTCCCGTCTTCAAAACATACACATTGACATGAAGTGCTTAATCCCTACAACTCGGTACATCATAACACAGGCTGTTCGGTATGTAAAGCCCGTCTGGCAATAACTCGAACGTTTTTTTGATGTTGATGCATCCCTCGGTAGGGCATTGATTTACCCTACACCTCCACCGGCTTAAGCCACGGCATCATCGCCCGCAGCTCTTTGCCCACCTTCTCGACCGGGTGGTTACGGTCCTTCTCGCGGTTGGCTTTGAACACGGGGAACCCCTTGGCGTAGTCGTCGCGGAACGTCTTGGCGAACTTGCCCGATTGGATATCCGCGAGCACCTGCTTCATGGTCTCTTTGGTCTGGGCGTTGACGATCTTCGGCCCGGTGTGGTAGTCGCCGAATTCAGCGGTGTTGCTGATCGAGTAGCGCATGTAGTTCAGCCCGCCGCGGATGATCAGGTCGATGATCAGCTTCAGTTCGTGGCAGACCTCGAAATACGCCAGCTCCGGTGGGTATCCGGCCTCGGTGAGCACCTCGAACCCGGCCTTGATCATGGCGCTCAACCCGCCGCACAGCACGGCCTGCTCGCCGAACAGGTCCGTCTCACACTCATTCTTGAAGCTGGTCTTGAGCACGCCCGACCGCCCACCCCCCACGCCGATCGCCCAGGCCATCGCCGTGTCAAACGCCTTGCCCGAGGCGTCTTGGTGCACCGCCAGCAGGCACGGCACGCCTCCGCCGCCGGTGAATTCGCTACGCACCGTGTGCCCAGGCCCTTTGGGGGCGACCATCACCACGTCCACACCTTCCGGGGGCACGATCGTCTTGAAGTGGATATTAAACCCGTGCGTGAAGCCCAGCGTCATGCCGGGGCGCAGGTTCGCTTTGATCGACTTCTCATAAACGTCAGGCTGAACCTCATCAGGCAGCGTCGCGATGACCACGTCGGCCTTTTTCACCGCATCTTCCACGGAAAGCGGGTCAAACCCATGCTCCTTGGCCAGCTTGCCGTTGGCTGAATCGGGCCGGTTCGCGACAATGACGGTCACCCCCGAATCGCGCAAATTCTGCGCGTGCGCGTGACCCTGCGATCCGTAGCCGATGACCGCCACGGTCTTGCCCTTCAAGGCGTCGAGTGATCCGTCTTTGTCGTACAGCGTTTCAATAGCCATTAGGGTTCTCCATCTGCGTCTTTTTGGGCAGGTTACGATAGGCGTCTGGGATAAAAGCGTCAACGCGGCGGGGTCACGCCCACGCGCCGCGGACCGGGCCTCGTCACGTGGGCAAGACACACATATGATCGAGGTTGAGAGGTTGAAAATCCGAAAAGGGAGCGCGTCATGGCCAATCACAAAGCTGAAAAGACGTTTCAATGCCCAGTCTGTAAGCAGCCCAAGCCCGCCTCATTGGCGATGCACGGCGATATCCTCCAACACGGTGTGGCGGAGTTGGTGGTAGCGAAGAATTCGGACTGGTCCACGACGGACCCGATCTGCCTGGACTGCGTGAACCAGCACAGGGCCGACTATATCGAAGACATGCTGGAGAAAGATAAGGGCGAGCTTTCCAGCTTGGAAGACGAGGTGGTCAACAGCTTCAAAGAGCACGAGCTGTTGGCGGAAAACCTCAATCAACAATTCGAGCGAGACCTGATACTGAGCGAACGGATCGCCGACAAGCTGGCCACGACGGTGGGGAGTTGGTCATTCATTATCGGCTTCGGCGTGTTCCTGCTCGTGTGGATGGCGATTAACACCGTGCTCATCATCCGGCACGAGTTCGACCCGTACCCGTTCATCTTGCTGAACCTCGTGCTGTCGTGCCTGGCGGCGATCCAAGCGCCCGTGATCATGATGAGCCAGAAGCGACAGGAGTCCAGGGACCGCCTGCGCGCTGACCAGGACTATCAAATCAACCTCAAAGCCGAACTACAGATCCGCCACCTCAATGCGCGCATGGACCAGTTGATCACACACCAGTGGCGGCGGCTGCTTGAGATCCAAAAGATCCAGACGCAGTTGATGCAGGAATTGGTGGCATCGCGGCCACGCCCCAAGGGCGGGTGAGTCTCGCGGGCCCGGCACCGTTGCCGGGCGTGTAGGTCAGGTCATCGACCTGACTCCGAGTGCTTTTGTGTTGCCGAGTGTCAGGTCGAAGACCTGACCTACGCATTCCCACCCGCCGCCGCGGCGTCGAGGTACCACGTCAGCGTAGCGTCATCAAAAGCAGGTTGGATGCCGGTGATAGGAAATCGATGCCGATCGGGCCCGCTTTCGAGTTGCTTAGCGATCTGCCGCAGGATATTCACCTTCTTAGCGCCCGTGACCAGCACCGCCAAATGCCGCGCCTTGTTCAGCAGCGGGTACGTCATCGTCACACGCCCCACGTTCGGCTGCGTGCCCGGCGACACATCCGCATTGGCGATCAGCTTCCCGTCAATATCAAGCGACGCCATACCCGGAAACAAGCTCGCCGTGTGCCCGTCGTCGCCAATGCCCAGCAGCACAAAGTCGATGCGAGGAATCCGCCCTTCGGTCTCGAACGTGTCGCGCAACTCACGCTCGTAAACCCCCGCCGGATCATCAGCCGACACCGGCACCGGGTGAACACGCCCCACCGACAGCCCCAACGGATCGACCATCGCCTCACGGATCATGCGGTAGTTGTTGCGGTCGTCGTCTTCGGGGACACGCCGCTCGTCGACGATCCACAAATGCGTCTGCGCCCACGGCAGATCATTGGGCATGGCCCCGAGTTTTTCGTATAGCGGCTTGGGGGTGGACCCGCCGGATAGGGCTAGGTGAAACGCGCCTCGCTCGCTGACTGCGGTGTTTGCGGCCTTGATGATCGCCCCGGCCAGCTTGTCGCACAGCGCCTCGGCGGTGGGTTCGACTACGACTGAGCCCGAGAGCCGCAGCGGTGGGTTGGTTCTAAGGGATTCCGTCATCGGCGTATTCTTTTTAGTCGGTCCATCGTACGCGGCGTTGCCAGTACGCGTGTTAGTTCTTTATGAGTGGTTGTGCCAGTGGTCGCGGTTGCGTTTGAGTAGCGCGTCGCTCTCCGCCGGGCCCCACGAGCCGGCGGCGTACTTGGGCACGGGCTTTTCGTTGTGCGCTTGCCAGTGGTCGAGCACGGGCTGGACGATCCGCCAGGCTTGCTCGATCTCGTCGCGGTGCTTGTAGAGCGTCTGGTCGCCGCGCATGGCGTCGAGCAACAGCGTGGCGTAGGCGTCAGGCGGCTTGGTGTTGAACTGCTTCACATAGTCGAAGTCCATCTCCACGTCTTTGATGTTCATGCCCGAGCCGGGGACCTTGCCCTCGAACCGCAGGCGGATGCCCTCGTTGGGCTGAACGTTGATCACGATCTGATTCGGGTTAAGAATCTTGCACGCCTGCTCGTGGAACAGGCAGTGGGGCGTGGGCTTGAAGCCGACCACGATCTCGGTGGTCTTCTTAGCCATGCTCTTGCCCGAGCGCAGATAAATAGGCACGCCCTCCCAACGCCAGGTTTGCACCGACACCTGCATGGCCGCGTAGGTCTCCGTGTGGCTGTCGGGCGACACGCCTTCTTCCTCAAGGTAACCCGGCACGTCTTTATCACCCTTGCGCCCAGCCCCGTACTGACCACGCACCGCGAATTGCTCAACCTCCATCGGCAGCGGCTGGGGGATCGCGCTGAGTACCTTAATCTTCTCGCGCCGGATGTCGTCGGGGATCATCGTATTCGGCGGCTCCATCACCACCGCTGCCATCACCTGCAACAAGTGACTGGCCACCATGTCACGCATCGCCCCGCCGCTGGGCGAGTCGTAATAACCCCCGCGCCCCTCCACGCCCACCGTCTCAGCCGCCGTCACCTGGATATGGTCGATGTAGTTGCGGTTCCAGATCGGCTCGAAGATGGCGTTGGCGAAGCGGAACACCAAGAGGTTCTGCACGATCTCCTTGCCCATGTAGTGGTCGATGCGGTAGATCGCCTCTTCTTCAAACACACGCCCCAGCACGCGGTTCAGGTGCGTAGCCGAATCAAGGTCGTTCCCGAACGGCTTCTCAATCACAATCCGCTGCCACGGGGCACGCTTGTCCCGGTCGATGCTGCACCAGCTTTTGCCCTCGACGACCATGCCGTGGGCGCCGATCTGCTCGATGGTCGGCTCGTAGAGGTGCGGGGCCATGGAGAGATACAGCAGGGCGTTTTCGCCCGTGCCGTGGGTTTTGGCCAGTTCAGCCATCCGTTGCTTGATGCCCGCGTAGTGGTCGGGCTTGGTCGAGTCCGCGGCGTGGTAGTGCAGGCCTTTGGCGAACGCGTCCCAGGTCTCGGCGCTAAACTCAGCGGCGAACTGCTCGGCGAAGCCCCGCAGCCTGGTGCGGAACTCATCGTCGCTCATCGCTGAGCGGCTGATGCCCATGACGGCGAATTGGTCGGGCAGCAGCCCGCCGCAGTGTAGGTCGTACAGTGCGGGGATGAGCTTGCGTTTGGTCAGGTCGCCCGAGGCGCCGAAAATGACCGCCAAGCAGGGGTCGGCACGGTCGTTGAGGGGCATATGCGGGGGTACTCCTGTCTTGGGGCCTGTCACTTAATTCGGAAATACCAACGGGTTAGCTTTAGTTCGGGGGTTTGGCGGGGGCGGCTTTTCTGTATTATTTTAAGATTTTTCTTGAAAAATAAGGGATGTGGAATTATTATTATGGTACGGGTTAAACGGAATATAACGACCAAGGCTTTGTTTTGGCTGAGGTTACGGAGGTTGCAGAATGATCAAGCATATTGCTTGGGGTGTTGTATTAGGTGGGCTTATGCTCGCAGGGTCGGTGCGAGCCGACATGATTATCCACTTCGATCAAGACGTCTACAACGTGTTATTGGGCGACTCGGTGTGGGTGGAGATTGTTCTAGACGCGAACGACCTGATCCCCGGCGACCAGGTTCTGCCCGAGGGGCTGTTTAGTTCGGCGATTGAGATTGGTTTCAATCCTCAGATCGCGGTGCTGGCGAGCAACAACGGCGTTGAACTGCCCAACGCATTAAACAGCAACGGTATTGGCGGCTCGCCGGTGTTCGGTTTGGAAGATTCGGGGTACGCCCGCGCCAGCGGTTTGGTTGATTTTGTCCAGTTGAATGTTTACCACGGCCAAAACGGGCGCATGTGGCTGGTGCGTTTTCAGTTGACGGGTCTAGAGGTAGGCCAGACTCAACTGGACCTGGGTTTGTGGAAGCCACTATCCAATGGCAGCGTGCTGGTGAACGGTATAGGGCAGCCCTTAGACGACGCCCCGGGCTTGAGTTTCGCCCCGGCTACGCTGAACGTGGTGGTCCCCGAGCCGTCGAGCGTGGCTCTGCTGGGTTTGATCTGCGGGATCAGGCTAAGCAGGCGTGTACGGCTGCGGGGTCAAAACGTCTCTTGAACCATTCTGAGTCGATGCGTAAGCGGTAACAGCCATCCGGCTGCGTTCGCGCACGCGCTCTTTTTGAATTTATTTCGGAACACGCCACACCGTCCGCGGCGGTGTGGTGGCACGCGCCTGCGTTCGTTGGGCGTACTTGTCTTGCCTCGGCTCGGCGGGTGTGGGTGGTTGTATCACGCCGCTTCGGCGAGGGCCACGGGCTTGGCGAAGTACGCCACGTCGACGATGTCGGGGTCGAACTGTCGGCCGCGTTCCCGCTGCAACTCGCGTAGCGCCTCGGTGGTTGAGAGGCGGGGCCTGTAGGAGCGGTCGGTGGTCATGGTAACCAGCGCGTCGGCCACGCAGATGATTCTTGCCCCCAGCGGCGCCTTGGGCGAATCGGGGTCGTCGGTTTTGCAACTGTCGAACCGCGTGTGGTGGTGGTGGATCATTTGCGCGGTCTGCTCGTCGACGCCTAGTTGGCGTGCGATCCAAGCGCCCATTTCTGCGTGCCTTGCGATCAGGTGCCATTCTTCAAAGGCCAACGAGCTTGGCTTGGCCAATAGCTCTTCGGGCAGCAGGCACTTGCCGATGTCGTGCAGCAGCGAGGCGGTTCGCACGCGTTGGGCGTATTCGGGGTCGAGTTTCATGGCGCTGGCGATATTGTACGCGGCGCCGCCGACCCTCGCGGCGTGGGAGGTGAGGTGCTCCCATTGGGTTGGGCCTAGCAGCGACCGGCAGTTGGCCAAGAACTGCTTGCTGTTGCGTTCCAAGTTGGTGTTTTTCTTGGCGGTGACACGCTGGAGCACCGTGTCAATTTCGACCATTTTCCATGTGCAGACCGTGTTGCGTCCTTGATTTTTGGCCATGTATAAGGCTTTGTCGGCGTGGTCGATCATTTCGGGCGAGATGCGTTGCGTGTCCGCCAGCACCAGCCCGATGCTGACGGTGATGTGCGCGGCGTTTTCGAGCGAGGACACAGCGGTGTGCTCGATCTTGCGGCGGATGCGTTCGGCGTGTATCCAGGCGTCGGCGAGGGTCGAGGCGGGGCGGATGACCAGGAACTCTTCACCCCCGTAGCGCACGGCGGTGCCGGAGGAGTCGACCTGTTGGCGGATGGCGTGGGCGACTTGTTTGAGGATCTTGTCGCCCGCGGGGTGGCCGTGGGTGTCGTTGATCTGCTTGAAGTGGTCGACGTCGATCATCATGCAGCACTGTTGGCGGCGGTCGTTCTGCCAGCGGCGCTGCAGCAGGCAGCGATCGAGGTACCGCCGGTTGTACAGCCCGGTGAGTGGGTCGGTGTCGAACGCTTTGGCCAGGTACCGCTCGCGGCGTTCGGAGCGGCGGCGGTCGCGGCGTTGTCGCCGGGATTCGAGGATGCTCGCGCCGACCCGCCGCCAGAGGTAGTCACCCTGGACGGCCTCGTGTTTGGGAAGGAAGTCAACGCCGCCGCTACGCATGCTTTCGACGACGACGCTCTGCTCGTCGCTGCTTGAGATCACCAGCATGGGGCAGTCCTGGGTGAGCCCCTGGACGGCTTTGAGTAGCTCGGGCGCGTAGTAGTCTTGGAGGTTGTAGTCGAGCACCGCGCAGTCGTATTTTTCGTTCTTGACGGCTCGCAGGAACTCGGCGCCGCTGCTGACCACGGTGACATTAATACGTGGACGCTTGCCGACCAGGGCAAGCAAAAGCAGGTTTTGGTGTTCGGAATTGTCTTCTGCCAATAGGATGCGGATATCGCTCATGCCTTGTCCCATCCACGGCCCCCTCTGCCCGGATAAAAAGTCCGTATTATTTACCACCCACACGGCCCCCCCTACATTCGGGCGGTGGTGCATTTAACTGTTCACGTGTCAAGGGCAAAGAGGTATTTTTTTGTGGTAAGCGGCCTTAGAAACCACGCCGGCTGCCCTGCGCGTCGCTACTGGCATGCGCCAAAAGCATTGCCCAAGCGGTAAAGCCGTTATGGGGCTTAAAGCATGATTAATGGAAGGTCCGGATAACGGTGCGTGGGTCAGGTGGGGTCGGTATCGGGGATCGGCGGCTGATTCCAGACGGACCAGTACAACTCCAACTCTTTGACCATGACCTGGAACTTGCTGAAGTCGATGGGCTTGATGAGGTAGCTGTTGGCGTGGTTGTAGTAGGCCTTGGCGCGGTCGATCTCGTTGCCGGAGGTGGTCAGCACGACGACGGGGATCATCCGTAGGCTGTCGTCGGCCTTGAGCTGAGTCAAGACCTCGTGCCCGTCTACTTTGGGCAGTTTCAGGTCTAGCAGGATGATATGTGGCCTTGGAGCGTTGGCGTGTTTGCCCTGGCGCCGCAAGTAGTCCATGGCCTCGGCGCCGTCCCACACATGGTCAAGCGTGTTGGACACGTTGTTTTCTTCCAGCGCCAGTTTGATGAGATTGGCGTGGGATTCGTCGTCTTCGACAAGCAGGAAGTGGATTGGCTTGGCGTTGATGCTGGACATCGAGTTGGGCCTCCCGGAAGCTTAAGCTGCAGCGGTTGACGTTTGTTGCTGCCCCATTTGTGAGGGAAATGCTATCCAGAATTTTGCGCCTTGTCCAGGCTCAGATTCCACCCACGCTCGGCCGTCGTTGACCTCCGCGATGCGCGACACAATCGCCAGCCCCACGCCGGTGCCGTCTTTGTTGGACTGTAGCCGCTGGAACAGGCCGAAGATCCGCTCGTGATACTTTTTATCGATGCCCGGGCCGTTATCGGCTACGAAGTATCGCGTTTCGCCGCCTTCGATGACCCCGCCCACGGTGATCTGGCCCGCCCTGCCGTCAGCGGGGCGGCCGTATTTCAGGGCGTTGGTCAGCAGGTTCTGGAAGACTTGGCTCAAACGGGTGCGGTCCGTTTGGATCGTCGGCATGTCCGCCTGAACCTTGACCTCCGCCTGGGCCGCCTCGAGCTGAGGCTTAAGCTCATCAACGATTGTGGCCACTAGCGCGTTGACATCAACCGCCTCAGAGGTGTTGGAGACGCGACCGATCCGGCTGATCTCCAACAGGTCGTTGATGATCGACTGCATATGCTGGGCGGCCTTGTTGAGATACCCGACGAATTGTGGCAGCCGGTCGATACGCCCGGCTTCGACGTCTTTGTTCAGATGGCTCAGGTAACCCGCGAAGGTGACCAGCGGCGATTTAAGGTCGTGCGAGACGGTGTAGACAAAGCCCTCCATCTCGCGGTTGCTGGCTTGGAGACGTTCGGCTGAACTCTTCAGTTCATTCTCAGAACGTTTGCGTTCGGTGATGTCTACTACGGTGGTCAACACAGCCATGCCTTGTGGGGTTTGGATGGGGTTCAGTGCGATCTCAACGAGGAACTCGGACCCGTCTTTGCGCAGGCCGTATAGGTCTCTGCCGCTGCCCATGGGCCTAGGCGTGGGGTCGGCCATATAGCCTTGGCGGTGGGCGGGGTGTTCATTCCGGAACCGTGTCGGCACAAGCATATCAACGGACTGCCCGATCAACTCGTCACGTGTGTAACCGAACAGGTTTTCCGTTTCTTTGTTGACCAGGATGATCTTGCCTTGGTTGTCGGCCATGACCACGCCGCTGGGAGAGGACTCGACCACGAGTTGGAATTGTTCTTCGGCGCGTTTGCGTTCGGTGATGTCTACTACGGTGGTCAACACAGCCGTGCCTTGTGGGGTTTGGATCGGGTTCAGAGCGATCTCGACGGGGAACTCGGTGCCGTCCTTGCGCAGGCCGAATAATTCACGCCCCATACCCATCGCCCGGGTGGTGGGATTGGCCATGTAGGCGTTGCGGTGGGCGGGGTGTTCATCCCGGAAACGTGTCGGCACAAGCATATCGACGGGTTGCCCGACCAGCTCGTCACGTGTGTAACCGAACTGGTTTTCCGTTTCTTTGTTGACCAGTAGTATCTTGCCTTCGGAGTCGGCCATGACCACGCCGCTGGGGGAGGACTCGACCACGAGTTGGAAACGCTGTTCGGTTTGTGTGTGCGCCGCGGTTTCCAGGGCCATGCGCCGGTTGGCGGTTTCGAGCTTGTCGGCCCTAGCGGAGGAGACGAGCATGAAATGAAGTGTCAGTGTGAATAAAACCGAGCCCAGCAGGACGTTGACCAGCACCACATGCGGGAACAGCGTGCGTATCTCGGCCACCATGCTTTCATTGGGCCACACCCGCACACGCCATACGGTGTTCGGCAGGTCGATCTGGGCGTGCTGTGCCCAGTGTGTGTACCGACTCTTTAGATGGAATTCATTCTTAAAAACCGTGCTGTTGGCGTCGTCGATAACGACGGAGTAGTAGGGGTTGTCCACGTAGCTGTTAAGGATCTCGTCGAGCATTTGATCGCAGTGGAACACGGCCGCGAAAAACCCGCCGAAATGATCGCCTGAATAGATCGGTGCGATGATCCGCAGCCCTTTCCCGCCTTGGACCAAGTCGATCGGGGGGGTGATCACGATGTGTCTTTGCTCTTGGGCTTCTACGAGCGCGGCTTGGCGATTCGTCTCAAAGCTCAAGTCCAGGCCTTGGGCGGCTTCGTTGCCCTCTAGAGGTACGATCCACCTTACGTGGTACGTCGGGGCGATCCACTCGATAGCTCGGTACTCGGGTGTGTCGGCGAGATACCGCTGGGCGTCGTTTTCCCATGCTTCGTGTGATAGCGTGGCATTGATCGCCTGCCTTTTAGCCATGCGCGACAGGGCTTGGCAGTGGGACTTTATGCGCGAGGCAACACCCTTTTGTATGCTGGTTGCGGCGCGTTTCGTCTCGCGTTTGATGGTGTTTTCTTCGTGGTGTAGCACCGCCTGCCACAAGAGCACGCCGACCGCGAGCAGCGCCACGAATAACGTGGCGGGGCTCCATGAAGGCAGCCCGTAAGCGACAGAGGGTGATCGAGCCCAAACATGGGCGGTCCCGCCAAGCCCCAGGATTATAAATCCGGCTGCTGTGTGGGTAGACATGCGTGTGAACCGTCCCCAGCCGAGTGTGGTTTCAATCCCAGCGGCGTAGCCAAGGATGGCAACCAGCCCCAAGCTGACAATAATCATGCTGAGGCTGGCGATAAGCACCGCACGGTAGGGTTTGGCGCCGTGGTGGGCTTCGAGCAGGAGGACACAAGCGAAGATGAGAAAAGCCAAGGCGGCGTTCGGGGACATGCGCCCGGGGTGGGAGGTGCCGGCTTGGAGATAATCCGTGAGGAGCAGTTGATCGATGTAGAGGTTGATGCCGAAGGCGTACTGGGTGAGCGTCGCCAAGGCGATGGCGCAGATGGCCAGCCCCAGGGTGGTGGTTAAGGTCACGCGCCGGCGGCACAAGGCCAGGCACCCCAGCCCGCTTAAGAGGAAGCACAAAGCGGTGTTGTACTGCATGCTCGCGGCTGGGCCGTGGAGGCCTTGCACCAGCGATTCAATGTGCGCGTACCAGCCGATCAGAACCGCGATACCCAGCGCTGTGCCCAGCAAGCCGCTGATCAACAGAGGGCAGGAGCTGTGCTTAGTGGTGTCTTCCCGGGGCATGATTTAGCGTCTAACTTAGAAATCAAAAATCCTGCATTAGCAAGCATCGGCCTAAAACGTATGCGATATTCATACTCGCAACGATTGTATACAGTCACTCGTTTATATGTATATAACAACCCATATTCATACAATTAATCGTAACGATAATAATGACGCCGACAGCGATTCAATTCTTTATTTTGTGCTCTGTAAGGCGATCCCATGGTAACGCCGCGGTCATTTTGCCCCACAGCCGTGTAACACCGGCTACGGGTTATGCCTTACGGTCAAGGGAAGCGTTTGTGGCGGGTAATTCGGTGGTGGTGGGCTTGCGTGCGGAAGGTGAGAAACGGTTGGATCATCGTCGTTTCAAGAATCGGCTTCTGCGCACACGTCGGCGCGCCAGCCGGTAGGTTAAGGCCCCGCCGACGCACAGCACCAGCCCGACGATGACGCCGCCCGGCCCGGCCAGTTCGTGTGGGCCCGCGTAGCCTCGTGAAATTTCCATCAGTGTGTACGAGCCAATCGCGGTCATGCCCAGGCCGACGTAGATGGCGGTCTGGCTGAAGGCGTAGGCGGATTCCCACACCGAGAAGGCGAAGTGGCTGTAGCGTTGGGGGCCGCGGCTTTTTGCGGCAGTGGGTACGCGGTCGTTGATGACGCCAATGCTTGTCGTCATAGTAAAAGAATCATCGGTCGGATCGGGGGCGGATTCGAGTTGTTGTAACGATTATTCTGATTTCAACGGTCGCACTGGATATGCGGGCGGCGGTGTCCGATGTTAGCGGGGGACACAGCGGGCGGCTATTGGGTGCTCCCGCGGTTGACGGTGTCCAAGGGTTTGTCTTGACGGTTATAGGTCGGAGAGAAATCTATCCCAAGCCATCGTAAAGGGGAGATCGCTTTGAAACAGAAACTATTATTTCTTCTCAACGGGGTTCTGGCTGTCGGGGGTGTTTTGCTGGCTGTGGGTGTGGCGAAACACGCGGCCCCGCCACTTGAGTTGTACGAATTGCTGTTGCTGGCGTTGGGGGTGATGAGCCTGCTGGCCGGTCTTGACGGCGCGCGTCTGCACGTCGAAGGCTTAACGCGGGGGTTGCCGGCGCTGATCGCGGCGTTGTGCAACACCGGCGCGTTCTTCACGGGCATCGGGCTGGTCATCGCGGCGACGATTCAATCCCAGATCGGCGCCGAGCCGGACATGCCGCGTTTGGCGGTGATGATCTGCGGCGGGGCCGTCTTCGTTTGGGCCAGTTCCAGCAATATCACAAAAGTCTGCATTAACTGGTTCACGCGTGACAGCAGGATGGCGCCGGTGGGCTTTGGGAATCCGGCGGTCACGCTCCAGCCGTCGGATTGCGCGGACGGTTTGGCGGCGTAACCCGTAGCGCGTTGCTCGGACGTATAAATAAAAATCGCCCCGGCCCGGCGGTTGCTACGGCGTGTCGGCCGGTCGGCGTCCCACCTCCACACGCACACGCGAGCGGATGCCGCCGCGGCCTTTCCAGTCGGTGATCACTTCCAACCAGCGCGGGGCCATGGCCGCTTGCAGGTCGTCGGCGATACGGTTCGTCACAGCCTCGTAAAAAATACCCTCGTTGCGGAACCCCTGGTAGTACAGCTTCAGGCTCTTAAGCTCCACGCACAGCTTGTCGGGCACGAACCGGACGGTCACAGCGCCGAAGTCGGGGTGGCCGGTCTTCGGGCAGACGCTGGTGAACTCCTCAGACACGTGCTCGATCACATAGCCCCGCGCGGGGTTGGGGTTCTCAAAACAATCTAGCAGTGACGCATCGGGCATGGCGGTTCCGGGATTCGGTGGTCGGGTGTTATGCGGCTGTTGTGTGATAGTAGCCTGATCGCGGCGGGGTTTCACTTCGGAGCGGGCGGCGAAGTTGCTATGATGCCCGTCTTATTGAAGGAGCCCCGATGACCCAGCCACCCAGCCCCAAAAGCACGCAGCTCACCGAAGCGCAGGTGCGTCACGTGGCGAAGCTCAGCAGGCTGACCGTTACAGACGACCAGGTCCAGCGGTTCGCCAAGCAACTGACGGACGTGCTCGAACACGTCGCCACGCTCAACAAACTGGACGTGGGCGCGATCGAGCCGATGGCCCACGCGCTGGACATGACCAACGTGCTGCGCGACGACGAGCCCCAGCCGGGCTTGGCGGTGGAGGCGGTGCTGGCCAACGCGCCCGGCAGGTCCGACCCGTTTTTCAAGGTGCCCAAGGTGCTCGACGACGGCTCGGGGGCGTAGCGCGGTTTCGCTTTTTCCAAACCTGAACCACACAAACCATGGACCCGACAAAGACCACGCTTGTTGAGTTACGCGACGCGATCGCCGCTAAGAAAGTCTCCGCCACCGAAGCGACCCGGGCGTACTTGGGGCGCATCGACCGGCACAACGGCCCGCTGCACGCGTACCACGAGACCTACGCCGACCGCGCGCTGCAACGCGCCGCCGACGTGGACGGGGGTAAAATCACCGGCCCGCTTGCGGGTGTGCCCATATCGATTAAAGACAACCTTTGCACCGAGTACGGGCACACCACCTGCTCATCGAAGATGCTCGAGAATTTTCAAGCCCCGTACACCGCCACCGCGGTGGTCAAGCTCGAACAAGCCGGGGCGATTGTGCTGGGTAAGACCGTGCTCGACGAGTTCGCCATGGGCTCGTCAACGGAGAACTCGGCGTTCGGCCCGGCGCGCAACCCTTGGGATACACAGCGTGTGCCCGGCGGGTCGTCGGGCGGTGCGGCCGCAGCGATCGCGGCGGACCTGTGCGCCGGGTCGATCGGGTCGGACACGGGCGGGTCGATCCGTCAGCCGGCAGCGCTGTGCGGCGTCGTCGGGTTGAAGCCGACTTACGGGCGTGTCAGCCGGTACGGGCTGGTCGCGTTCGCCAGCAGCCTCGACCAGATCGGGCCGCTGACGCACACCGTGGCCGACGCGGCGCTCATGCTCCAAGTCATCAGCGGCCAAGACCCCAAAGACTCCACCAGCGCCGGCGTGCCCGTGCCGGATTACACCGAACAACTCGACTCACCGCCCCAGGGCTTGCGCATCGGTATCGCCAAGCAATATTTGTCCGACGCGAACCACCCGGCTGTGAAGCGGGCGATCGACCAAGCGGTAGCGGTTTACCGCGACGCGGGCGCGCGGATCGTGGACGTTGATCTGCCCCACACGGAGTACGGCATTTCAACGTACTACCTCGTCGCCCCGGCTGAGGCGTCGAGCAACCTGGCCAGGTACGACGGCGTGCGCTACGGGCGCCGCAGCCCCGAGAGCACGGACCTGATAAGCCTGTACAGCCGGTCGCGTGCGGAGGGGTTCGGCGAAGAGGTACAGCGGCGGATCATGCTGGGCACCTACGCGTTGTCCAGCGGGTATTACGACGCTTACTACGTGCGCGCGTTAAAAGTGCGGCGGTTGATCAAGCAAGACTTTGACGCCGCTTTTGAGTCGTGCGACGCGATTCTCTGCCCGACCACGCCGGGGCCCGCGTTCAGATTCGGCGAGAAGACCGACAGCCCGCTGGCGATGTACCTCAACGATGTCTACACGGTCAACGCGAACATGGCGGGGATCCCCGGGATCAGCCTGCTTGGCGGGTTTGCTTCACCCGATGGGCTTAGCCATACCGACGGGGGCGGGCTGCCCGTGGGCGTGCAATTCTTAGGGCCGCTGTTCGAGGAGGCAAAGCTGCTGCGGATCGCTCGGCTGTATGAAGCCGCGGCCGGATACACCCACGCCCGGCCCAGCCTGACATGAGAAGCGTTCGCTAAGCGTGATCGGGGGGCGTGCACCGGGTTGTTCACGAAAAATTGTGGATAACTTGTTTCTTAAGCCGTGCGAAAAGAGTAAAAATCCACCAATACTCTGCTTCTTAGAATGAAACTAAGAATAGATCTAAAGTGGGTTTGCAGCCGATTGATCACCCGCTGACCGATAACCTAGGAAACTTAGCGAAGTATGACGAGTCTCGGCCCAGTGGCTTTTTGTAAGCATCATTGTTTGGTGGCGTGCATGGTAATTTTTTGCGTTATATCTTTTTGGTAATGCACTTATACGTGTCATACAATGAGGCGACTCCATCTGTTTTTCGCGGAAGTATGTCGGATATTCACTCAATGAGTGTCAGACTGGGATTTATGCCTGAAAATTACGCCATTGACGCGAGAGGTCGCGAATGACTATAAAACATTTAAACAAAAATGTTTATATGAATTTTAACGGGTTTTTAGACGCCGGCGTACACAAAAAATGTTAAAATAGGAAGTTTACGGCATTGATTTTTTGATTGAAGTGGGATAAAAATATAGTGTCATCAGCGGACAGTTGCCGATTGTGCTGATGGTTAAAAAAGCTTTCTCCCCTCCGCCCCGTTGTCGCTTAGGCGGCAGCGGGGTTTTTTATTGCGCAATCCATGTCCAAGCAGGAACTAGGAATGAACACATCTGCTCAGTCTCTGTGATCAGAAGCCCCGGCTTGCCGTGTTAGCTTAGGGAATATTGCCTAATTGTTGGTGTGATTGCGCTATCGTTTCTTGGAATTCTCAGACCAAGTGCGTAAGTAAATCTCGCGCCGTCTGGGCCCATCAAACTCACAGAACCAGATGCCCTGCCACCGGCCCAGTTGCAGCAAGCCGTTGTGGATCAAGACGGTGACCGACGAGCCGACCATCGAGGCTTTGACGTGCGCGGCGCTGTTGCCCTCCGCGTGTCGGTAGAAGGGCTGCTCCCAAGGGACCATGACATCGAGTTGTTTGAGGAAGTCGTGAACCACGTCGGGGTCGGCGCACTCATTGATCGTGACGCCCGCGGTGGTGTGCGGCACATACACCACCGCCTGCCCCCGGCTGATGCCGGCTTCGGAGACTTTCCGCTGAACCTGTTCGGTCAGGTCGACCATCTCGCTGCGTTGTGTTGTGCGGAGCTTTAGGGTGGGCATGGGCAAGCATCTTAGCGTGTGAGGGGGAGGTTCCCCAGTGTTGTGCAGGTGACACCCAAGGTAATTTAGGGTAATGTTTTTCGGTAGTTCTACCGGGGGGCATGAGTTATGAAAATAGCCGTCCCTAAACAAAGTCGGCAGGGGGAAACACGGGTTCCCGTTGTGCCCGCGGTGATTAAGAAGCTCACCGGCTTGGGCGTGACGGTGCTCGTCGAGTCGGGCGCCGGTGTCGGGGCGCATCACAGCGACAGCGACTACGAGCAGGCCGGCGCGTCGATCTTGCGCGAAGCGGATTCGGCGTGGAGCCAGGGCGAGGTCGTCGTGGCCATCCACCCGCCCACGCCCGACCAAGCGGCCGCGATGCCCGAGGGCTGCGTGCTGGTGGGCATGCTGGCGCCGCTAAAAAACCCGCAGATTGTTAAGGCGCTAGCCCAGCGGAAGGTGACGTCATTTTCGTTGGAGTTCATGCCGCGCATCACACGCGCCCAGCCCATGGACGTGCTCAGCTCACAGGCGAACGTGTCGGGGTACGTGTCCGCCGTGCTTGGAGCCGAGGCATGCCCGAAGATGTTCCCCATGATGATCACCGCCGCTGGCACGATCGCCCCGGCGCGGGTGTTCGTCCTTGGCGCGGGTGTGGCGGGCTTGCAAGCGATTGCAACGGCCAAGCGATTGGGCGCGGTGGTCGAGGCGTACGACGTGCGACCCGTCGTGCGTGAGCAGGTGCTCAGCGTCGGCGGGCGGTTTATCGAGTTGCCCACCACCCGGCCCGACGCGCAGACCACAGGCGGCTACGCCAAGCAGCAGTCCGAAGAAGACCGCAAGCGACAGGTCGAGCTGATGGCCAAGCACGTGTCCGCCGCAGACGTGGTGATCGCCACCGCCGCGGTGTTCGGCAAGGAGCCGCCGCTTTTGATCCCCCAAGACGTGGTGAACCAGATGAAGCCCGGCTCCGTGATCGTGGACATCGCCGCGGACGCCGCCGCCGGGCGGGGCAACTGCGCCGCCACAAAGCCGGGCGAACGCTACACCACCGATTCCGGCGTGGTGATCGAAGGCTCTGCCAACCTACCGGCCCGCGTGCCCGTGCACAGCTCGCAGTTGCTAGCGAACAACGTGTTCGCGTTTCTTAAAGAGATCCTGCCGGGCGAGGGTTGGCTGAAGCTGGACCTGGAAGACGAGATTCAAAAAGCCGTCCTGATCACGCACCAGGGCAACGTGGTTCACACCCTGGTGCTGGGGGCTGTGAGCGGGTAGATGAAAGGTTGGGCTTAGCTTATGGAATCGCTGCCGCTGCTTGTGCCGTTGACCGTGTTTGTGTTGGCGGTCTTTGTGGGGTTCGAGGTGATCAACAAGGTGCCCTCGACGCTGCACACGCCGCTGATGAGCGGGTCGAACGCGATCAGTGGGATCACGATCATCGGGGCGTTGATCTGTTCATACGGCCCGTCGCTGGGCAGCGTCAGCGTGGGGCTGGGCCTGCTGGCGGTGATTTTTGCGATGATCAACGTAGTGGGGGGGTACGTGGTGACGCAGCGCATGCTCCGGATGTTCAAAGAGAAGGGCCCAAGGCGCTAGACGCCGGGCAGCCCGGAAGGTACACGGTTTTGATGGTCCCGTTCGTTTTGAATAGTGACGCTTATGGCCTGGTGGGGTATGCGTACCTGCTCGCCGCGGTGCTGTTCATCGTCGGCTTGAAGATGCTAAGCACGATCAAGTCCGCGCCGAAGGGGAACATTGTCTCGGCGTTGGGGATGGTGTTGGCCGCCGGGGCGACGCTGCTGTTGGTCAACCTGCACGCCGAACCCGGCCAGGACTTCACCGCCAGCCTGTTGTGGGTCTTTGTGGCTGCGGGCATCGGCACGGCGGCCGGGCTGGGGCTGGGGCTCAGTGTCCAGATGACGGGCATGCCGCAGATGGTGGCTTTGCTCAACGGGTTCGGGGGGATCGCGTCGCTGCTGATCGCGTGCGCCGATTACCTGCGCCAAACGGACCCGACACTGATCGAGTCGCACATCCTCACCGCGGCCGGGCTGGCGGTGTTGATCGGGGGCGTCACGTTCACGGGCAGCCTCGTGGCGTTCTCCAAGCTGCAGGGCATTGTCACCGGCAGCCCGATCCTCTTCCCCATGCAGAAAATCGTCAACGCGCTGATGCTGCTAGCCTGCGTCGTGATGGTCGGCATGCTCGTGGCCAACCCCAAGCAAGAGGCGCTGCTCGGGTTTGTGGTGGTGTTGGCCTTGGTGTTGGGTGTGCTGCTGGTCATCCCAATCGGCGGGGCGGACATGCCCGTGGTCATCTCACTACTCAATAGCTACTCCGGCCTAGCCGCGGCCATGGCCGGGTTTGTGCTATCGAACATGGCCCTGATCATCACCGGCGCCCTCGTCGGCGCGTCGGGAATCATCCTGACGCAGATCATGTGCAAAGCCATGAACCGGTCGCTGGCCAATGTATTGTTCGGAGGTGTGGGCGCGGCGCCCACGGGCAAAGCAACCAGCGGCCCAGCCAAAGGCATCGTGCGGGAGTTCAGCCTCGAAGACGCTGCCATCGTCCTCGAAGCGGCGCGACAGGTCGTCGTCGTGCCCGGCTACGGCATGGCCGTCGCCCAGGCCCAGCACAGCGTTAAGGAATTGGCCGACGTCCTCGAAGCCCGCGGCATTACCGTCAAATACGCCATCCACCCCGTCGCAGGACGCATGCCCGGACACATGAACGTCCTCTTAGCCGAGGCTAGCGTCCCCTACGAGCAGCTCTGCGACCTCGACGCCATCAACCCACAGTTTGATCAGACCGACGTGGCCCTGGTCATCGGCGCCAACGACGTGACCAACCCCGCCGCCCGCCACGCCAAGGACAGCCCAATCTACGGCATGCCCATCCTCGACGTGGACAAAGCACGCACCGTGTTCGTGGTCAAGCGCAGCCTAAACCCCGGCTTCGCGGGCGTCGACAACGAGCTCTACTACGCACCCAACTGCGGCATGCTCTTCGGCGACGCCAAAAAAGTCGTCAACGGCTTAACCAACGAACTCAAAGACAGCGGGTAAACAATAATTATTCGCACGAGCCGCGACCGTGAGGGAGCGGTCTCTTCGCTGTCGGATGCTGATGTTGAACAGACACAAAATTTGTATGACACACAAGATGACCGCTCCCTTATCCGCCTCAGGCGGACGGCTCGTCATGAGGGCAAACGCCACACGTCAGCCGTCACTCAGACACAGGACAACCCCATGCCCGACCAACTCACCGACGAACAATGGGAACAGATCGAAGCCGAGATCTTCGCCGGCCGCAAGATCGCCGCGATCAAGCTAATCCGCGAGCACGCGCGCGTCGACCTCAAAGAAGCCAAGACCATCGTTGAAGAGCACGAGCAGATGCTCCGCCAACAGTCGCCCGACATGTTCACCACGTCGGGCTCCAGCGGCTGCACGGTGGGGCTGATCGCGCTGGCGACGGGAGTGGTTGGGGTGGCGATGCTTGGTTAATGTTCAGCTGCCAGCGGCGCCCACGTGAGGTTTACTGCCTTATTCACGCCAGATCGAACAGCAGCAACTCGCCGCCTTGGTCGGACGCGATCTGTAGCGACAGCTCTTGGCTGATCGCCGCGCCGTCGCCTTCTTGTAGCGTCACGCCGTTAAGTGTCAGTTCACCGCGCACCACCTGCAGCCACGCGTGGCGTTCGGGTGCGAGGGCGTGGTTGATCTGTGCGCCCGGCTCAAGGGCCGCTGCGTAGACCTTTGCGTCTTGGTTGATCGTCAACAACCCGCCCTCACCCGGCCGCGACGCGATGAGCTTGAGCGTGTTCGGTTCGTCGGCGATCGAGACAGACTTCTGATCGTAAGCTGGCGTGAGCCCCCTGCGCTCGGGGATGATCCAGACCTGATAAAGATGCACCGGCTCGGTTTGCGAAGCGTTGAACTCGCTGTGGGTGATGCCCGTGCCGGCGGTCATGCACTGGACCTCGCCGGGTTTGATCGCCCGGCTGTGGCCCATGCTGTCCTTGTGCGATAACTCGCCCGACAACACGTATGTGAGGATCTCCATGTCGCGGTGGGGGTGTGTGCCGAAGCCTTGGCCGGGTTGGACGCGGTCTTCGTTCATCACGCGCAGGCTGCGGAAGTGCATGTGGGCTGGGTCGTGGTAAGCGCCGAACGAAAACGTGTGACGCGCGTCGAGCCAGCCGTGGTCGACGTGACCCCGATCTTTGCTTTTGCGTACGGTGATCATGGTGGCACCTTTCGGTGTTGGATTTAGTAGACAATCCGCAAAATGATACCGCCGCCGCTGTGAACAAGCGGCTTGGCGGTATACGACAGAGCGTTGTTCAGCGATTCACGCAGCCGCTTTATCAAGCTCGGCGGCCAGCGTCTGCTTGGGCGTGACACCAACAAATTTCTGGATCACCTGGCCATCTTTATAGAGCAGGATGGTCGGGATCGAGCTGACGCCCAGTTGCTGGGTGGTCTGCTGGTTGGCGTCGGCGTCGAGCTTGCCGACCTTGACGCGCCCGGCGTAGTCCTGGGCCAGCTCGCTGATTGTCGGGGCGATCGCCCGGCACGGCTGGCACCAGGTGGCCCAAATATCGACCAGCACCGGCTGCTTGGACTGGAGCACTTCTTCGTCAAAGTTCGCGTCGGTGAATTCCAGGGTGTTTTTGTCTGTCATGTCTGTTTCTCCTTTTAAGTTATGGGCTTGTGGCCGCTTAATCGTGCTTTAACAGCACAACACGAGCGAGCCACAGGCCGGGCTATTAAATTGTCCGTGGAGAGATAACCCGTGAGAGAGGGATTTTATGCCAGCGCGGTTAAAAAGCAGCCTAGATTGGCTTTATGGGTCCATCCCGGGCGGCATGTCGCCCAAGGCGCCGGGGTCGGCGGGGGGTTGATCGGTTTGGCCTGTGATGGCGTTGTTCACCTTGCGCATCAGGTCGAGGTAGTCCATCTGGCTCATCTGCAGGTCGCGCAAGACGGGTGTGCTGGTGATCTTGCCGTGCAGCTCTTCGAGGCGACGCTTGTCGTCCACTTCAATGGGCTGACCCTGCGATTCTTTCTCGCTGAGCTTGACGAGGTGACGTTGGTAATCGGTGAGCACACGCTGGGCGTCGATGTCTTCGTTGAGCGTCTTAACAACGCCTGCGTACTTGACGGCTGCGGCGTGTTCGGCGATGAGGTGGCCTAACTTGGTGGCGGCGTCTATGATATCTGCAGTGCTAGCCAAAACCTGTCCTCCGGTTAACGGATACAATCACAACCTAAACGACCCAGCCGACGGGCGCTGCGTGTGCACGCGTCGGTAAATAAGACGAGGCGAGCGGCTCATCTAGCCCGCAGGCCTCGTACTTTAGGGTATCAACATAGCAGAACTTCATATGCCTCGCCGACCTTCCAAACGACAAGAAAAATCACCAGACCGACCCACCCCCAATAAGGCTGATCCTGACCGGGCCGTCGCCGACAGCGACTTGGACCAGTCGTGGGACGCCGCCGAGGCCATGGTCGACCCGCACCAAGTGCTGTACGCCGGGCCCGAGCAAGCGGCGCTACCGCCGTTGGGTAACGAGATGATCGGCAAGATCCACGTGCACAAGCGGGGGTTCGGGTTCATCGTGCCCGACTCGCCCACGGAACACGGGGATTTGTTCGTGCCCGCGGGCCGCACCGAGGGGGCCATGACCGGCGACCACGTGCGAGCGCGCGTCATCAAAGAAAGTCGCGGCCCACGGGGGCGAGGCAAGAGTGGGAAGTCGCCCTACATCGGGCAGGTCGTTGAGATCATCCAGCGTGCGGACAAGCACTACGTGGGCAACCTGTCTAAGCGGGGGCAGTTGTGGATCGCGAAAGTGGACGGGGGCGTGATCCGCGACCCCGTCATCATCCGCGACGCGCACGCCAAAAACGCGCGCGAAGGCGACAAGGTGCTGATCGAGCTAATCGAGTACCCCGAAGACGACCAACCCGGCGAGGGCGTGATTATCAAGGTGCTGGGCGAGTCGGGGCTGCCGGACGTGGAGACCCAAGCGGTCATGCACACGTACGGGCTGGTCGACGCGTTCCCTGCCCAGGTGCTCGAAGACGCGCGCATCGCCGCGCGCGGGTTCGACGCCCAAGCCATCCCGCCGGAACGCGAAGACCTGACAAACAAACTCATCTGCACCATCGACCCGCCCGACGCCAAGGACTACGACGACGCGATCAACATCGACAAGCTAGACGCTGACGTGGAGAAGGACGGCGCGGCTTACGAGTTGGGCGTGCACATCGCCGACGTGTCGCACTTTGTCACCAGCGGCACCGAGCTTGACCAGGAAGCCTACCAACGCGGCAACAGCGCCTACCTGCCGCGCAAGGTGGTGCCCATGCTGCCGGAACTGTTGAGCAACGGAGTGTGTTCGCTGCAAGAGGGGGTGAACCGTTTTTGTGAGTCGGCGTTTATTCGTTATGACGCCAAGGGGCATGTGATCTCGCAGCGGTTCGCGCGCACGGTGATCCGCTCGGCCAAGCGGCTGACGTACTTGGAAGCCCAGGCCCTGATCGACGGCGACCTGCGCGAGGCGCGCAAGCACACCGCGGGGACCGCGAAGTACCCGTCGGGTTTGATCGACATGGTCAAGCTCATGGACGAACTAGCCAAGCTGCTGCGCAAGCGGCGGCTGGCCAGCGGCATGATCGTGCTGGCTCTGCCGGACGTGGAGCTGGTGTACGACGACGCGGGGTACGTGATCGACGCGGTGCCCGAAGACGAGGCGTTTACCCACAAGATCATCGAGATGTTCATGGTCGAGGCGAACGAGGCGGTGGCCCGGCTGTTCGACAGCCTGAACGTGCCCATGATCCGGCGCGTGCACCCCGACCCGGACGCGGGGAACCTGGGCGACCTGCGTCGCTACGCGCGTGTGGCGGGGTACAACATCCCCGAGAAGCCCACACGCACGGAGTTGCAGAATTTGTTGGACGCCGTGCGCGGCAAGCCGGCGCAGTGGGCGGTGCACATGGCTGTGCTCAAGACCCTTAGCAAAGCAGAGTACGCGCCGTCGCCGATCGGGCACTTCGCGTTGGCCAGCACGCACTACACCCACTTCACCAGCCCCATCCGGCGGTACCCGGACTTGATCGTCCACCGCGCGCTCGGTGCGTATTTGGAGCTGAAGACCGCAGCGCCGGGGAGCACTTCCGGGGGCGGCAAGTCGGGCCAGCGGATCGGCGAGAAGCTCAAGGACGACCCGCGTTGTCCCGACGAGCAGACGCTGATCAAAGCCGGGCGCCACTGCTCGACCACGGAGCGCAACGCCGAATCAGCAGAGCGCGACTTGCGCACGTTCCTGGTGCTGGAGTTGTTGAGCAACCACTTGGGCGAAGACTTTGAGGGGACGGTGACCGGCGTGGCGAGCACGGGCGTGTACGTTCGCCTGGACAAGTATTTGGTGGAGGGTTTTATCTCCGTAAGCGATCTACCCAGCTCTCGCCAGGGCGACCGGTGGCGGTTCAACCGCGACACCGGGGCGATGGTGGCTCAGCGGTCGGGCAAGACGATCTCGATCAGCAACCGGTTCACGGTGCGCATCGCGGCGATCAACCCGGCGGCGAGGGTGATGGAGCTTGCGATTATTAAAAACAACACGCCCCAGGACCAACCCAAGCCCAAGCCAAATCTCAAGGCCAAGACGAACCCCAATCCCAATTCAAATCCCAAGTCTAAGAAGTTCAGCCAACCCCGCGGCGGGAATAAGGCTCATCAGAACACGATGAAGGGCCAGCCCCAGAAAAACAAAGGCCGCGGGCGGCGCGGCGGTAGGTGACGGTGGCATAGCCGAGGCGTTGCGCTCGCCAGGTGGTATTTTTCGTCGTAAATTATTGGGTGCCGCAGATCAGGCCGCAGACTGATGTGTGCGACCGGGTGAAGGTGGAGGTAGGTTGTGGTACGGCACGGCCGACTCGCTACGCTCGCTGGCCGTGGCACCCCGGCTACTTGGAAGGCCAGATGTCTGAAGAAGACCACAACAATAAGAAATTTGAAGTTTTCTGTTGTCTATCCGATATCAGGCGAGGGATCGAGGATGCACTTAATTACATGCAGCGTGTCGAGGTTTTCTTCCACGAAGAAGACACCAAAATAGGACAAATTGTTCAGAAACAAATCAACTCAAATCCATCCGCAGAAGACGATATTTTGGATTCTTGGAGTTTAGAATTTCATCTAAACGGGTTTCACTACCCGAATATCCTCCGCATAAGCATGGTGCTCGCACTCTACAATTTATTGGAGTCAGGCCTAAACAATCTGTGTGACCTGCTTAAAGACATCCGAAATCTCTCACTCAGTTTGAAAGATCTCAAGAATAATGGGATCTGCAGGGCCAAGTTGTTTCTTGACAAAGTTGTAGGGATTGAATTCGAACCTGTTAACTCTCAATGGTCCTTCCTCACTGGCGTAAACAAGCTTCGCAATTGTTTAGTGCATAATAGTGGGAAGCTTAGGCCGGACGGGAACAATTCCCTATTCAAGTTCATAGAGCAATGTGATGAGCTATCTATCTCGCAAGGTGTTACCGTTGAAATCGATTCAAAGTTTATTGGTCACTTTGCCAAACAGGCAGTTGAATTTCTTAAATACCTCGAATCCCAGATCAACAAGGTAGGGCGGGTTGAGGGACGAAACCCATCTCGACAAGCCCAATATTGACCGTGCGTGGTGGGTTTCGCTTTGCTCAACCCACCCTACAAATCGTTGCCCGTTTGATCTTGGTGGGGTGTAGCCTGCTGCTGTTCGGCGTGGTTGGCGGTGGGTTTGGGGATGCCTGCATTGGCTGAGGTGTGATGCGAGCCGGGTGCCACACATCACGCCGCAGGCTGATGTGTGTTGCGGGAGATCTCACACAGCACCCTGACGGGTTGCTGTGTGACACCCGGCTTGTTGATATTCAAGAGGGAGCCTGTCTGCGAGAATTGGTTTATGATGTTGGTTTAAATGCTGCCTACAGGAGAACTTCGTTGTGATCACTGTTGGAATGAATTACATGGTGTTGCCGGGGAAGGAACAGGCGTTCGAGGGCGTGTTCGAGTCGGTGCTCAAGGTGATGGACCGCAGCGAAGGGCACAGCGTGTCGCGGCTATTTAAAGACATCCACGAGCCGCAGCGGTATTTGATTATCTCAGACTGGAACGACCGTGCTGCGTTCGACGCGTTCATCGCTTCGGATCAGTTCCGCGGTGTTGTCAATTGGGGGAAGGAACAAATCCTCGCGGGCAGGCCTTCACACGACTATTACGAGAAGTGATCGTCCCGAGTAATAGATTCCTATTCTTCGCTAGCGGCACCCAATCTACGCATTCTTGATAAGCTTTAACCCTTGTCTGTAGTCGATGTGTCCGGGCGGGCCCGGACCTACGGGGTTGGGGCAACGCATTATGCTGGCGGTTTATCTTCACAGGGTTGATCCGTTTGTGTTCCGGGTGGGTGATATTGGCCTGCGCTGGTATGGGCTGTCGTATCTGCTGGGGTTTTTGGTGGCGTATTGGCTGATCCGGCGTGTGGTGCGTGGTGGCGGGTCTTGGATTGAGCTTAAGCGGGTGGGCGATTTTGTGGTGGCGGTGGCGGTGGGGATCGTCGTAGGCGGGCGGTTGGGGTACGCGTTGTTCTACCGGCCCGAGACGATCTGGACGTTCAGCGGCAGCGCGCCTTTTTGGGAGTTGCTCGCGATCAACCACGGGGGCATGGCTAGCCACGGGGGGATTATCGGGGCGGTGCTGGGTTGCTACTGGTTCGCGCGGCGGAGCGGTGGTAGCGGCAGCGGCGGGCGGTTTTTGCACACGGTGGACCTGATGGCGTTCACGGCGGGGCCTGGGTTGTTCCTGGGGCGGATGGCGAACTTTATTAACGGCGAGTTGTACGGGCGAGCGGCGGGGGCGGACCTGCCGTGGGCGGTGCGGTTCCCGCAGGAGATGTACACGTGGAGCTACGAGCGGCTAACCGAGCTTGTGGCGAAGCTCGACGCGATCCCGTCGGCACGCGCGGCGATGGCGGAGGACGGGGCGTACCCGCTGCCGGCGATTATCGATCTGATTCAGCGGAACAACGAGGCGGTGATCCGCGTGGTGGAGCCGCTGCTGACGCCTCGCCACCCGTCGCAGCTTTATCAGGGGTTGCTGGAGGGGTTGCTGCTGTTTGTAATCTTGGCGGTGGCGTGGGCTCGGCCCAGGAAGCCGGGCGTGGTGTCGGGGTTGGCGTGCTTGTGTTACGGGGTGCTTCGGATTGTGGGTGAGTTTTACCGCGAGCCGGACTCGCACCTTGGTTTCCAATGGTTGGGGTTGACGCGTGGGCAGTGGCTGAGCGTGGTGATGGTGGCGGCTGGGGTGGCGATGCTGGTGGTGTTTTCGCGGCGTGGGGGTGAGCGCATGGGCGGGTGGCGCGATGGAGCGGATAGCCAAGCGGTATAAAAGTAGAACTATCGGATGTGCAGTTATCTTTTAGCAGATCATTTAAATAAAAAAATCTTTATTTCAAAAAATTATATTTGATATTGAGGATGTCGGCATGACAAAAGAGTCAAACGAGCACAGCGAACAGCTTGAAATCTACAAACTTGTCATCGCTGATGAGCATCACTATCGCACGATGCTTCAGTCACGGATCAATTTTAATTCTGGAATCGTAATAGCTCTGATAGGATTAATAGGTGCCGGTGCTTTTGAGGCAACCGGGTTCACACATTATGTAGTACTGATATTTCTTAGTTGCTTAATTACTTTTGTATCAATCATGTTTTTTTTTATGGTAAAGCGTATTTATGAGCATTTTCATGAAACAATTCGCAGGCGAGAAGCCTTAGAAAGGCTTGTAGGCCTTCGTACTCAGAATGACGAACCAGAACCTAATGAATTAACACTTAATAACAACGACAACTCGGACAATTATTGGCGGTGCGGCTTCTTGTATTATAGACGCTGGGCTCAGCTACCCAAGAATGTTCAGACTAGGGGATATTTTGCATGGGCTACTAGAATTTTTTATTCTTTTGCGGTTATTGGTGTCGTTTTGTCTTGTGTATTTGCTTATTTAGCATTCAATTTCACATCTCAATCTTCGATAGCATCATGCGATATCCACCCTATACAAGAACAACAAAAAAAATATGGTGAGTAAAATAAAGTAGAACTCGTCACACGGTCTGCTGTCCGGGATTCATGGGCGTGATGACGCGTTTCGTGTTTCAACTCATACTGCTGCCTCGGTGATTTGTTCGACTTGGCCAGCGTCGTAGGCGGTGAGGCGGTTGTCTTTTTTTAGTAGCAAGCGGGCGTGGTCGTCTAGGCCTTGGCAGGTGCCGGTGATGGTGGTTTGGCCTTGGCGCAGCGCGATGGGTTTGTTTAGCCAGGCGAGGTGGGGCTCGATGGCGAGGCGTATTTCTTCGGTGAAGCCTTGTTGTTCTAGTTGTGATATGTGTTGTTGGATTTGTTCGGCGCATTGCGTGATGAGTGTGGGCAGGTCGGTGGTACGGCCGGTGTGGTGCTGGAGGGTGGTGGCGGGTGTTCGCAGGTCGTGGCCGAGCTGGTCGGGGGCGAAGTTGGCGTTGATGCCCACGCCGATGATCAGCGTGGGCGGGGTGCTGCTCGGCGGGGCGGGTGGCAGGGCCATTTCGCAGAGCACGCCCGCGATTTTTTGGTTGTCGGCGAGCACATCGTTGGGCCACTTGAGGGTTAGGGGCAGGCCGCGGTCTGTGGTTTGTTGGATTGTTTGTAGGACTGTCCACCCGGCGAGCACGGAGGCGGGTGCGTATCGGCTAGGTTCGAGCTTGGTGGGGTGGGCGATGCTGAACCACGCGCCGCCGTGGGGTGATTGCCATGCTTGGCCGGAGCGTCCGCGCCCGGCGGTTTGCGTGTTGGCGGTGACGAGCAGTGTTTGGCTGGGGTGGTCGGCGATGAGCAGCTTGGCTTGGTCGTTGGTGGAGGGGAGTTGGTTGTATACGAAACGGAGCATGGGGGTGGGGTGCTTTAAGTTCTGTATGAAGATTGTGTTTGTTTCGCACTGGCGGGTCCGCCTAAGGCGGACCAGTGGCACCCAATGATGCAAGTTGTTCTAGGACACGGTGGCGAGTTTGCTTAGCAGCACGCCCGCGGCAACGGCGGAGCCGATGACGCCGGCGACGTTGGGGCCCATGGCGTGTTCGAGCAGATGGTTGTGTGGGTCTTCCTTGGTGGCGACTACTTGCACGACGCGTGCTGCCATGGGGACGGCTGACACGCCGGCGGCGCCGATGAGCGGGTTGAGCGGGTCGGCGGTGAAGCGGTTCATGATCTTGGCGAACAGCACGCCGCCCGCGGTCGCGATCGAGAACGCGAAGGCGCCCAGCACGAATATGCCGACGGTTTCCCACGTGAGGAAGTTGCTGGCGGTGGTGGTGGCACCGACGGTCAGGCCAAGCAGGATGGTGACGACGTCGATCATGGATGTGCGCGCTGTTTTGGCGAGGCGTTCGGTGACGAGTGATTCTTTGAGGAGATTGCCAAAGAAGAGCATGGCTAGCAGGGCCAACCCGCCGGGCGCGATGAAAGAGGTGAGCAGGAACCCGACGAGCGGGAACATGAGCTTAACGTTTTTAGAGACTTGGGGCGGGCGTTTCATGCGGATGCGCCGCTCGGCTTGGGTGGTGAGCAGCTTCATAATGGGCGGCTGTATGACGGGCACCAGGGCCATGTATGAGTAGGCGGCGAGTGCGATCGCCCCGAGCATTTCGGGCGCGAGTCGCGCGGTGACGAAGATGGCCGTTGGCCCGTCGGCGCCGCCGATAATGCCGATGCTGGCAGCCTCGTTGAGTTCGAAGCCCATCAGCACCGCCATGATCAGGGCGCCGAAGATGCCCACTTGCGCCGCGGCGCCTAACAAGAACAGTTTGGGGTTGGAAAGCAGGCTGGAGAAGTCGGTCATGGCGCCGATGCCCAGGAAGATCAAAGCTGGGTAGAAGCCCCACTTGACGCCGCGGTAGAGGAACCACAGGACGCTAGCGTTCCACGGGTTGAGCTGTTGCTTGGAGACTACCAGGGGCCAGCCGGTGTCGGGCGGGGTGTCCGTGGGTTTTAGCCCGCGCAGGTCTGCTAATGCGAGTTTGCCCTGGTTGAGGCGTAGCAGCACGACTTCTCCGGGTTGGAGCTGGTCGGGGCGCGTGGCGGTTGGTTTGAGTTGTTTTAGGTGCGCGCGTGGGTTTTCCAGGAACGCCTGTGGGTCTTGGGGTTCGTACACCGGGGCCGGTTTGGCGAATTTTGCCGCGCGCACGGCCATGGGCTGGTCGTATAGGTGGCTGGTGTCGACGATGGCGGTGGGGAGCGCGGGTTGGCCGTTGTATGAATCGAGCGAACTGGGCGGGCACAAAGCCTCTGCGGGCAGGCGGACATACTGGCCTTGGCGCGTGCGCAGCAAGACGGTGTCGGGCAGTTGTACTTTATCGGTGTAAGCGGGGTCTGGCGGGCCGTCGTACACGCTGAGGGATAGCTGATCTGCTGGGTAGGGGATATTGCCCACGATCATGCCGAAGCCGATCGGCACGAGCAGCAGCGGCTCGAAGCCCTTTTTGACGGCTAGGAAGATGAACAGCAAGCCGATGACGATCATCAGCGTGTTGCCGGCGGTAACCTGTCCGAAGCCGGAGGAGAGGATGTAGTTAACGAGGACTTCGATCATGGGTGTTGCATTGAAGGCGTGCGTTCAAGCCTGATATTTCCGGGTCGGGGACTTCCGGGGGCCGGGGTTAGCGGAACTTCACCAGGACTTGGTCGTGTGTCACGCTGTCGCCGATTTTGACGCAGATTTCTTTGATAACACCGTCGTGGGTCGAGGCGATGTTGGACTCCATCTTCATGGCTTCGATGACGACCAGTGTGTCGTTGACTTTGACGCTGTCGCCGGGCTTGACGCGGATGTCGAACACATTGCCGGCGATGGGGCTGGTGACTTGGGCGCCGTGGCTGGCGGTGGGTGCGGGTGTGGCGGCGGCTGCTGGCGCGCCGCTTGGTGGTGCGGCGGTGTCGTCTAAGACCTCGACGCCTACGTCGTATGACACGCCTTGCACGGTGATCCGAAGCTTCATGGTCGATCCCTTGGTGAAAGTGTTATAGCGGGTGAAAGACCGAGACACCCCCGGGTAGCGGTCTTGGTGGGTAGCGTCTCCTAAGGGCTTGGCGGGTGTGCCGGGGTAATTTTGTTGATCCGTACCTGTCGCCCCAAGGCGGTGGCGGCCGCGGCGGCGAGCACCACCTTCAGGTGGGCGTCTTCAATCCCGTCACCCTCCGCGGGGGCGGTGCGCGAGGGGGTTCTTGCGCTGGTGGCGGCGTCTTGGCCGACCAGTTTTTTTAACAGGACAATGGCGATGGCGGTGAGGCACAAAGCGGTGAAGACCACCAACATGCCCACGACGGTGAGCGTCAGGGCCTCTTCGAGCCGCTGGGACAGGTCTAGGTGTTTGGCTGCTAATAGTAAAATCGGGCGCATGAGGGGGATGATACAGGACCGTCAGCGGGCGTGCGAGGGGCATTGGGCGTGTTTGGGTTGACCGGCGATGCGGGCGTGTGGCGGCGGTTACCCCAATTCAATGCGAGGGTCGACCCACGCGTAGGCCAGGTCCACGATCAAGTTGAACACAATCAGCATCATCGCGTAGACCAGCACCACGCCGAGGATCAGGAATTGGTCCTTGTTGAGCACAGCGTTGACGAAGTGCTCGCCCATGCCGGGGATGGCGAAGACCTGCTCAACGACGAACGAGCCTGTCAAGACGGCCGCGGCCGCGGGGCCCAGGAAGCTGAGTACGGGCAGGAAGGCGACTTTGAGCGCGTGGCGCAGGACAACGCGGCGTTCGGACAGCCCCTTGGCGCGGGCGGTGCGGATGTAATCGCTTTGCATAACCTCTTCGAGGCCCATGCGGATGAGCCGGGCGATGTAGGCTGCGGGCGCGGCGCTGAGTGTCAGCGCGGGGAGGATGATCTGCGACGGCCTGCCCCACCCGCCTGCGGGCAGCCACTTGAATAGGCCGCTGAACAGCACCAGCAGGATCGACCCGGTGACAAAAGCGGGCAGGCTCACACCGACCAGCGCCAAGCCCAGGCTGGCCTGGTCCAGCACGGAACCCTTGCGCAGCGCCCCGACGACGCCCGCGCCCACGCCCAGCAGCAACGCCAGCCCCAACGCCGCCGCGCCCAGCAGCACGCTCACGGGTAGGCCGCTTGCGATGATGTCATTCACCCGGTGGTTGCGGTATTGCAGGCTGGGGCCCAGGTCGCCTTTGGCTGCGCCTTTGAGGTATCCGGCTGCGAATGCCCATGGGCTGTGGAGGTTGTACTGCCTGAGCATGGCCTGCTGGACTTCGACGGGCGGGCGTTGGCCCTCGGGCTTCTCCAGGGGGTTGCCCGGCACGACCCACGCCAGCGCGAACGTGACCACAAAGACCACGGCCAGGATCAGCGGCAGTTGGATTAGACGCATGACAGCCATCGCGAGCATGGGGGTATTGTCGTGCGTGGGCGGGGGCGTGTCGATTGCGTGGGGCGGCGTGGGGCCCGCGAGGCGAGGGGGGTGCGTCGTTGTGCTGTTATCTTGCTTTACGTCAGGGGATATGAATAATATACATGGTGACGGGCGCCCGTCAGGGATCGATCTAACCGAGCATTGTCTCCAGGTACAGCCGCGCTATGCCCACCGTCAGCGACTTATTAGCGGATAAAGGGTCGGAAGAGGTTCTCTCGATTAGCCGCGACGCCTCGGTGCTCGAAGCGGCGAAGCTGATGAACCAGCACAAAATCGGGGCGCTGGTCGTGACGGACCAGGCGGGCAAGGTCGACGGGATATTCACGGAGCGTGATGTGATGCGTCGCGTGGTGGCTGAACAGAAAGACCCCACGGCTGTCACGGTCGGCAGTGTGATGACCAAAGAGGTCGCCTGCTGCGGGACCGATACTTCGGTCGACGACGCCCGTTCGGTCATGAAGACGCGGCGTATCCGCCACCTGCCGGTGGTGGGCCAAGACCGGCAGTTGCACGGGATCATCTCCATCGGCGACCTGAACGCTTACCACACGAACAACCAGGAAGTGGAGATTAAGTTCCTCCAAGAGTATCTGTACGGGCGCACGTGATTGGGGGGTGGACAGGGGCCCACACTTTTTTTTGGGATAGGGAGGGGGTCAGAGTCGTGACGTCCCCAGCTTACAAGTCAATGGGTGTATTGCGGCGTGCGCCAACCGCACAAATTCCAACGACGCCCACGGCAATCAGGCTTAGTGTGGCGGTGAGGGGTTCGGGGATGGCTGTGGGGATGGTGTTTCGCTCGATGACCCCACGGAGTTGGTAATCAAAAAGATCGTTGTGAATATTATGGTTTCCCCAGTCCCCTGGGTGGGGCGTAGAGCCGGCTGAAACATAGCTCGCGGTGTTGATAAACCAATGCGGTCCGCCGCCCGGTGAAGTCCCAATCCCTCGGTAATAAGTAACGGGTTCTCCGGACGCCCAGCCGATTGCATTGCGGAGCCCGATCCATGCAATGCGTTGATTTGCGCCTCCGAA
The DNA here is from genome assembly GCA_029260715.1 of Phycisphaeraceae bacterium. Taxonomy (GTDB): domain Bacteria; phylum Planctomycetota; class Phycisphaerae; order Phycisphaerales; family Phycisphaeraceae; genus OFTM12. Next base: position 18,148 of record JAJDCS010000017.1, on the reverse strand, counting down.
GTTTCGCGATGTAAGGCCGTCAGCAAAATTCAGAACAAAGGTGTTTTCCGCGTCGTCGTTGATCGTTACGAGGTGACCACCGGCCTGGATAGCCGCTGTTTCATTTTCAGCCCAAGTCCCATGCTCATCAGTAAGTGAGTACCAGTGGCCGTTGAACTCCTCCCAAGTCCGTCCGGCTACGGTTAGAGTAACACCCGATGAAATCTGTGTGATACATAGAAGTGCAATTGTTCCTGCGATCGCTAGTCTTAGCATTTTCATGGTCCTTAATCGAAAATTTTCATGCGACCACGGCCAACAACGGCATAGGGCCAATGTGCAGGGATTATATTACCAGAAACAGATTTTGTAATATTTTTTTTTCTTCAATTATATGAATTGCAATTAATACAGAGCCTAATTTCTCTAAGCAACTCGAATTTAATCCGAATCCGTACTCGAAGCCATCCCAAAACCCTAAACGGTAGATCACTGGCCACGGTCTGACAGGTGTAAACCTCCGTCATTTGCACCGGCTGGCAAGCAGCCAGTGGCACACAATTCAACTTCCTCAGGGGTTTTGGGATGGCTTCGAGCAAAACTTACGGTGGCGAAGCGAGCGGTTTGGCTTTTGTCCTTTCCGTGAGCAAGATCTTTAGCTGTTGCTTCGATTGGACGAGGTGCGCTACCGCGTCATCAATAAGCCCAATGAAGCGCGAATATTCTTCTCTATTGATCTGATCGTCCTCTAGCGTCGTGTGTTGCTGTGTCAGGAGCATGGACACGCACTCCAGGGCCAAGACCGTCGCCGCCACAGTTTCTCGGGCGGCGTTACTCCTATCCAACGAGTCAGAAAACGCTTTTTCTTCTTGTGTCTCAAGCCAACTGATCACCACTGGGAGTTCCGCGGTCATCAAGCCCAGCAACCCCCGCGTTGCGGCGGGGTTTTTCATGTAACGGAGCAGGTTGTGGAAATCGACGCAATCCAGGGAGCCTTCGTTATTGATCCACCGGTAGACCGTCGATGTGCTGCGGCCTGTAATTTCTTCCAGCTCTTGGATGGTCGTGAGGTCTTCTTTTACCAATTGATTAATGAACGACTCAATCATGGCAAACCCCTTTTGTTACGACGATATGTTGGAACACTGCTTAGAGATGTTTTAATGCGGATTCCTATATTTGAGAATCATTGGTCCTTTTTTACCATCATTAAGGCGTGGGCGTGTGTAATACTATACACAAACTATATGCTCAAATGTATCAATTGTATCGTCCGGTTGGTGGCCCCCCCCCTCGACGGCCAACCGGGCTTTAAAAACGGCTTAACGTGAGCGGGTGGGTCGTCCAATCCGCTTTGAGCGTAGGTCAAGTCAATGCGGGGCAAGCCGGGTTGGCTCAATGATGTGACCTTCGCCGGCGTTGGTTTCGATCAATCACAAAACCGCTCTAAGAGCAGACCACCACGCCCTTGCCGGCTTCCTTGGCGGTGTAGAGGCGTTGGTCGGCGGCGTGTAGCAGTTGCTTGCCGGTGGTGTGGCCCTCTTGGAGGGTGGCGATGCCGATGGAGACGGAGGCTTGGCAATCTTGTGTGAGGGTGGTGCGCACGTATTGGCGGAACAGAGACACGACCTGCTCACCGAAGGCCGCGGCCCGTTCGCGGTCGCAGCCGGGCATGATCACGATGAACTCGTCGCCGCCGAGGCGCACGCCGTAGTCCTCGTGACGCTTGTTGCCGCGGATCAGATCGGCCAGGAAGATCAATAGCTTATCGCCGGTGGCGTGGCCGAGTGTGTCGTTGACGGCTTTGAAGTTGTCCATGTCGATGGCGACGCAGGCCAGTTCGGTGCCGGTGGTCCAGGCTGAGCGTGTGAGTGTTTCGAGGTTGTCCTTGAGGAATCGGCGGTTGCCCAGGCCCGTGAGCGGGTCGTGCATGGCCATTTTTCGCAGCTCGTGTGTGGCTTGGCGTGTGGCTTTTTCAACGCTGTGGTCGAGCTTGCGGCGCAGGCGCTTGGCTTCGCTGGTGTCTTGGTAGTACTGATTGGCCAGCCAGTTCACCCAGTGGGCCAGTTGGCCGACCTCGTCGGTGCGGTCGATCGGGAGGGATTTCATGGCTGAGGGGTTCTTCTTGTTTTTCACGCGTTTGAGCTGTGTAAGCAGGCGTTGGAAGGGTTGGCAGACCCACTGTTGGCCCAGCCAGGCCAGGGCGCCTGTCCACGCGGCGAGCGCGGCCCAGAGTGGCCAGTGGGAGGTTGCGGTGTAGTAGCTGTCGAGCGTGCCGATGAGCACACCGCCCGCTGCGGCGAGCAGGACGATCAGTGTGATTTTGTTTGGTAGTGGTGAGTCGTCCCAGGGTGGTGGGGCTGTTGGCGCGGGTGGTTGGGCCTGTGGGGTAGGCGCAGCGACGGTGTCTTGTTTGGGCGGGTTCACATGGGTGTTATCGGGGGTATGGGGAGTGGGCTTTGGTTCGGTACGGCGGTCGCGTGGAATTGTTGGTTGAACCAGCCGCCGATAAGGCGGGCACGTTCTTTTATCTATGAACAGTCGTGGGGCGCGGTTGTTATTCGGCACGGCCGACTGCGCTGGCCGTGGCACCCAAGTATCACCCAGGTATAGAGGGAACCTTGATATTACAGGACTGTGTTTAGTGGGCGTGGCTGTCGTGGGCTGGGGCTGTTGCGGGGTCGGGCGGTTCGGGGCCTCGCAGCTTTAAGGCGGGGATGCCCAGCACGATGGCCGCGACGAACAGGCCCGCGATGATGCCTAAGACGGGTCGGTACCAGTCGACTTGGCCTGGGCCTGGCACGAGTAAGCTCGCGGACTCGATGGGTTCGTGGTGGTTGGCGTCGTGTGTTGTATCGGCGTGGGCTGGGGCGGGTTGATGTGCGTCGTGGTCGTGGCCGGCGTGGTCGTCATGGGTGGGTGCGGCGTCGTGGTGTGTGTCGTGTTGGGCCATGCTTGGGTTGAGGCCGGGTGTTAGGCCTGCCGCGTACCACCCCAAGGTTAGACCGGCGAGGATGCCCAAGCTTCTGCGTGTGATTGTGTTCATGGCGACACCTGTGTTAAGCCCTTGGCGGTACGTTGATTCGATGTATGGGGAGTATAACCGAATGGCGGGCGGTATCTAGGTGCAACGCGGTTTTTGAGCGGTGGGTGTGCTTATCGCCTCTTTCGTTTGCGTTTTCTTTGCTGGGGTTGGCCGGGTTTCTTGGCGGGTGCGGTTGCGGCTGCGGCACGGCGCTGCTTGCGGGATTGGTACCGGGCGGACTGGCCGTCCCCGGCTTGTTCGGCGGCGTCGAGGTCTGCTTGTTGCTGTTCGGAGCCGGCGGTTGCGGTGGCGGCGGCGGAACGTTGGACGGTGTTGCCGGGGTCGGCGTGGCTTGCTTCTTGTTCGTTGTAGACGCTTCGGGCTTGGACGTTGGCGGTGAGCTTGGCGCGGAAGATGAGGTCCGTCACGCGGTCGCGCACGGTGCGGCGCATCTGGGTGAACTGGTTGGCGCCTTCGCGTTTGTACTCGATGCGCGGGTCGCGCTCGGCGTAGCCGCGCAGGCCGACGGAGTCTTTGAGTTGGTCCATGGCGTAGAGGTGGTCTTTCCAGCTTGCGTCGAGGATTTGGAGCAGGACGAAGCGTTCGAGCTGGGTCAGCTCGGCGCGTAGGAGGGCTCGGCCTTTTTCGATGAGCAACGCTCGCCGGGCGTCGGCGTCTAGGTTCTCCAGTTCATCGGCTTCGATTTTTTGAGCCAAGCGTTCGGTCGCCCACTGGGCCAGGGCGGCGGTGTCGGCGTGATCGGCGATGGCTTTGTTTATCAATGCTTCGAGCTTGCCGCCTTGGAGCCATTGCTTGGCGGCGTCGAGCAGTTGTTGTTGCAGTTCGCTGGGTGGGATCTGGACGACCTGTTCGACGGTCCAGTCGATCTCGTAGCGCTGTTTGGCCCAGGCGACGAGTTGTTGAGCTGCCCACTGGCCGTCTTGCTGGGCGGCTTGGAAGACCATTTCGAGCATGAACTGGACGGGGTAGGTCAGCTCCCGTAGCTGGTAGGCTTCGCGAGCTTTTTTGAGGATGTGGTCGGCGGTCTGTTCGTTTTCGAGGCCGGCGAGTTCCTCGGGGGCTAGCTCGATCTCAAACTTGTTGCGCGCCCACTCGGCGAGTTGGCGTTGCGCGTAGTGGGGCTCGATGAAGCGGGCCACGCCGGATAGGTCTTTGCGGTCGATTTGCTCGTGTGCGGTTTCGGTGAGCAGGGGCTTGACGTCGTTGACGTTCATCTGTCGAAGCTGGTTTTGCTTGAGGTCGACGCTGAATCGGCTCATGGCCCACTGGCTTAGGCCACGCAGGTCCCACTCGTCGGGCGGCAGGTCGTGGGACATGTACTCGCCGAGTGTGACGTCGATGATTTGGCTTATTTCGGCGTGTGCTTCTTTTCGGATCAGCCGCTGGAGTTCGGTTAGGTCGTCGTCGCGGAGCTTGCCGGGTTCGACGCTGATGTCCAAAGATTGGCGGCACCACTCGGCGATCTGGGTGGGCACGTAGTCGGGGTCGAGGTAGGTGGCGGTGGCGTCGTCGACGGCGTCGGCGATGTAATCAAAAATCAACTGCTGGACGTTTCGCCCCTCTAGCACCTCCTGGCGGATGCCGTAGAAGGTGTTGCGCTGGTGCTCCATGACCTCGTCGTATTCGAGGAGGTTTTTTCGTATTTCGTAGTTGCGTTCCTCCACCTTGCGCTGGGCGCGTTCGACGCTCTTGGTGATCCATCGGTGCTCGATGGCGTCGCCCTCTTTCATGCCCAGTTTGGAGAGCGCGGCCATGGTGGTCTTGCCGGCGAACATTTTCATCAGGTCGTCTTCGAGCGAGATGAAGAATCGTGACGAGCCGTTGTCGCCTTGGCGTCCGGCGCGGCCTCGGAGCTGGTTGTCGATGCGTCGCGCTTCGTGGCGCTCGGTGCCGATGATGTGTAGGCCGCCCATCTCCTCGATACGCGTGTGCACGGTGAGGCGGTGGATCATGAACTCGGGCACCTGGTCCATGGCGGCCATGCACTGGTCGGCGGTCATTTTTTGTGCTTTGGCCGGCTCGTAAAAAGTTTCATCGATGACCCACTGGCGCAGCAGGGCGAGCTTGATGTCGTCGTCAGATTTGTCTTCGACGTCCTTGAGTTTTAGGCCTTGGCTTGAGGCCCATTGGTGGCGGTATGACAGTGTGACGAGTTGGTCGTCTGTCATGTCGGGTGTGGCGTCTTTGGGTAGCAGGTTGTGCTGCTGCCAGTGGCGGACGATGGTGGCGCGGTCGATCTGAGCGAGCTTGATGTCGGTGCCGCGTCCGGCCATGTTGGTGGCGATCATGACGGCGCCGATTTGGCCGGCGTGTTCGACGATGTGGGCTTCGCGTTCGTGCTGCTTGGCGTTTAGGACTTCGTGCTTGATGGCGTGTTTCTTGGCGAGCAGTTGTGAGAGTAGCTCGGAGTTTTCCACGCTGGTGGTGCCCACGAGGACGGGGCGGCCCACGGCGTGTACACGGCGGACCTCTTCGAGGATGGCTTCCCACTTGTCTTTTTGTGACAAGAAAATTAGGTCGTCGCGGTCGCGGCGCACCACGGGCACGTTGGTGGGGATGCACACCACGTCCAGGCTGTAGATCTCGTTGAACTCGGTGGCTTCGGTGATGGCCGTGCCGGTCATGCCGGCGAGCCGCTTGTAGAGCTTGAAGAAGTTCTGGATGGTGACGGTGGCGAGGGTCTGCGTTTCTTGCTTGATCTTGACTTTTTCTTTGGCTTCGACGGCTTGGTGCAGGCCGTCGGACCACTGGCGGCCGATCATGAGCCGGCCGGTGAACTCGTCGACGATGACGACCTCGCCGCCTTGGACGACGTATTCCTTGTCGCGTTTGTAGATGACGTGGGCGCGCAGTGCGTTTTCGAGCAGGTGGGGGAAGTCCATGTTGTTGCCGACGTAGAACGAGCCGATGCCTGCTTCTTTTTGGGCTTCGGCAATGCCCTGGTGGGTGAGGTGTGCGGCTTTGCGTTCGCGTTCGACTTCGTAGTACTGGGTGTGCTTGTCGCGTTCGGCTTCGAGGGCGGGCAGTTGTTCCTGGAGGCGTTTCATTTCCTCGCGCATGGCGGGGGTTTTGGTCTTGTCGCGTGCGTTTCGGATGTCGCCCTCCAGGCCTTTGATTCTCATGAGGCTCTGCTGGACTTGAGCATCCGCGGCGTCCCACTGCCTTTGTTTCTGCATCAGGTGTGCGGCGATGGTGTCGCCCAGGCCGTAGCGGGGCGCGTCGTCGTGCGCGGGGCCGGAGATGATCAGCGGCGTGCGCGCTTCGTCGATGAGAATGGAGTCCACCTCGTCGATAATGCAGAAGTCGCGGTGCTTCTGGACCTGCTCTGCGGGGGAGAGCTTCATGTTGTCGCGGAGGTAGTCGAAGCCGAACTCGCTGTTGGTGCCGTAGACGACGTTGCAGTGGTAGGCTTGCTGCTTGGCTTCGGGGGGTTGCATGTGGTAGGGGTGGATGGCGCCGACGGTTAGGCCCAGGTGATAGTAGAAGGGGAAGACCCAGTCGCGGTCGCGTTGTACGAGGTAGTCGTTGACGGTGACGACGTTGCACTGGAGCCCCTCGACACAGGCGACGTAGCACGCCAGGGGCGCGACGATGGTCTTACCCTCGCCGGTTTTCATCTCGGCGATCCTGCCCTCGCCCAGGACCATGCCGCCGATAAGTTGCACGTCGAACGGCCGAGCACGGAAGGGCGGCTTGCTCTTGGGGTAGAGGGCGCGCACCGCGTCGTATAGCTCGTTGGGGATGTCTACCTGCTGCCAGCCGGGGACCATGTCGTTGCAGCCCAGTTCTTCAGCCATCACTTTTTGGGCGATCTCTTCTTCGACTTGGTGGTATAGGGCTTGTGCGGGTTCGGGGAGTGTGGTGGGGTCGAAGTTGTATTCGGGGTTGAAGATGTTGCGGATGCCGACGGATCGGTCCATGGCTTCGCGCGCGGTGGCGAGCACCTCGGGCATGATGGCGAGTATTTTTTCGCCGTCGGCGACGCGGCTTTGGAACTCGGCGGTTTTGGCTTTGAGTTGTGCGTCGGTTAGGGCGCGTGCTTGGGGCTCGAGCGCGTTGATGTCGCGGACGCGTTGGGCGTATGCCTTGACGAGCCGGTCGTTGCGCGAGCCGAATATTTTTGAGAAGCCTTTGCTCAGTGAGGTGATGACCATGGTTGCCTCTGGTGTGTGCGGTGCGGTGGTTTGGCGCCTCGGCCGGTTGTTGGGCGGCGGGCGCGTTGGTTCGTTTTTATTATGAGCGGTCGTGGGCGCGGCTGGGTGGTGTTTTTAGAAAACGTTACGTGTCAGCGCGGCCGGTTCGGAAGGGGGGTCAAGCCTGGGGCGGGGGGAGGTTGGTCAGTCGCGGTGGGATGAGTTGAGAGGGTTGGTGTTGTGCGGTGTTGCTGAGGCTGGTTGGTTTGGAGGGCGTGGGGGTGGCAGGGAGGGGTTGGGGTTGTGTCAGTGCGGCGGCGTGGTTGTGGCCGTGGGCGCGGCGGGCGGCGTGGCTTAAAACCGACAGCCAAGTGGCGATCGACTCGCGGTCAGAGACGGTCTGCGTCTTTTCGCAGGGTCGCGCGCAGACCACGACGGGCCCGGCTGAGCCGTCCACGGCCGCGCCGAGCGACAGCGCTACGGCCAGGCCGGCTAGTGCGACCGGCTGGAGGGGGTGGATGGCCCGGTGGGTAGGCATAGATCAATTATCGGCCATGTGGGGGATTGGTTCAACAAGCGGGTTGAGTATTTGAGTGTGGCGTGCTGGTTTGGTAGTGCGGGGAAGGGCCGATATCATCGGGTTTTCAACTAGAAATACAAGGAACCTAAGCAGATGAAAATCCACGAATACCAGGCCCGTGACTTGTTAGCTCAGTTCGGTGTGCCCGTTCCTGCGGGGACGGTGGTGGACACGCCCGAAAAAGCAGCGGTGGCGTTTGTTGAGTTGGGGGCGCCGGTGGCGGTGGTGAAGGCGCAGGTACACGCGGGGGGTCGCGGCAAGGGCGGTGGCGTGAAGCTGGTACGCTCGGCAGAAGAGGCGGGCGAGGTGGCCAAGACGATTTTGAGTAAGCCCCTGGTTACGCCCCAGACCGGGCCCGAGGGTGTGCCCGTGCACAAGCTGCTGGTGGCGGCGGGGGTGGACATCGCTAAGGAGTACTACTTGGGCATGGCGGTTGACCGTGCGAACAACTGCCCGGTGCTGATCGCCTCCAGCGAGGGCGGCGTTGAGATTGAGCAGGTGGCGAAAGACAACCCCGACGCGATTGTGCGTGAGCCGATCAGCCCGACCGTGGGGCTGCAGGGGTATCAGGCTAGGAAAGTCGCCTTCCGCCTGGGCTTTAAGGGCAAGCAGATCTCGCAAGCCGCGAAGATCATGACCCAGCTTTGCAAGCTGTTTATTGATACGGACGCCAGCTTGGCGGAGATCAACCCGCTGGTGGTGACGCCGCCTGACGCGGAGAACCCGGACGGGCGCGTTTTGGCGATCGACGCGAAGATTAATTTCGACGACAACGCTTTGTATCGCCACGCGGATATCCAGGCGTTGGCGGATCCGGCGGAGGAAGACGCCAGCGAGATCAAGGCCCGTGAGCACGGGCTGTCTTACATCAAGCTCGACGGGAGTATCGGCTGCCTGGTGAACGGCGCGGGGTTGGCCATGGCGACGATGGACTTGGTGAAGCTGCACGGCGCTGAGCCGGCGAACTTTTTAGACGTGGGCGGCTCGGCGACGGAGGAGGCGGTGACGGAGGCGTTCCGGATTATCTTGGGCGATGCGAAGGTCAAGGGCGTGCTGGTGAACATCTTCGGCGGCATCATGAAGTGCGACATCATCGCGCGAGCAATCGTGAACGCTGCGAAGCAGATCGGCTTCAAGGTGCCGCTGGTGGTGCGCCTAGAAGGCACAAACGTGGAGGCGGCGCGGGAGATCTTGAAAGAAGCGCAGGGCGGGTTGACCACCATGCAGGTCGGCACGGACCTGACGGACGCTGCGAAGAAGATTACGGCGGCGGTCGCGGCGTAGCCAATTCTCACTATTTTTCCCTGAAAGCAACCTTGGTGCTAAGTCGAGGTTGTTTTTTGCTTATAACCTTGGGGGTCATATCGTATTCCTGAGTTGGTCCGTTATTTCTATGTTAGATTTTTTTAAAAAAAACACGGTCGGCCTTAAGGACGAGTTACTCTCGGGTTTGACGGTGGCATTGGCACTTGTGCCCGAGGCGATCGCGTTCGCTCTTATTGCCGGGTTGTCACCCCTGACGGGGCTTTATGCCGCGTTCATGGTGGGACTAATCACAGCGGCGGTCGGGGGTCGCCCGGGCATGATCTCAGGGGCAACCGGTGCGCTGGCGGTTGTCATCGTTGTACTTGTAAAGGATCACGGCGTTGAGTACGTCTTTCCGGCGGTGGTACTGATGGGCCTGATTCAGATCGGCGTGGGGCTTGCCCGGCTAGGCAAGCTCATCCGTCTTGTGCCGCATCCGGTCATGCTAGGCTTTGTTAACGGCTTGGCCATTGTGATCTTTTTGGCTCAGCTCGACAGCTTCAAGCTGCCCTTCACTGTCTTGGATATCGATGGCAACCTTATCGAGCAGGGAACACGCTGGATGGGTGGCCAGATGCTCGCGGTGATGCTTGCGCTTGTCGCCCTAACGATGGTCATCATCGCGCTACTGCCGAAGCTCACCCGGGCTTTACCGGCGACGCTTGTCGCCATCGTGGTGGTCACGTTGGTCTCGGTATACCTCCTGCCGGTGTTTGGGCTCGAGACCCGCACGGTCTACGACCTGGCTGGGTCAATTCGTGGTGGCTTCCCGGCGTTTGAGTTCCCCGTCGCGCCGATGACTTGGGGGACGCTTCTGAGCTTTAAGACGCTCCGCATTATCCTGCCCTACTCGCTCATTCTCGCCGCTGTGGGTCTTATCGAGTCGCTTATGACCATGAGTTTGATCGATGAAATTACCGAGACGCGCGGCCGGGGCAACCGCGAGTGCATTGGTCAAGGCATGGCCAACATCGTCACCGGGATGTTCGGCGGCATGGGCGGGTGCGCCATGATCGGCCAGAGCCTCATCAACGTGAAGTCCGGCGGACGGCGGCAGGTGTCGGGGATCGCCGCGGCCCTATTCTTGCTGGTGTTCATCATGTTCCTGTCGCCAATCATTGAGGTCATCCCCATGGCGGCGCTGGTCGGGGTGATGTTCATGGTCGTCGTCGGCACCTTTGCTTGGGCCAGCCTGCGCATGTACCGCAAGATCCCATGGAGTGACCTGATCGTGATAATCGTTGTCACCGGCGTCACGGTCTTCGCCCACAACCTAGCGCTAGCCGTTCTTATTGGTGTCATCATCGCGGCGATCGTATTCGCATGGCAGCAGGCCACGTACTTAGCCGTCGATGTGAAGTTCAATGAGTTCGGCAGCAAGATGTACCAGATGCACGGCCCGCTTTTTTTCGCATCTGTCACGAGATTTCTAGACCTCTTTGACCCGGCCAACGACCCCGACGACGTCGTGATCGACTTCTATTACACCCGCGTCCTGGACCAGTCAGGTCTCGAAGCCATTAACACACTGGCGGTACGCTACAACAACGCCGGCAAGCGGCTACACCTGTGTCACCTCAGCGCGGAATGCCGCCAACTGCTCGACAAAGCCCGCGAATTCGTGGAAGTCAACATCTCCGAAGACCCTCACTACCACGTTTCAACGGATCGGCTGGGTTGAGCTGTAGGGGCGTAGGGCAGGTCATGGACCTGCCTTTTTCCCGTACGCATGTTCCAGTTAGAGGCAGGTCAAATGACCTGCCCTACGGCTGCTATATCAGTGCGTCCCCAGCGGCACGATCATCGCCGTGGTCGGGCGGAGCCGTTCTTTCGCGGCGGAGGCGGTGGCGAGTGAGGAGAATCGGCCTAGCTGGATGAGGTAGAGGTCTTTGCCGTAGCCATCGATGGTTTGGATGACGCGGGGTTTTCCTAGGTTTAGATGTTGGGTTTGGTTGGCGAGCGTGTCGGCGGCGCGGTGGGCGTTGGCGGGGTCGTTGTAGGCACCGGCTTGGAGGGTGTAGCCGGTGGCTTGTGATTCGTTAGTGGCGCGTTGTCTGAATTGGGTGTCGGTTGAGAGGCTTCGCGCGAGGCTGAAGTTTGTTTGGGCTTGGGCGCGTAGGCCTAGTCGCTGCTGGGCGGCGGCGGCGTGGAGGTATGCGTTGGCTCGCTCTTGGGGAGTTGTTAATAGTTCGGCGGCTTTGAGGAACGCGGCGGCGGCACGGTCGTAGCGGTTCTGGTCGCTGTAGATGACGCCTAGTACGGTCATGGCGTCGCCGGCCATGGTTTGGTCTTGGCTCTGGGCGGCGAGCGTGAGGTGGGGCAGGGCGATGTTGGTTTCGTTGAGCTTGTAGGCGCTCATGCCGGCCATGTATGCGGCTTCGTATTTTTCTTGGGCGTTGCCGGATCGCATGACGGTTAGGGCTTGCTGGTAGGCTTCGCGGTAGTCGCTGTGTTTGTAGGCCATGTGCATGCGGTCCATGCGTGCGGCGGTGTCGTTTGCGGCGCAGCCTGCGGCGATGAGGAGGCCAAGAGCTACTAATCCGCAGATTGGGTTCAAGATCATGGGGCGGTGCCACGCGGACCGCTCCCTGATCCGCCTGAGGCGGACGGCTCGTGGCGGGCGATTGGTTGTGTAAGCTTTTGAATCTGGGGTGTTCATGGGTTGGGCCCGGTTAGGTGGGGCGGGTGGTGTTTTTGGTGATCATAACCGAAGCGTCGTTTGGCGGGTGATACACGGTGCTGTGAATGTGTGTTAATCCGGCACGGCCGACTCGCTGCGTTCGCTGGCCGTGGCACCCACGTCTAAGAACCAGCCTCTAACCAATGGGGGTTCGTCAATTCGCTGGGTTTCGCTGGCTGGTTGCATTTCGCACACAGCAGCCCGCCTGAGGCGGATCTATGACCTGCGGCGTGCTGCGTGGCACCCATTCTGTTAAGAGCGAGGGTCACGCGTAGTTGCTGGCAGTGTATGACTGAGACCATAATGTATGGGCTATGAGCAGCATGCTTTGGCCTTTGCTTAGTAGGGCGGTCCGGGCACCGGGGCGGGTGGCGGTGGTGGACGACCGGGGTAAGTACACGTACAGCCAACTGCTTGGTGGGGCGATGTTCCTGGCGGAGCAGATCGACGCGGCGACGCAGGCGCGGCACGTGGGGATTCTGCTGCCCACGGGCGGTGCGTTTCCGATAGCGCTGATGGCGGCGTGGCTGGCGCGGCGCGTGGCGGTGCCGCTGAACTATTTGCTGTCGCCCGAAGAACTGACGTACGTCATCAACGACAGCGACATCGACACGATCATCACGGCTGGGCCGATGCTTGAGTATCTGGCGCAGGCGGCGGGGGGGCAGGGTGAGAGCGGCAAGGCAGCTAGCCCGATCCCGCCCGGTATCAACCTGCTGCACGTTGATCAGGTGGACTTCACGGGCATGCCCCCGCTTCGTTGGCCCCCGCTGAACTGGCGGGACGACTTGGCGGTGATCCTGTACACGTCGGGCACGAGCGGTCGGCCTAAGGGGGTGATGCTCACGCACGGCAACCTTCGCAGCAACGTGGAGGCGGCGATCGAGCATGTGCAGATCACGGACCGGGATATTTGTCTTGGCGTGTTGCCACAGTTTCACAGCTTCGGGCTGACGGCGTTGACGCTGCTGCCGTTGACGATCGGGGCGAAGGTGGTTTACTCGGCGCGGTTCACGCCTAAGAAGATTGTGGAGCTGATCCGCAAGCACCGGCCGACGATCTTTATGGCGGTGCCGTCGATGTACGGGGCGCTGCTGTCGGTGAAGGACGTGACGGCTGAGGATGTGGCGTCGATCCGGCTGCCGGTGTCGGGGGGTGAGCCGCTGCCCGAGGCGACGTTTGAGCAGTACCGCGACCGGCTTGGGCTGTATCTGTTGGAGGGGTACGGCTTGACGGAGACGGCACCGATTACGAATTGGTGTACGCCGGTGCGTCGCAAGCGGCGGTCGGTGGGGCAGAGCCTGCCGGGCGTGACGATCACCATTGTGGATGAACACAACCGCCCGCTGGGGCCGGGCGAAGACGGCGAGGTGTTCATCACCGGCCCAAATATCATGAAGGGGTATTACAAGCTGCCCGGGCAGACGGGCGAGGTGTTCACTTATCTGCGATCGAGCAACGGCGCTGCCATCGGCCCACGGTACTTCCGCACGGGTGATATCGGGCGCCTCGACGAAGAGGGCTTCTTGTACATCACAGGCCGTAAGAAGGAGATGCTGATCATCGGCGGTGAGAACGTCTTCCCGCGTGAGATTGAAGAGGTGCTCAACACGCACCCGTCGGTGAAAGATTCGGCTGTTGTCGGCAAGCCTGACGGGCTGCGCGGTGAGTTGCCGATCGCGTTTGTGGAGGTTGAAGAGGGGCAGGGGTTCGACGAGACGGCGGTTCGCAAGTGGTGCCGTGAGCGGTTGGCGGGGTACAAGGTGCCACGGGAGATCCGTAAGCTCGACGCGCTGCCACGCAACCCGACGGGGAAGATCATGCGTCGGCACCTGCCGAAGGACGTGTGAGAGCGGCGTGCTGAACGCCGGTTATTCGAGGGCGGCGGGGCGTCCCTATAATCACCCCGATGCCAGCAGCACACGACACAACCGAGGGTTCCGCGACGCCGCAGCCTGAACCGGGCGACGCGATGGCCAAGTCTTTCGCCAGCCACGCGCGGCGGTGGCAGGATTTTCACTACGTGTACCCCGTGGTGAGCCGTCGCAGCGGGGGGCTGTCCATCGGGGTGAACCTGAATATCGATAAGGCTTGCAACTTCGACTGCATCTATTGTTGCGTGGACCGGTCGGTGGCGCCGGTGCGCCGTGACGTGGACCTGGCGCAGGTGCGTGACGAGTTGGGCAGGATGTTGGAGCTTGCCACGAGCGGGCGTATCTGGGAAGAGTCGGATTTTTCGCACGTGCAGCCGCGGTTTAGGCGGATCAACGACATCGCATTTTCAGGCGACGGCGAGCCGACGGCGTACCCGCGTTTTGACGAGGCGTGTCAGGTGGCGGCGGACCTGAAGCGGGCACGCGGGCTCGATGACGTGAAGATCGTGGTTATCACCAACGCGACCATGTTCGACCGCCCGGGGGTGCAGCGGGCCTTAGCCGTGCTGGACGACAATGGTGGCGAGGTCTGGGCCAAGCTCGACGCGGGCACGGAGGATTACTACCGCTTGATTGACCGCACGAAGTTCCCGCTTGCGAAGGTGCTGGACAACACACTCGCATGCGGGCGGGTTCGGCCGATCGTGATCCAGTCGCTGTTCATGCAAGTCCACGGGCAACCCGTGCCGGAGGCGGAATATGACGCTTATTTGCAGCGCATACACGACCTGATCGAGGGCGGCTGCCGGATTAAGCTGGTGCAGCTCTACACCACAGCCCGGTGGACAGCCGAGGCGTATGTCTCTCCGCTAAGCAACGGGCAATTGGATGAGTTGGCCAATCGTTTTAGGCGGAAGCTGCCCGGTGTGCCGGTCGAGGTTTATTACGGCGTAAGCAAGTAGATTGCGGTTGGGTCAAGCGGCTTTGAAGACCTGCGTGGGTGTGGGCGAGCCCAGGGAGCGGCAGCGTAGCTTGTAGCCGCTGTCCTGTGGGATCTGTTCGAGGACGACCGCGTTGATCAGCGAGGTGTCCCGTGTGTCGCCGGCGGGCCGCACGTGCAGCGTGGCGCCGGGCTCGACGGTGGTGCTGGTGGAGATCGCCATGCCGCCGTCGGACATGTTGATCAATGAGGCGTCTTGCAAGGGCCGCAGTGTGTGGTTCACGGGGTCAACAGCCATGCCGGCGATGGGCTGGCCGGCGTCGAGGCGGTCGTGCTTGCGGCGGGCGCGGGCGTCCTGTGCGGATTCCATTTGCAGAGGCTGATCGTCGGTAGCGCTGGGCTGCGCCGCGGCCAGGGCGCCGCTTACTTCACGGTGCGCTTTGGTCCGGGCGTATAGGCGGTACTCGAGGCGCGCCAGGCTGTGGGCTTTGATGTCATTGGCGCGGAACAGCGCGTAGACCATAGTGTTGTAGACAACGATCAGCGATGCCATGCCCCACAGGCCTAGACGGGGTAGTGTCCAGTCGCCGCCGTACCGCTGGTCGAGCCATTTGTGGAAGAAGAACCAGTTGCCCTGCTCGTGTAGCCACATGGTGGCGGCTTTGGCGCCGAACCAGGAGGCGAAGACCGTGTCGGGCAGGTCTTGGCGGATGGTGTGGGGCAGGTCGGGCGCGACAGCCCAGAGCCCGCCGGCGAGCATGGCCACGGGCACGGACTTCCACCCCCGGCCGCGGAGTTGGCAGATGCCGCCGGCGATCGCGCCGCTGCAGCTCATCCCAATCGCAAAATGCGCACCGATCCATGCCATGGTTTGGAAATGATCGGCAGAATCGGCTGCGAGGATAATTGCGTTTTTGACTTATACGCACCGTCGCCACCGCGAGCCGCGCCAGGCGTGACAGCCGTTTTAATCGTTGTAACCGGTACGACCCGAAGCGCGGGGGGTATGAAAGTGGGGCGGGAGTTTGGCTGGTTCGATGGGCTGAGGGCGGTTGTCAGCCGATAACCGCGGGGGCGGGGTGGTTACCCCAAACCAAGCCTGAAATTGTTGGGGTGAGGCTTTTTTTCGGGGAACAACGCGGGTATTGAGTTGGTTATGCAGTAGCGGGGATAGATGTTTATGTCTGACACAACACCCGGCCAACAAGCGGCTGCCGTACCGGCTTCAAACGCCGGCGGCGGCTTGCGCATGGCGATGCTGGCTGTTGTGGTGGCGGTGGGGGTGTTGTGGGTGGGTCGTGTGTGGTGGCGGTCGACACAGGCGGGGGTGGCGCACGACGCGGTGGGTTGGCTGACGGATTTAGACGAGGCCGGCCGGGTCGCCACGGAATCGAACAAGCCGGTCTTGGTGAAATTCACAGCCGACTGGTGCGGCCCGTGTAAGTCGATGTCTCGCCATGTGCTTTCCGACGCCGGGGTGGGGCGGTTCATCCGGGGTGGGTTTGTGCCGGTTATCGTGGATATAACGGCGCCCGGGCCGGGGCAGCGACTGGCGGACGCGTACGGCGTGGCGGTGTTGCCCACACTGATGGTGCTGGACGCACAGTTGCGTGAGATTGCGCGCAAGGGCGGTTATCTAGACAAAACGGGCTTGATCGCGTGGCTGGACCCGATGCGAAACGCCGCCGACCACGCCTCTACAGACCGAATCCCGGTGGCGGATTCTCATCAATGACACACAGCCCGGCCTAAGTCCAGGCAGTACAAGTGTCGATGACAAACCATGGACGGGGCGGCAGGGTGAGCGTAAGATCTGATAAGTAACGTATCCCTGCCCCGCTTTGAAGGACACGAATCGCCATTTTCGGCACGTTGCGTGCCGATCACACCGCACACAAAGGAGCGAACATGGGCTCTGCACTGAAATCCATCATCTCAAGCGGCACGAAGCTGTGGCTGGACTCGATCGACCCCGAGTTGGTGGTGAAGAACCGTAATCTGGGGGCGACGGGCGCCACATCGAACCCGATCATTGTTTCCGACTTGATCAAGACCGGGCGATTCGACGATCAGATTACGAAGTTTGCCCGCCAGGGCCTGGACGACGAGTCGATCGCCTGGGCGTTGACGGATTCGCTGGTGCGGTCGGCTCAGGAGGTGTTCCTACCGGTGTGGGAGAAGACCGGCGGTAATGACGGCTATGTGAGCTTCGAGCTCGACCCGCTGCTGGAAGATTTGGAGCTAGGCCCGGCGCACGACGAGCGTGTGGCCCGGTATATCGAGCTTGGCAAGAAGTGGAACCAGGGGCACAAGAACCGGATGATCAAGATCCCCGCGACGCCCGCGGGTCTTGACGCTATCGAAGAGTTGGTGGCTGCGGGCGTGACGCTCAACGTGACGCTGATCTTCACACCCCGCCAGTACAAGGCTGCGCGGGACGCGGCTTGGCGTGGCGCCCAGCGTCGCGCCAGCACGGACGGGTTCAAGAGCGTGTACAGCATCTTTGTTTCGCGCGTGGACGTGTACACGGAGAAACACGTGCCCCAGCTTAGCCAAGCGGCGCAGGGCATGGTGGGGATCGTCAACGCCAAGCAGATATGGGCGATGAATAAGGAATTCTGGGCGGGCAAGAAGCTGCCGTTCGATCAAGAGATGATTTTCGCCAGCACAGGCACGAAGAAGCCCGAAGACCCCGCGGACAAGTACGTGGCTGCCTTTGCTGGCAGCGACATCCAGACCAACCCGCCGGCGACGAATGACAAAATCGAGGCCGGGGGCAAGTCTTACACCAGCCAGATCGAGCAACTCCCGCCTAAGGAGGTGCTCGACGAAATCGCGCGTGAGGTGGATATCCAGAAGCTCGAAGACACACTCATGGGCGAGGGCCTGAAGAAGTTCGCCGACCCGCAAAAGGCTCTATTGAAGCTGATCACGGAGAAGCGCAGTTCGTTAGCGGCGGCGTAGGCTCGGTCGAGCGCATTCATTTAGATATCAGATTGAATTGATGGGGTGCTGGCTCGTGCGCCCATTCCCTCGCTGTGTTTTCGGCTTGGGGGTGAGGCGGGTGTAGCGGCTGTGTACTTGGATTTGTATCGATTCTTTCTTGTCTTGGCAGACCTAGTGCCTAGGCCGGGTCATATCTATATATAAAGCAGGCAGTGGTATCAGGCTCTTGTGCGACGATGGGGCGATACCACATTGCCTAAGCTACCTATTTTAGCGTTAAGTTAAATTTGTACTTTTTTCTATTGCTTTTTTTTTGCTTTATCATTACACTGGTATTGCACTTTATGATGATTCTGTGATATGATTTGTTTTGTTGGGAAGAGTTGAGAAAATCATTTCTCTAACAGAGTTCGTATTCGCACAGTAAACGCTACCTCATTCGGGGTGGCTTTAGAGGGAACGGGTAAGCCACATCTAAAAACTAATAAACCTTTCCACAAGGAGGATGTTGTAATGTCAAGAAGGAAGAACCGCCGCCTGTCTTTGGTGGAGCGTTACCTGGAGTGGAAGAACGGAACCAATCACAGCAGCCGGCAGGCTTCTTCGCCCGAGCGGTTCATGGAACCGCTTGAGCCGCGTGTGCTTTTGTCGACCGTGCCCAATCC
>JAJDCS010000016.1 GCA_029260715.1 Phycisphaeraceae bacterium | reverse complement strand
GCGACAACGTCTCGGCGCAGTCTCCTTTGAGTTTTGATCTGAATTTCGACGACCTTTCCGGACTGGACGCGACTTCGGGCGAATTGAACGTCGCCCGCACCGATGGTTTCCCGCCAGGTACCCTGACCAGCTTTATCGTTTCGGAAAGTGGTACGATCCGTGGCGTGTTCACCAACGGCGCCACACGAGACCTGGGACAAATCCGCATGGCTCGGTTCGCGAACAACGCCGGTTTGGAACAGATCGGGGACAACATGTACGCCGCGGGCGTCAACTCGGGCGATCCGCTTTTTGGAGATCCTGGCGAGCAAGGAATCGGCACGATCACCGCGGGCGCCGTCGAGCTTTCCAACACCGACATTGGCCAGAACTTGATCGAGTTGATCTTGGCCTCCACCCAGTATCGAGGCGGCACACGAGTCATCACCGCCGCGCAAGAATTGCTCGACGAACTGCTGGCGCTGCGTAGATAACAAGAAACGGCGCCTTAGAGTCGAACCCAGGGCGCTTCCTTGATATTACAACAGAACTCTATCGCGAACGATAAATCATGATCAAACTCACACGTCTTGGCGGCGAAGCGTTTGTTCTCAACGCCGAGTTGATTCAATATGTCGAACAAAGGCCCGATACATTTGTCACCTTGACCGATGGACAACGGATTGTCGTCCTCGAATCCTCGGACGAAGTCATGGCCCGGGCGATCGCGTATCAACAGGAAAAGCATCTGATCCCGGCCCCCGATAAACACAGTAGTGAAACGACCGCAGCCGGAATCGCTCCTCGAGTAGAATGAACATAAACCTCTTCAATCGACTCCTTGCTAGCAACTTAAATTTGTCAACAAAGGACTAACCCCAGGTAAGCCGCGATATGGATATCGCATCTGTCATTGGTCTCGTGCTCGCGCTGGGACTGATCGTCGGCTCTATTCTGCTCGGCGGCGGTTCGTTCGCCGCGTTTTTCGATGCGCCTTCCATGATGGTCGTCGTCGGGGGCGCGTTCGCCGCCGTGTTGATTTGCTTTCCGCTCAAGAATTTTTTGAGCATGTTCGGTGTCGTGAAGAATATCTTCTTCAACCGAATGAGCAATATCCCCGAGCTGATCGAAACCATCGTCAGCCTGGCCGAAACCGCTCGCCGCGACGGTCTGCTAGCTTTGGAAAATCGCGTATCCGAAATCGACAACCAATTCGTCGTGCTCGGGATCCAAATGGCGGTCGATGGCACACGCCCAGAGGTGATCGAAGACATCATGCGGACCGAACTCGACTCGATCGCCACTCGCCACCGAGACGGAAAGGCGATTTTCGACCAACTCGGTCGATTCGCCCCGGCGTTCGGCATGATCGGGACGCTCGTGGGGCTGGTCATCATGCTCCAGAACATGGACGACCCGTCCAAGATCGGCCCTGGTATGGCCGTGGCGCTACTCACCACCATGTACGGGGCTATCATCGCGAACGCTTTTGCTTTGCCGCTGGCGGACCGCTTGGCGAGGCGGTCAGCGGAAGAAACTTTGTTGAAAACAATCGTTATTAAAGGGGTTATGGCCATTCAGAGCGGCGATAACCCCAGGATTGTGGAGCAGAAGCTCAAGACGTTCTTGCCCCCATCGGAACGGCCCAGCGAGGAAGAGCAGGCGGCGTAAATGGTTAGCGTCAGCGGGAACGGCACGCCATGGGAAAGAAATGTAAATGCCCACCTGAAGGCGCTCCCGAATGGGTCATGACTTACGGGGACATGATGTCCCTGCTGCTGTGCTTTTTCATCATCTTGGTGGCGTTGAGCGAGATTAAGAAAGAAGACGAGTACCGCGCCATTGTCGAGGAGGTTAAGAAGGCATTCGGCATGAAAGGCGGCGGCGGCAAAGTGGCATCGCCAGACGATCCTAAACTTAGCTTGATGAAGCGGTTAGAAGAGCTTCAGCTTCGGATGACGCCCAAGCCCAAGCCGTCGAACACGGACGACCCGGGCATGGAGGGCAAAGAAGCGCAAGTGACGAAGGTCCGAGAAGGGATGTTGTTCACGCAGGGCGGCAGGGTCACGTTTGAGCCGGGATCTGCCGATTTAAGTGAGCAGTCTAAGCGGAGCATACGGGCCGTATCGGACCTGATCCGCGGCTATAACAACAAGATCGAGGTCCGGGGGCACGCTTCGTCGATGGAAGTGGGTGTGCAGTCGGAGTATGGCGATCTTTGGACCCTGAGCTACGCCCGCGCCAAAGCTGTGATGGATTTTTTGACCAGCAAGGAAGTGGGCATCCGGGCCGACCGCATCCGGGTAATCGCCAACGCCGAACACGAGCCCTTGGTCAAGCGTTTGTACACGCCCACGGGCCAGCAGCCGAATCGGCGGGCGGAAATTTTGGTCATGGAAGCATTGGTTGAGGATTTCGCCAAGCCCGAGACGGAGTGATTGAGACGGTAAGTTGTTTTAGGAGCCTCAGGCGTCATGGCTGAAGACACGAGCACACCAGCGGATCAGAAGAAGAAGCCGCCGCTGAAGATGATCATCGTCCTCGCTTCGATTTTCATCATCGAAGGCGCGATCATCGCGGGTATTTTCATGGTCACGGGCAAGCCGGCCGACGTCAAAGCCGACCCCGCCATCGCTGACATGGAGGCCATGGCCGAGCAACTCATCGAAGAGATCGTGGTCGAAGCCAAATACCCCAACACGAAGAGCGGGCGTACTTACATCTACGACGCCGTGGTCTACGTTGTGGTAAAACAAAAGTATCAAGGCGAGGTCCGCGGTAAGCTCGACTCGATGACCGCGCAGGTGAACAGCGACGTGCGTGAGATCATCGGGCGTGCCGAGCCCAGCCACCTGCTCGAGCCGACGCTGGCGACGATCAAGCGCCAGATCAAGGCGGCGCTGGACGGGCGGCTTGGCCGGGACGAAGAAGGGCGGTCGCGCGTCGAAGACGTGGTGATCACTCGTTTCACCCGTTTCCGCGCGGACCTATAATTGACAGCCGATGACGCCGCCGCATTAGCCGTGTGTGGCGGCAGGCCCCAGCAAGGATGCACACGCCATGAGCGAAGACCCCACCAGCGAAGCCGATGTCCAGAAGCTAGTCGACCAGGCCATGGCCGAGGCCGTGGGGCCGTCCGCGGGCGATGCGCCCCAAGGCGGCGGGGCGGCGGCGTTGCAGCCTGCCGACATGTCCGCGTCAACGGGCGGCGACGACAGCAACAAAAAACTAGAACTGCTGCGGGATGTTGACCTGAATGTCAAGATCGAATTGGGGCGCACGCACATGCTCGTCGAGGACGTGCTGAAGCTCGGCGAAGGGTCCGTCGTCGAACTCGACAAGCTGGCGGGCGACCCGGTGGACGTGTACGTGAATGATCGTTTGGTGGCTCGCGGGGAGGTGTTGGTGCTAAACGATAATTTCTGTATCCGCATCAGCGAGATTGTTAGCGAGATCGAAGAGGCGCCTGAAGAAGCGGCTGAAATGGTCGGGGCAGAGGGAGGTTGAGTTTAGTGCGCATATAACTTATCTTGCTCAGGTCGAGCGCAGGACGCGCCCGACGACCCAGACAGCATGACGCTGTCCGGATCACTTGGCCAAGGAAGGCCCATGAACACGCGGACGCTTCATCTCCTGTTCTTGTGGTGTGCGGTGTGTGTGGCGGCACCCCAGCCGATCGCAGCGCAGCCCAACCAACCCATACAAATCGACGACCCCACGTTAAGTATTCAGTGGCGACCCTCCGCGCCCGGTTCCATCGCCAAGCGAGACGCAGGCAGCTTCGCCCAGCGGTACATCGGATCGGATAAGCAGGCTCAACCCCAAGCACCCGCCGCGCCTCAGCCGCCCCAATCGCCAACACCACCAGCCACGCCCCAAGCGCCCGCGGCACCCAAAGAACCGGGCCCACTCCCGCAGCCGGATGAGACGCCACCGCCCGCGGCGAAGCAAGGCGATGCGTCGGGCGACGAAGACGCGTCGGAGGCGTCCGCGTTGACAGGTTCTGAATTGTTAGAGCGTCAGCCGCTGGGCAAGGTTAGTCAGCCACAAGAACAAGATTCCACGTCGGAGCGGAACGACCCGCTGTGGCGTCCGGGGTGGTTGCTGAACACGATCACGGCTTTGGGAGCGGTGCTGGCGGTGATCATCTTGCTGCGTGTGGTGTTGGGGCGTTTCACGGGCGCGGGTGGCGTTGTGCAAAGCAGCCCGCTTTTAGAGGTGCTCAGCCGGGTCACCGTGGCACCGCGCAGCCAGGTGGTCTTAATGCGGATGGGCAGCCGTATCCTTGTGGTTGGCGAGTCGGCTGGCGGGCTTCGCACGCTGGCGCAGATCACCGAGCCCGACGAGATTGCCCAAGTCTTGGCTAGCGTTGCGTCGGACAGGCCCAACAGCATCAGCCGCGGGTTCCAGCAATTGGTCACCCGGTTCAACGGTGAATACGAAGAGCGCGACAGCCACGCCCTGGAGGGCGGCGACACGACCGAGCACCACATCGACCGTGCCCGCGACCAGGTGTCCAGCCTGCTGGCCCGTGTACGCAGGATTTCACACCAGGGGGGGGTTGCATGAGACACCGGCATGTTGGTCGCGGTGGCGCTTGGGTGGGGGGTGTCACGCGTGTAAAAGTGTTCATGGCGGTGTTGGTGGGAGCGATCACGGTCTTGGCGCCGGTGGATCGCGTCATGAGTCAGAGCATTGCGACCCAATCGGCGCAGGACGCCGACGGCCCCCACGGCAGGTCGTCGTCCAGGCTCGACCTTGTGAACCCGCTGTCGATCTTGGAGCAAGCCGGTCAGGCGTTGCCGCTGAACGGTTCGGACCCGGTCGAAGAGCCGCCCCAACGCGGGTTGAGCGTGACGCTCTCTATATTGATGCTGCTGACGGTGCTGACGATCGCGCCGGCGCTGTTGGTGCTCACGACGAGCTTCACGCGCGTGGTGATCGTGTTGGCGTTGCTCCGCCAGGCGATCGGCACGCAGTCTCTGCCGCCCAGCCAGGTCATTGTGGGGCTGGCGATGTTTATCACGTTCCTGGTGATGGCCCCGACGTTCGAGCGGATCAACCGCGACGCGATCGGGCCGCTGCAAGAGAACCAGATCGACGCGTTCCAGGCCTGGGCGCGCGCACGCCAGCCCATGCGGGATTTTATGTTTGATCAGATCGATTACGCGGAGAGCTGGGCGGACGTGTACATGGTGCTGAACTACCGCGGCGTTGACACGTCCCAGCCAGACACGCTGCGGCGTGCGGACGTGGACATGCTCACGCTGATCCCTGCCTTTATATTGAGTGAGCTGAAGGTGGCGTTCCTGATGGGGTTCCGGCTGTACCTGCCGTTTTTGATTATCGACATGGTGGTGGCCAGCGTGTTGATCAGCATGGGCATGCTCATGCTGCCGCCGGTGCTGATCAGCCTGCCGTTCAAGCTGTTGATGTTCGTGTTGGTCGACGGGTGGCAGTTGGTGACGGGCAGCCTGCTGAATAGTTTTTCGGTGCCGGGCGTGACCACGTAGCGGGCGTGTGGTGGTAGGGCGGCTAAGGCTGCGCGACGGGTTGACAAGGGGTACGGGTATGACGATCGACCAAGCAAACGACCTTGTGCGAGACGCGTTGATCTTGATGCTGCTCTTGAGCTTGCCGATCTTGGGCGCGGCGTTGGTGATCGGGTTGGCTGTGAGTATTTTCCAAGCGGTGACGCAGATCCAGGAGCAGACGCTTAGCTTCGTGCCCAAGATCATCGGTATGGGGGTCGTGACGATCCTGGTAACGCCTTGGGTGGCGACGCTGATTGTGGAGTTTTCAAAACGGATGTTCAGCGGTCACGGGTGACCGCTCCCCCCCCCCCCCCGGAAGTCCCGAAAGCCCAGGGAACCCGGGAGGGGCTTTGTTGTAATTGAGCTTGGCATGGATGCCACCACATGAGCAATGGACTGCCCGTCAACCTGACCCCGCTGCTGCCGCACGTGCCGGCGTGGTTGTTGGTTTTGTTTCGGCTGACGGGGATATTCTTCTTCGCGCCCGTCTTGGGCAGCCGCACCGTCCCACCGAAGATCAAGATTTTTCTGGCTGTGGGGCTGAGCTTCTGCATCTACCCCATCCTGCTGGAACCGGGCAGCCCGTCGGCACACTTGGTGGTGCCGGTGGTCGAGTCGGGGTTGAAGCTGTGGTCGTTGATCACCACCGTGGCGGTGGAGCTGTTGATCGGGATCGTCATTGGGTACGGCGCGAGCCTGCCGCTGATCGGGATGCAGATCGGCGGGCGCATCATTGACCAGCAGATGGGCCTGGGGCTGGCCGGCGTGCTCAACCCCGAGTTCAACGAGCAGACGGGCGTGATCAGCGAGTTTTATTTTATTTTGGCGTTGTCCATTTTCGTGATCCTCGGGGGCCACCGGGTGATGCTCGCGGCGCTGGTGGGCAGTTTTAGCAAGATCCCCCTGGGCGGGCTGGCCGCGGACGGGCACCTGGTGGACCTGTTGATCGGTTTGATGGGGACGGTTTTTGACCTTGGGCTTCGCGTGTCGGGGCCGCTGCTTTGCTTGATCTTTTTGCAGACGGTGGCGATGGGCTTCATCGCGCGCACGGTGCCGCAGATGAACATTTTGAGCATCGGGTTTGCGCTGCGGATTTTAGTGGGCATTGTGCTGCTGATTGGGACGCTCAACGTGATCAGCGGGGTCTACATTGAGTCGGTGGAGGGGACGCTCGAGAGCCTCAGGATGTTTTTTACTTTGAACTAGCGCCCGTTTGGGCGGGCCGGTGAGCAACCATGGCTGAAAGCGCCGCCGAAAAAACCGAAGCCGCAACGCCGAAACGCCGACAAGAGTCGCGCGATCAGGGGAACGTGGCGCGTAGCACGGACCTCAGCGCCGCGTTCATTTTGTTGATGAGCATCGTGCTGCTGTACGTGTTCGGCTTCAAGGTCATGTTGGGTATCAAGCAGGTGGTACAGAGCATGCTGGCGAATTCGTCGGCGGGGAACCCGACGCTGCCGGGCGACGTCAACTCGCTAGGCATATTCGGGCTGCGGCTGATGCTGGAGATGGTGGCGCCCTTGTGTCTGGGGATCACCGCGGCGGGGCTGTTGGTGAGTGTGGGGCAGGTTGGGCTGATCTTCACATTCAAGCCGCTGCAGCCGGACCTGTCCAAGGTGTCGCCGCTTCAGGGCATGAAAAAACTGTTCGATGCGCGAGCGGGCATGCGCCTGATCATGAGCCTGGGCAAGGTCGGGTTGGTGATCTTGGTGGCCACGGTGCTGATTTACCAAGACATGCCGGGGATCACCATGTTGGCTGAGCTCGAGGCGCTGCCGCTGTTCGCGTGTGTGTGCGAGCTGGTGTTCAGCTTGGCGTTGAAGCTGGCGTTTATGTTGCTGGTCTTGGCGTTATTGGATTACTGGTTCCAAAAGTGGCAACACGAGCGGGACATGCGCATGACTAAGCAGGAGGTCAAGGAAGAGCTCAAGACCATGGAGGGCGACCCGCTGGTGAAGCAGCGCCGCGCCCGCGTGGCCAGGCAGTTGGCGTTGCAGCGGATCGGCCAGGCCGTGCCCAACGCGGACGTGGTGGTGACCAACCCCACGCACTTTTCGATTGCGATGCGGTACGACTCCAAGACGATGAAGGCCCCGAAAGTGGTCGCCAAGGGCGCGGACTTCCTAGCCATGCGTATCAGGCAGATCGCCATTGCCAACGGCGTGCCCATGGTCGAAAGAAAAGAGCTGGCCCAGGCGCTGTACAAGACGGTGGAGGTGGGTCAGGAAGTGCCGCCCCAGTTTTACACGGCGGTGGCGGAAATCCTGGCGTACGTGTTCCGGCTGAGCGGGCGGAAGTCCGCGTAGTGAAGAGACAAAAGAACGGCAGGGCATTTGAGCGGTTGAACTGAAGGAACGGATGGCCACAGCGACACCTAAATTAGCGATCCCCGCGTGGGTCAACCGGCTTAGCCAGTACAAGTCGCTGCTGGTGCCGGTTGGTTTTATCTCGCTGTTGGCGGTCATCGTCGTGCCGATGTCGCCGGTGGTGATGGACGTGTTGATCACCGCGAACCTGGCGCTGGCGTTGATTATCCTGCTCACCACGATCTACGTGGAAAGCCCGCTGGAATTTTCGGTTTTCCCCTCAATGCTGCTTGGCACGACGCTGCTGCGGCTGGTATTGAACATCGCCACGACGCGGATGATCTTGTCCGCCGAGGCGGACAGCCCCGACCAGGCGACGGCCGTGGCGGGGCGCGTGATCGAGGCGTTCGCGTCGTTCGTGGCGGGCAACTCGCTGGTCGTGGGCGTGGTGCTGTTCATCATTTTGATCATTGTCCAGTTCGTGGTGATCACCAAGGGTGCCACGCGAATCAGTGAGGTGGCGGCTAGGTTCACCCTCGACGGCATGCCCGGCAAGCAGATGGCCATCGACGCGGACCTGAACGCGGGCCTGATTGACGAAAAAGAAGCCCGCCGTCGCCGCGAGAAGATCGGGCACGAGGCCGACTTCTACGGAGCTATGGACGGTGCGGCTAAGTTTGTGCGTGGTGACGCGATCGCGGGCATTATCATCACATTGGTCAACCTTGTCGGCGGGTTCGCGGTCGGGTCGTTCGAGAAGGGCTGGTCGATGAGCGAGTCGATCGAGGTCTTCAGCCGGCTGACGATCGGCGACGGCCTGGTCAGCCAGTTGCCCGCGTTTGTGATCTCGATCGCCGCGGGTTTGATCGTCACGCGGTCGAGCAGCCGCCAGGACCTGGGCACCGAGCTGACCAAGCAACTCACCGGCCGATCGGTGGCGCTTGGGATCACAGCGGTTTTCTTGGCGTTCATGGCTTTCACCGGGCTGCCGCTGGTGCCGATGTTAGCCACGTCGACGATCCTTGGCGGGATGGCGTGGATGGGTAAGCAGAAGACGAAGAAGCTCGCTGTAGCTGAGGCAGAAGCCGAGGTCAAGAAAAAGCAGACGGGGCCGCCGCCCGTGGAAGACCTGCTGCACGTGGACACACTGGAGCTGGAGGTGGGTTACTCGCTGGTGCGGCTGGTGGACGCGTCGCAGGGCGGGGACTTGCTCGACCGGATCACCATGATCCGCCGTCAGTTGGCGGTGGAGATGGGGCTGGTCATGCCGCCGGTGCGCATCCGCGACAACATGCAGCTTCAGCCTAACGAGTACAACGTCAAGATCCGTGGCAACGCGATTGCCAGCGGGTCCGTGTATCCCGGCCAGTTCCTGGCGATGGACAGCGGCCTTGCCGATCGCGACAAGGCGCCCCTGGAGGGCAACCCTACGCGTGAGCCGGCGTTCGGCCTCGAAGCCACCTGGATCGACCCGGGCCAGAAGCAACGCGCCGAATCGCTTAACTACACCGTCGTGGACGCCACAAGCGTCTTGGCCACGCACCTGACCGAAGCGGTGAAAAGCCACGCAGCCGAGTTGCTCACACGCGAAGAGACCAACAACCTCATCACCCAACTCAAGCAGAAATCACCGAAGCTGCACGAGGAGGTGCTCGGCGGTGAGACGCCCCAGGTCAAGCCCAGCGAGATGCAGAAGGTGTTGCAAAACCTGCTGCGCGAGCGTGTGCCCGTGCGTGACATGGAGACGATCCTTGAGACGCTGGGCGATTGGATCGGACGCACACGCGACACCGAGGTGCTCACCGAATATGTGCGCAACGCGCTGAGGCGGACCATTTGCAATCAATATATTGAAGCGCAGTTGCCTAGCGATCAGATCATGAGCCAGGGCAAGCCGGTGAGCAAGCTCTATTGTGTGAGCCTGGACCCGTCGCTGGAGGATCAGATTGCCGGGTTTATCGACCGCGGCGCCGAGGGCACGACCATGACCATGCCGCCCGCGGTGGCGAACCTGATCACCGCGTCGATCATCCGCGAGTTGCAGCGGCTGATCCAGGCCGGCCACCAGCCCGTCGCGCTCACCTCCCCGCAGGTGCGGGCGCAGGTGCGCAGGTTGCTCGAACCGCACCTGCCCAACGCCGCGGTGTTGGGGTATAACGAAGTCTCGAAAGGTGTCGAGGTCGAATCAATGGGGTTGGTCCAGGTGGATTCACAGCAAACAGTAGGTGCCGCTTAACCGATTCATAGACACGAAAGGGCCAGGATTTGAAGTTGAAAACCTACACCGCATCGAAGATGGCGGACGCGTTGGCCTTGGTAAAGCGAGACCTGGGTTCAGACGCGGTAATCCTGCACACACGTGCGTACAAACGCGGTGGGGTTTTGGGGATCGGTGCGAAGTCGGTGGTTGAGATTACCGCGACGGACGACCCCGGCGCGTCGGCGAAGCGCAAGCGCGTGCAGCATCGCCGCGCCCCGGAGCGTCAGCCGGCGGGCCCGCCATTGCAGCCGCGGTCGGCGCCTGATCCTAGCGCGGGCGACCTGATCCGGCGGACGTACGCGGTGGCGCAGCACGAACTGGCGAAGAAGCAGGCCGCCGCGGTGGCAAGCAACCCGCCGCCGCCCGTCCCGCCCAGCCCGGCTCAGGCCGCTCAACCCCCCACGCCTATGGCCGCGGCGATACCCGTCGATCAGCAGCAACTCGTCGAGGAGATGCGCACGGTCAAGCGCATGGTCAGGGAGATGGCCGACCAGCAGCGGCGCCGAGAGATGGTGCGTCCTAAAAATCAAAAGAGTCGAGGCCGACCGGACATCCCCGATAAGCTGTTCGATCAGTACCTGTGCTTGCTTGAACAGGAAGTGGCCGAGGAATTGGCCGAGGAAGTCGTTCAACAGGTCCAAGATACCCTCAACCCGATAGAGTTGGAGGACGAATCAGCCGTGCGTCGCGCGGCGTTGGAGGTCATCGCCCGGCAGATCCCCGCCGACGGCGGCGCGGGCCAGTTGCAGCCGACCGACGACCGTCGGCCGCGCACCATCGCTTTGGTCGGCCCCACCGGCGTGGGCAAGACCACCACCATCGCCAAGCTCGCCGCCACGTTCAAGCTCAAACAGAAGAAGAACGTCGGCCTGATCACCATGGACACCTACCGCATCGCCGCGGTGGATCAGTTGCGTACTTACGCACACATTATCGGCATCCCGCTGCACGTGGTGGCAAGCGCTCATGAATTAGCCGGGGCGGTACGGCTGTGCGCGGGGTGCGACGTGGTCCTGCTCGACACCGCCGGGCGAGGCCAGCGGGACGACCCCCATCTTGAAGAGCTGCGGACTTTGCTTGGGGCGGCCAAGCCACACGAGGTCCATTTGGTGTTATCATCTACGTGTTCCCAGTCGGTTTTGATGGAAGTCGTCGACCGTTTCTCCGTGGTCGGGTTTGATAAACTAATTTTTACGAAACTGGATGAAGCCGTGAGTTTTGGCGTGTTATTGAATGTAGCGAGGAAAGTGAACAAGCGATTAAGTTACGTGACGACGGGCCAAGAGGTGCCCCACCATATCGAGCCAGGCCGCTCCGAGCGGTTGGCGGCATTGGTTCTGGGGGAGGGGGCACGGGCATGCTAACGGATCAAGCTGAGGGCTTGCGTAAGCTGGCACGCTCAACGCGTCGGCACGCGCGGATTGTCGCGATCGCCAGCGGCAAAGGCGGCGTGGGCAAGAGCAACGTGGCGGTGAACTTGGCGGTGCGGCTGTCGATGATGGGCAGGCGGGTTGCGTTGCTCGACGCCGACCTGGGCACGGCCAATGCCGACGTTTTGTGTAATGTGACCCCGGTGTGCGACTTAGCGCACGTGGTGGCGGGCAAGGGAACCCTGGCGGACGCGATGCTCGACGCGCCGGGCGGTTTTCGGCTGATCCCGGGGGCTTCGGGGCTGGCGAAGATGGCTGCGCTGGGCGATTTTGAACGCGCCAGCCTGATCCAGCAGATCAGCCAACTCGAGCAGGACTTCGACCTGATTTTGATCGACACCGGCGCCGGGGTAAGCCCGAACGTGCTGAGTTTTATCTTTAGCGCCGACCAGCTGTTGGTGGTCACGACGCCCGAGCCCACAGCCATTACAGACGCCTACGCGGTGATCAAGATTGTCGCCCGCCAGCGGGCCAACACCGACGTGCGGGTTTTAGTCAATATGGTCAGGGACGCCGAAGAAGGGCGGGGCGTGTTCAAGCGGATCGACACGGTCTGCCGCCGCTTTTTGCGGCTTTCCACGCAGTACGCCGGGCACGTGGTGAGCGACCCGCGTGTTTCGCTTGCGGTGCGTCGCCGCCGCCCGTTTACGCTCGACAGCCCGAACTGCGAGGCGAGCGCTTGCATCGGCCAACTGGCCCACCGCATGGACCGCCACGCCATCGAGCCCCGAGGCGACGGGCTCTTGCGGCGCATGGCCATGTGGCTAGCCGGGTAAAAAAAGTTCAACCCGGATTTCACATTTGTTTCACTTTGTGCTATCTTGTATGCTGCCGTAGTAGGTAGGATGGTGTCTGCAAGCCATCAGTAAAAACGGACTGATCCTTTGAGCAAAGGAGTGCTCATCGATTACCGGCAGAACCCTCGCAGCTTGTTTTTCGATCCTGTGCTTTATCGGCGCGTTGGCGGTCGGTTTCGCCGCGGGCAATCCGCCGGTGACGATCATTTGGCGCGCGATTGTGGTGATGGTCGTCAGCTGGGTCGCCGGTCAAGCTGTCGGCCACATCGCCCAACGCACCATCGAGATGCAGGTCGACAGCTACAAGCAG
Organism: Phycisphaeraceae bacterium; assembly: GCA_029260715.1. GTDB lineage: Bacteria > Planctomycetota > Phycisphaerae > Phycisphaerales > Phycisphaeraceae > OFTM12. The sequence continues at coordinate 53,010 of JAJDCS010000016.1, read as the reverse complement.
GTCAACCCCTTCCCGCCGTTGTCCAAGATGGACGTGGACGACCAGGAGGTGATTGTGGTCGACAGCGAGGGGGAAATCACCGAACCAGACACAAAAACGGAGGCAGAGGCCGCGTAAACACTGTGCGCAGAAACGAACCGGTTCACCCCGGCCCGCTGACCACGGAAGGCACCACCAACAGCGGACAATAGCCAGTCAAGGAGCAGACGATGGCAAAAGTAAAAGCAATCGAAGTCCCCGCCCCGCCCGACGACCGCAGCATCGAAGAGATCTGGGTGGAGTACAAGCGTACGGGCACCGAGGAGCTGCGCAACCGGCTCTTGGAAAACTACCTTTCCCTGGTCAAGTACAACGCCGAGCGCATCCACGCCAAGCTGCCCGAGGAGGTCGATATCGAAGACCTGATGAGCGCTGGCATCTTCGGCTTGATGGACACCATCGACTCGTTCGATATGAGCCGTGGCATCAAGTTCGAGACGTACTGCGCCCCGCGTATCCGCGGGGCGATCCTCGACGAGCTGCGTTCCATGGACTGGGTGCCGCGTTTGGTGCGGTCGCGCACCAGCCAGGTGGAGGGCGCCCGCAAGAGCATCGAGATGGAAACCGGCTACTCGCCGACCGAGGACGAGCTAGCCAAGAAGATGAACCTCGCCAAGGACGAGTTCGCGAAGGTCATCAAAGACGCCGGGGCGGTGGGCGTGGTAAGCCTTAGCAGGAAGTGGTTCGAGACCGACTCGAACAAAGACGTGCGCGAGATCGACGTGCTCAAAGACCCGAAGCAGGTCAACCCCGTCTCCGCCACGCAGCGACGCGACCTGAAGGACCTGATCACGAAGGGCCTGTCCCGCGCCGAGCGGCTGATTGTGGTCTTGTACTACTACGAAGAGATGACGATGAAAGAAATCGGCGTGACGCTGGACCTGTCGGAGTCGCGCGTTAGCCAGATGCACAGCTCTATTTTGGCCCGGCTCAAGGCGCAGCTGCAGCACCGGACGAAGGAGTTGCAGGAGGAGACGGTGGAGTAATTTTTCAGGCCTCTTCTTTCTACACCACCGCCTGATTACCCATCAAGACTGCCTGCGCCCGCAGGTATTCCCTGTTTTTTTACTAGGCGCCGAATGCGTAAGTAGTTATACTAGTAACTTGCTTATGGTAGCCTGAATTTGTGTCATGGCATGGTCGTGGCGAACCACACGGGCAACCTGTGAAGCGGGGATTGCGTGTCATCACATAATCTAAGAAGGAGGAGTCCCATGAACAAGTATTGTTTTCGGCTGGTGCTCGTTTTGACGGTGGCTGGGTGGTTTGCAAGCTTCGCCCAAGCCCAGGACTTTATCATCACGGACCTGGAGGGCAGCACCGACGCGGAGATTCTATTCTTTCAGCCTGGGCCGATGTCCCCGCCGCCTGTTCATGACGAGATCCAGCCGCCACCGTCTCTTGACACGCTGGCGCTTTCGGAGGTGCAATCGAACATCGGCACAGTGTTTATCGGGCGTGCGGCCGCGTTCCAGAGCGTTTTCGGTATTAACGCGGCCTTTGTCGAGGTCAGCCAATACTTCCCGGAATTCCCAAATGGTCACAAACTGACCGCGGACACCCATTACGCAATCGAGGTTGAGTCGGTCTCCGATCTGACGGGGCAGACGGTGCCGTTCGAGTTTGTGATCAACAGTGGGCAGCTGCGCATCGATGATTTTGCCGTGTTCGAACCGTTTGGGGCGGATGGCATCGGTGCGTTTGCTTCGGCGGAGATCGGTATCGACGGTTTAAGGTGGCGCTTCGATGTGGGGTTGACCAAGGATATCAACGGGGACCTAGTCGTGGTGACGGACCATACGGACGATTTTTTCGGCTTCACCCGACACCCGACCCTGACGATCGATATCGTCGACGCGGACAACGACGGTGCGGTGGACGACGCGGTGGTGGATATCCCGAAGATCACGGGTGAGATATTCATAGACGGGGCTGACTTTGAGTTCGGCGTAAGCCTCTCCTACGACATGGAAACCCGATTTGAGATGTTTCCATTTTTTGACGGGGTTCCCACCAAGGGCTTGGCGGGGATCACGGACCCGTTTTCGCTGGGCAACGGCGACCCGAACGACGACGTGGGTGTGGAGTTCTTCCTGGGCGGTCAGCCGCTGAGCGACTTCCCGGCTGTGCCCGAGCCGGGCACGGCGGCGGTGTTGGGGGCGTGGCTGTTGGGGTTGATTGCCACACGGCGGCGTCAGTGAGACCTTGCCGCAGGCCCCACCTGCGGGCAAGAAACAGGGGAGAAGTTGATACCCCCCACGGGGTTAGCAACCCTACGATTTTGAAGAGCGTTTCGGCGTCATTGTGTTGTCGCCGGAAATGTTATTGGAGGAAAATCTCATGCTATGTCGCTTCTGTTTATTAACCCCCGCGTCAGGCCGCCTCTGGCTGGTTGTATTGGTCACGCTCGGTCTGGCTGGTGGCCCTGCACCGTTTGCTCACGCCGACTGGGGGCTACAGAAAGTCTTCGATTTCAGCGATGGGTATCCCGGTACTGGCACAGAAATCGGCGTTTCAGGGACCAACCCTTCGATCCACAACGATATTGTCATGTTTGGGGTCAGCGGCGGCAGCAACCAGGGGATCTTCCGCTACGAACGTGGAAACCTCATATCATTCGTCGACAACGGCCCCGGAGAGAGCTTTACCAGCATAAGTGTTAGCTCTAGCGTTGCGCACGACCCCTATGGAGCTTTCGTAGCCAACGGAGGCTCTGGGAGCGGGATTTATACGCGCAGCGTCGATACCCAACATGTTGCGTTTCCGATCGCCACCCAGTTTACGCCGATCCCAAGCGGCACCGGGAATTTCACCTCTTTCGGTGATAAGTCGATTGATGGGCAGCGTGTTACTTTTGTTGGGTTCGGCTCGTCCAGCCAGCGCGGGATCTACGCCAAGGACGTCAACTCTCTGGGCGACCCGTCCCTGGTCATTGAGCGGTTCGCCACCATGCCCAACTCGATTGACAATTTTCAATCGCTTAATGAGGTTTCGCACCGCGGCAACACGGTTGTTTTTACAGGTAATGGCAGTTCAAGCAGCGGGGTGTACTTCAGGAGCATATCCGGCCTGACAATCGCTTACGGTACGGTCGCCGACACTAACACCAACATTCCCAGGCGGGGGGCGACGAAGTTCACGTCCCTTCAAGACCCCGCGTATGATGGGAGCAGCTCTGCCTTCTACGGCTCAGGCGGCGGGGGGGCCGGCGTCTACACCAACCAGGGCGGCCCGCTGCGCACCGTGGCGGATACCGGCACACCCATTCCTGAGGCATCGGGCAACTTCACAAGCATCGCTATAGATTCCGTGTCGATCGACGGCGACATCGCGTTTGAAGCCACCGGGGCAGGCGGCCTGCGGGGTGTGTACATTGAAAAAGATGGAGTGCTTGAAAAGGTGGTCGCTACCGGGGACGTGGTCGACGGGCGGACTGTCAGCGGCGTGTCCATCGGGCGCGACGGGTTTAGCAACGGGTACCTGGCGATGCGGCTATCTTTCCCCGACTTTGGTAGCACTTTTTACGCCGCGTTCGCTGAGCACCGGTGGGACCCGGCGGGCGGGGCTGGGGGTAACTGGGACGACCAGACGAACTGGCCGCTGGGGGCGCGGCCGGGTGATGCGGTGGGTACGTTTATTGAGCCGGACGGCCCGGCGCTGATCCAAGGGCCGACGAGCTTCACGCATATGCGGTCTCTATCACTTGGCGCCCAGACCGCCGGCACCGCGGAGCTACACCTCCAGCCAACCGGGCAAATTCTGATCGATGAAACCCTCACCGTCCAAGCCGCTGGCCGACTCACCGGCGACGGCGCCCTGCACGCCACCGGCGGCATCGACAACCAAGGCGAGATTGACCTGGGCAACAACAGCGTCACCCTGTCGGGTGGCTTGATCAACAACCACGGCTTGCTCCGCGGCAACGGTGAGGTAGACAACCGGTTGACCAACCACGCCGACGGCGAAGTCCGGGTTGAAAGCGGGCAGACCATCCGTTTCACCGGGTCTTCCAATTCCAATAGCGGCAAGTTACGGCTCAACAACGGCGGTACCGCAGAGTTCACCGGCCCGTTGACCAACACCGCTTCGGGCCAGATCACCGGTCGCGGCACGCTCATCGCCGACGGCGGGCTGATCAACGGCGGGGATTTGAGCTTCTCCGGCGGGTTCACCGACGTGTACGGCGACGTGACGCAATCCGGCGGCGACGGGCGTGTGATCGTCTCGGGCGGGTCTACCACCACGTTCTACGACGACGTTGTACACAACGGCCAAGAGATCCGCGTGGCGTCCGACAGCATCGCGGTGTTCTTTGGGCATGTTAGCGGCGCCGGGCCATACACCGGCACGGGCACGGTCCATTTTGAGGGCACGTTCAGCCCCGGCAACAGCCCGGGTCTGGCTGAATTTGACGGGGATTTAATATATGGGCCCACCGCGGTCACGATCCTACAACTGGGCGGGCTTCTCCGCGGCACGGAGTACGACGCGATCAACGTCGCCGGCGAGTGGGCCCTTGACGGCACACTCCAGGTCGAGCTCATCAACGGGTTTCACCCGCGGCATGGCGATTCTTTCGACCTGTTGAACGCCGCGACCTTCACCGGCCAGTTCCACACGGTCTTGCTGCCGGCGCTGAATCATGGGCTGGTGTTCGACACGTCATTGCTCAACAGCAGCGGCCTGCTGACGGTTATCCCCGAGCCGGGCACGGCTGTGGTGGTGGGTCTGTGTTGGTCGGGTTTGGTCTTCCGGCGTCGGCGGTGACGGGTTTTGGCGGCCACGCCCGTGTTTGAGCGTGGCTGAAGCGAGCGCCGAACGTCAGATAACCTTGTCCCAGGGTCGCCCAAACCCGTCAGAATCCCGGTCGTTCCAGAGCGGGCCGCTACAAACAGCTTATTCTGAGACGCCTAACGCCGAATCTATTCAAACACGGCACACAATCGCTCGATATTAAAGGCAGCACGGGCCAAACAGGGGCTGATAATCTCTTTCACGCACCCGGCAGTTTGCGTCGTGGTGTCGTGGAAAAGCAATGCGGTCGTGGGCGGCCCGTTGCGAGGATTCACAGGCTGAACCGGTTGGCCCGTGCATGGCTGGTTACGGGGCGATTGTTTGAGATGGAGAGGCGATTGAATCTGAACTCAGAATCTCCAGCTTTTTCAAAGGGCTTGTTCGCCCGTGTGGTGTTGACACTTGCCCTGCCGCTGATCGTGTGCGCGGGGGGGTTGGGGTGGTACACCTGGACTTCGAGCGTTGCTGATATCGAACGAGCCCAGCGGCAGCGGATCGAGGCGATCGCCGCCACGGTGGCGTTGCAGATTCACGGCGACGCGCACGAGGCGTTGGCGCAGGCGTTCCCCGATAGGGATCAGGTGAAAAGCTGGTCGCAGGAGCCACGGGCGATCGGGCAGCTTCACAAGGCGCTGGCGCGCTGCGTGGCGGGGAACTCGCTGACCTCCCCGGTTTACACGCTGCGTATCCGCGACAGCTACAAAAAAATCGTCGCGGCGTCGCCGGGCCGGGAACACGCCTACGCGTTGGAGTTTGTCATCAGCAGCAGCGAGACGCCGTATTGGCGTCACACGTACACGTACCACCCCGAGATGAGGGCGGCTTTTTTCGAGGGGCGATCGGCCACGAAAGAGCTGTACCGAGATCAGTACGGGGACTGGGTTTCCGCTTACGCTCCCGTGCTAGACGGCAAGGGCGGGGTGGCGGCGATCGTGGAGGTCGATACGCCGGTGGAGGCTTTGTCTGAAGCGTTGTGGCAGCGGCTGGGTTGGCGCGCCGCGGGTCTGGTGGTGTATTTTGTTGTGACGGTATGGGCGGTGAGTTGCCTGGTACACGCCGTCCGCCGCACCGAGCAAAAAGCGCTGGCTGCCACGCGTCGGGCCGCGCAGGCCAAGAGCGAGTTCCTGGCGAATATGAGCCACGAGATCCGCACGCCCATGACAGCCATCCTGGGCTACAGCGATATCTTGCTCGACCCGTCGATTTCTCCCGTGCAGCGGCAGGATTGTATCACGACCATCCAAGGCAGCGGGCAACACCTGATGGGAATCCTCAACGATATCTTGGATCTGTCTAGTATTGAGTCGGGTAAGCTGGCCGTGCAGCGCGTGCCGTTCAGCCCCGCTGAGCTGGTTTCTGAAGTGGCTTCGCAGATGGGCGACCAAGCAAGCGATAAAGCGTTGACCCTTGCCGCCGAATTCGACGGGCCGATCCCCGAGCAAATTCAGGGCGACCCCAACCGGCTGCGTCAGGTATTGATGAACTTTGTCAGCAACGGGATTAAGTTCACCAAGACGGGCGGTGTGCGTCTGGTGGTTCAAATGGCCACGCCGGCCGACAGCGACAACCCACAGATCAAGTTCCAAGTCATCGACACGGGCATCGGCTTAACCTCGCAACAGCGAGCCACACTGTTTCAGCCGTTTACCCAAGGCGACACATCGACCACAAGGAAGTTTGGCGGAACGGGCCTGGGTTTGGCGATTTCTCAGCGTCTGGTGGAGATGATGTCCGGCCAGATCACCATTGACAGCAAACCGGGCCAGGGCAGCACGTTCGGCGTGACGCTTGATACCGGCCCGCTTTCGGGCGTGAAGATGGTGGACGCGTCAAGCGTGTCGGTTAAGAAACAATGGAAATCAAAAGAAGCGTCACGCACGCCAATCAAGCTTGACGCACGGATCTTGTTGGTTGAAGACAGCGTGGACAACCAGCGGCTGATTGGGTTGGTGCTCCGCAAAGTCGGCGCCGAGGTCACTATCGTGGAAAACGGCCAGGAAGCCGTGACGCAAGCCATGCATTCGCTCGACGAGGGCAAGCCTTATCAGGTCATCCTGATGGATATGCAGATGCCGATCATGGACGGCTACACCGCCAGCCGCCAGCTACGCGAGTTGGGCTACACCATGCCCATTGTCGCGTTGACAGCTCACGCCTTGCAGGGGGACCGCGAGAAGTGCATCGCAGCGGGCTGCGACGACTACATCAGTAAGCCGGTCAACCGGGGCGATCTGTTTGAGAAAATCCAGTCTCACCTGACCCATTCGGCATCAAAAACGGGCGCTGCAGCTTGATTGATTCCGTGTCGGGCTGTTCATATTCAATTTTTTCCGTGGCAACGTTTAGCTGGCTGGGGTAGAATCCGGTTTTCACCGGAGTCTACAAGCATGGCTAAATTGCCCTCATTCGGAAAGCTGGAATTCAACCTCGGCCCCGGGCGGTTGCCGTCGCCGGCGCGGCCCGAGCCCGAGACACCGTTCCGGGTGTTGATTATGGGCGACTTCAGCGGCCGGGCCAGCAGGGGCGTTGCCGAGCCTTTGGCGGGTCGCGCCGCGACTAAGCCGGCTGTGGTGGATTGCGATAACCTCGATCAGGTCATGGCCCGGCTGAGCACCACGCTGCGGTTGGCGGTCGCCGGCCACGAAGACCAGGGCATCCCCGTTCCGTTCAAAGAGCTGGAGGATTTCCACCCCGACCGGCTGTTCGACGCATTGGAGCTGTTCCAGGCTCTTAAGAAGACGCGCAAGGAACTGCTCGACCCGGCTACGTTCGACGCCGCGGCGGCGAAAGTTCGTGGGTGGTCGCAAGGGAGTGAAGCGTCACCCGCCGTTGCCCCGACACCGGCTCCGGGCGACAGCGGCGGCAACTCGGAAGGGGGCGATTCTTTCGAGGCGTTGTTGGGCAAGCCGAACTCGATTTCGTCTTCCAAGCCGCGACCGGCGGGTGCGGGGCAACTGGACGTGCTGCTTCAGCAGATCGTGGGCCCGCACGTGGTACACGCCAAGCCGCAGCAAGATGAGCTGCTCCAAGCCGTCGACGCGGCCACAAGCAAGCTCATGCGCGCGGTGCTGCACGACTCTGGTTTTCAGCAGTTGGAGGCGAACTGGCGGGGTTTGGACTTCCTGACGCGGCATTTGGAAACCGATGAGCACCTAAAGCTCTATGTGTTTGACATATCGAAGGCAGAGTTGACGGCAGATTTGGGGGCTGGGGACGACCTGGAATCCACGGGGTTGCACAGCCTGCTGGTGGAGCAGACGGTGGGCACGCCCGGCGCGCAGCCCTGGGCGGTGGTGGTGGGTGCGTACACGTTCGACGCGACGGCGCAAGACGCCGAAGCGCTTGGCCGGCTGGCGAAGATCGCCGCGCGCGCCGGCGCCGCATTTTTGACCGGGGCGAGCCCGCGGGTGTTGGGCTGCAAGTCGCTGGGGCTCAAGCCGGACCCCGCGAAATGGGACCAGGCTATGGATACGGACGCTGCCCAAGCGTGGTCGGCGTTGCGCCGGTTGCCCGAGGCGGTGCATGTGGGCTTGACCCTGCCCCGCTACCTGCTGCGATTGCCGTACGGGAAGAACACCGACGAGCTCGACCGGTTTGAGTTTGAAGAGATTCAGGGCGACCCCACCAAGGGGGTTTATCTCTGGGGCAATCCTGCGTTTATCTGCGGGTACCTGCTGGGGCAGGCGTTTAGCCAGGAGGGCTGGGGCTTTTCCCCGGGCGCGGGGCAGGACGTGGACGACCTGCCGGCCCACACCTTTACCCACGACGGCGAGTCGCACATGACGCCTTGTGCCGAGGCGTGGCTAAGCGAACGCACCGCCGAGGCGATCCTGGAAAAGGGGGTTATGCCGCTTTTGTCCATCCACGGGCGCGACGCGGTGCGTTTGGCGCGGTTCCAATCCTTGGCTGAACCGGCGACAAACCTGGCCGGGCGGTGGGGGTGATCGGGGCGGCCGACACCGTTTGCGTTGCGGGCGGGCCGTAGGCTATAATCCCCAATTCGATACAGATTAGAGGTCTATAGATTATGCCGACGATTAACCAACTGGTACGCAACCCGCGGTCTTTGCCCAAGGCTAAGAGTAAGGTCAAAGACCTGAACGCTTGCCCGCAGAAGCGGGGCGTGTGCCTGCAGGTCAAGACCGTGACCCCCAAGAAGCCCAACTCCGCGTTGCGGAAGATCGCCCGTGTGCGGTTGTCCAACGGCAAGGAAGTGACGGCTTACATCGGCGGCGAGGGGCACAACCTCCAGGAGCACAGCATCGTGCTGGTTCGGGGCGGGCGTGTGCGTGACTTGCCGGGCGTGCGGTACCACGTTGTTCGCGGGACGCTCGACTGCTTGGGCGTGGACGGCCGCAAGCAGGGACGCTCCAAGTACGGCGCTAAGCGGGCCAAGTAATATTTTTAGTAACCGGATACTGAGACTCATAAAGCAGTATTGATAAGGATGGCTTGAGCATGTCAGGGCGTATTACGAAATCAGATGATCAGCTCCAGCCGGACCCCCGCTACAAGAGCAAGCAGGTGTCGCGGTTTGTCAATTGCATCATGAAAGACGGGAAGAAAGCGGCGGCCCAGCGGGTCGTGTACGCGGCGCTTGATGAGATCGAGAAGCGCACCAAGGGCGAGCCTCCGGCGCTGAAGGTTTTTGAAGACGCGATTGACCGGGTCAGGCCCGAAGTAGAGGTCCGGTCCAAGCGCGTGGGCGGGGCGAACTACCAAGTGCCGATGTCGGTCAAGCCCAAGCGTCGCCAGAGCCTGGCGTTTCGCTGGATTATTGAGGCCGCACGCAGCGAGCGCGGCAAGCCGATGTACCTTCGCCTGGCCCGTGAGCTGTTCGACGCCTCGCACGGCGAGGGCAAGGCCGTGACCACCCGTGAAAACACCCACCGGATGGCCGAGGCCAACAAGGCCTTCGCGCACTTTGCGTGGTAAGCACGTAGTCAGCCGGGCTCGGGGTTTGCCGGGTCACAAATACCTCAATACGAACGCCCCGGCGGCCTCGCGGTGATAAAGGCCGCTTTGTTGTGTAGCGGTGTTGTGCTAGCCAAGACGGGTCCGGCTCTAGTTGCAAAACACACTGCGTTTGACGTAATCTTGGCTACTGCAGGCCTGCGTACTACAATAATAAAATATTAAATGTGTACTCAAGAGATAGTGCGGCGGCTTCTGCCCCTGTGAGAAGGGTAGCACACATTAGCGAGACGAGCCCCCGGTTATGGCGGCCCCGTGGCGGGCACAAATTCTAGGATGTGATTAGATATGATGCGATACTTAGCCATGTCGTTACCGGTTTTTGTGATGGGCTTTGCATCCTGCGCCGCGGCGGACCCGCTGCCCGAGTCCGCGGCGGGGCTGTTTGTGATCGCCGACTTCGACGACGCCATCCAGAACAACCTGGGTGGGTACTACAACAAATTTGAGAAGCCGCCTTCCAAGGCGTCGACGTTTCTGACGAAAGACGTGTACCGCGGCAGCGGCGGTCGGAGCCTGCGTGTGCGCGCCAGCCGCGCCGAAGACGGGTTCTGCGGCGTGTGGATGCACCTGTTCAACTTCAAACAAAGGCCGGTGAAGTATTTCGACGCTCGGGAGTACGACTACCTGTCTTTCTGGATCAAGGGGCAGAAAGGCGGCGAGCGGTTCTTCGTCAAGCTGGCGGACGCGGAGTGGATCCCGCAAGAAGACGCGCTGCCGATCGGCTCGGTCACTGAGTTCCTAGCAAGCGGACAGATTACCACCGAGTGGCAGGAGGTGCTGATACCGATCAAGAAATTCGACACCCTGGATTTCGCCCAGATGGGCGGGTTCACGCTTGATTTCGACACACCGGGCGAGCACACCGTTTATATCGACGACGTCGCGTTCAAGAAAAGCCTGGAGGTCGCCACGCCTTTAACCCAGCGGACCGAGGCCGACGCGATCAAGCGCACGGCCTACCCCAAGGCGATGTGGGTCTGGTCGATCGACCAGCTCATCAACGACGGCGCAGCCCGGCAAGAGCTTTTCGCGTTTTGCAACCGGGAGGGCATCGACCAGGTCTGGGTGCAATTGTTGTATAAGTTCGACCCGCCGGTTTCGCTCGACGACGTGCCCACGGACGGCCTGCCGCGGGGCGTCACATGCGAGATCGTGCAGGCCGATCAATTCCGCCAGCTCAACCGGGAGGCCCACCGGGCGGGGATCAAAGTCCACATGCTCGACGGCTACCCCGAGTACACGCAGAAAGAGTATCACCCGCTGCCGCTTGCCATCGTGGACGCTGTGATCGCGTTCAACAAGGCTTCGGACCCGCAAGACCGGTTCGACGGCATCCACTTCGACAACGAGCCGTACCTGCTGATCGGGTCGCGCGACCGCGGTCGCAACGAGCAGATCCTCCGGGAGTTCTTGAAACTCAACGAGGAAGCCCAGCGCCGCGTGCGCAAGGAATCGGACATGGTCTACGGCGTGGACATCCCGTTTTTCTGGGACAAGTGGGACTCTCAAACCGGCCAACCGATCGGCGGCGTGCGCTACAACGGCCGGGTCAAGCCCGCGACGTACCACTGCATCGACTTGCTCGACAACGTTGGCATCATGAACTACCGGGACACGGCCGACGGCGCGGACGGCATGATCGCCCACGGCATGGGCATCATGGCCTACGCCGACAAAGCCAACAAAGCCAAGGTCTACATGGGCATCGAGACCTTCACCTATGACCCGACGGACGTGTGGTTCGCGGTGGGGCTGCCGCACGAGTTGTTCGCCAAGGCGATCGAACACAACGGCAAGCCGCTGTCACGTTTGAGCCGCGTCAACGGCTTCCGCACGCAGATCTACGACGACGGGGACTACATCCATGTGGGCATCGAGATGCCCGCCAACCCCACCGCCGAACAGGAAGACCGGGCCAAGAAGACCGTTGTCCAGATCGCCGAGCGTCTCGGCGCGTCGAGCTACCCGCAGTTGGGTGACAAGGTTCAGCGGATCCAGGCCATCGCGATCAACCGCTTCGGAGACGACGTGGAGTGGCGCAACCCGCGTGAGCGCGTGATCTTCGACGCGGACACCAACACCAAATACGCCGGCCTTGTCGCCACAAGCATTATGCTTCCCAAGATCACTTTCGCTCAGGAATCGCCCGATGAGATCAAAGCCCAGGTAGACGCGGCTGAGGATTTCTTCAGTAAATACAGAAATTACGCTGGCATCGCGATTCACTATTACTTGACATACAAGAAAAAATTGGAGGAGCCCCGGTCTGAAGCCTCTGGGGCAATGCGGTAGCCGAATCCCGTCGTACGCACAAAGCGGTGCTTTTAATTCTGTGATTCTCTTTTGAGGCTGTGTCGGTTTTGATGCTCGCCACAGCCGTCCGTCTTCGCGATCGCGACCACATGAACACCTGACGATTGTCCCACGGAGAGGCTCTTAATGATGAGATGGGAACGGGTCGCACTGATTTTGATGGCCGCCGTTGTGGCTGGCTTGATCCTTAATTTCGATTTGCACTACCGGTCACACCTGGTGCCGTTCCTGCTCGAAGCGTTCGCCATTTCGGCTTGGGTCATGCTTATCGCGACCAACAAGCACGTCAAAGGCATCTTGTTAGCCGTGGGCGCCCGGTACCGGGTGATCGCGGCGGTCTTGATTGTGGCGTTGGTCTCTTCGCACCTCGCGGGTAAAGGGCTTGTGACGTTCCCGTTTGTGGAGTGGGAGATGTACGGGCACGTCCCGTCGAAGCGCCAGCTTCAAGAGCTGCAGGACCGGCTCATATCGCGGGTGCATTACGAAGGGCACACCCGCGGCGGGCGGGTCTTTGAGATCAACGCCGACCGGTTCATCCAATCCTTGGGTAAGAGCCAACTCGCCACGCCTCTGGCGAGGATGATATTCCAATGCCTGTTGGCCGACCCCAAGGACACGGACGCGGAGCGGCGGCTGGCCAAGACGCTCAAGATCGCCGGCCGAATCTACAACCGCGACCACCGAGACGACCCTTTGGTCGAGATCCGGGCTTTCTACTTCAAAGACCCGCTCGTCCCGCATGACGAGGTGGGCGACGTCGACAAAGAATTGTTGCTGGTGGTTCGTGTCGACCGGGAGCCAGACGCGTGATCCACGAGAACACAACGGCTCACACGCTTGGCTTCGTCCGTGTCTGGGTGTACGGGCTTTGGTTTATCATCATCGCGATCGACCCGTACTACCAACTGGCGGAATTCCCCATATCCGTGCTCGATCCCGTTGGGATGTTTAAGCTCGTGCCGGGTTCGGCTTGGTCGAGCGTCATCAACCAACCGAGCCTCATCATCCACAAAGCTCTGACCCTTGCGCTGGTGGGCGCGGCGATGCTGGGCTTGAGGCCGTACCGCGCGTTTGCCTTGGGCGCCGCGTTTCTGCTGGTGTCCCACCAGACCCTTATCCGGTTTATGGGGTTTTTTGGCCACAGCGAATTGTTCTTGCTCTATTGCGCGGTGGTCTTGGCGGTGTTCCCCGCAGCCGACGGGTTCGCCTGGGGCAGGTGGAGGCGCCAACCCGACAGCCCGAAGCCGATTTACGCCGCGGCGATGCTGCTGATGGCCACGTTGGGGGCGATGGCCTACGTCAACATCTCGGCCTTCCGCCTGGCGTTTGCCACGCCCGAGGTTTTCATCAAGCCGAGCATGGGCGTGTGGTTCGCCCGCCACGTGCGGTTCAGCGTCTACTGGGGGTACGACGTGGGGCTCTGGCTGTTGAACCACTGGCAGGCGATGGTGGTGATCCACATTGGTTATTTCGTCACCACGCTCTTTGAATTTATGTCGCCGCTGTGCTTGTTTTCGAGGCGGTTCCGCTACGTTTGGTTTGTGGTGATGGTCCCGTTCCATTTTTCGACGGGGCTGCTGATGAATATTTTCTTCTGGCACAACCTGCTGCTGCTGCCCGTTTTGTTTGTAGATATCGGGTCTTTTTTTGTGGTCAAGCCCGCCACCGGCGGCAAGCGCCCCGTGATTTATTTTGACGGCGTGTGCGGTCTGTGCAACTATTTTGTGGATTGGGTCATGGCCAGGGACACCACGCGGATTTTCCGTTACGCCACCCTGCAAGGCACCGCCGCCGCCGAAGCGGGCGTCGCCGATGCATCGCCGGACGCCGCCGGGTGGACCATCGTGTTAACCGACGAGGACGGCACGTGGCGTCGCTCCGATGCGGTGTTACGCATCATCTCCCGCTTGGGTTGGCTTTACGGGTTCGCTGAGGTTTTGAGGTTTGTCCCCCGCGTGATCAGGGACTCGGTGTACAGGGTGGTCGCCCGGTTGCGCTACCGCGTCTTCGGGAAGAGAGAGGCTTGCAGGCTGCCCACCCCGGACGAACGCGATTTGTTTTTGGATTAAAGGGTTTACCGGTTGGGCGTGCGGCTGCCATCCCGCCGCGAGCCGTGACCGCCGCTAGGGCGAAACCGCGGGCACCGCTGTTTTGTTTTTACTGACAGCCTCGCCTTGCTCGGCTGACATGCTCCGCCACCACCGAAGCGGCAGCATGCCGACGCCCATCAGCGCCCCCTGGCTAGCCACGAACACCAGCAGCCAAAACACGGCCGACTCCATGAAGCCGTAAGAGTGCAGCCCCACGCCTAGCATGTTCGTACCGAACCAAGACCAGCTTGTGACGATGTTGCCGCCCACCGCGAGCACCATCATGCCGCGCTGACGGATCACCCCGCCCCAGCGAGCGTGCAGGATCAGCGCGTTCATCAAGACAATCAGCACCGCCCCGTTTTCTTTGGGGTCCCACCCCCAGAACCGCCCCCACGATTGGTCGGCCCAGATGCCGCCCAGCACCGTGCCCACAAAGCTAAACAGCAGCGCGAAGCACACCACGCCGTACACCATCTGCCCGAACTGTTTGCGCACGTCGGGCTTGAGCACGGTCGTGAACACGCCAAGCAGGATGTACAGGATGGCCAGGAATCCCGCCAGGAACGTCGCCGAGTACCCGATGGTGATCGCCACGACGTGTGTGGACAGCCAGAAGTTCGAGTCCAGCACGGCTTGCATCATCTCCATGGTGTCGCCGTCGCCGGCGAGGTTGTGGGCGACGATCAGCGTGGTGAACCCGACGATCGCGGCGGTGATGCTGCCCAGCCCGAGTTTGTGCATGCGTTCGAGGATCAAGGCCATCAGCACCGCGCCCCAGCCGACGAACACGGCTGAGGAGTAGAGATTCGTCACGGGCGGCCGTCCCTGTAGGTAGATGCGCGACGCCAGGCCAAGGGTGTGCAGCCCCAGCGTCAGCCACAACAGCCACACCGCCCCGCGCCCCAGCGACCGCGACCAGCCCGATGGCGACGAGCTGTACGACAAGAACGAGAAACACGCGATCAGAAACGCCGCGACGTACAGCACCGTGGCGTGGTAGAACGGCTCGAACTGGTTGAAGAAGACTTCGTAGGCCGCTTTGCGCCCCGCGTGTGGCATTCGGTGCTGGATAAACCGCCGGTACTGAGCCACCTCCGCGTTGAACCGCTCGGGGTTTTGCTGTTGGTAGGAAGACATGGCCGCGGACAGGTGCACCACCACCGGGTGGGGCGTAGCGCCTTGCTTGGCTGCTTCAAAGGCCTGCTCAAACGGCTGCCACTGCTGCGACGGCTCGAGGGGCGGGGCCATGTACGGGCGCTGCATGCTGCCAAGTTGCACGTACAGGTTTAATTGACGTGACAATTCCAGCACGTGCTTCTGGTACGGGTCTCGCTGCTTGGGTTTGACCTGCCGGGCTTGCTGGACTTGCTCGGAGACGGTCTGGGCGTGCTTCATGATCCGGTTGAAGCTGAACCGCTTACCGTCGGACTGCTTAAGCCCCAGCAGCGACAGCACGCCTGGGTGGTCGATGCGGAAGACGGGGTATTCGTCGGCCTGCTCGTGGCGGGCGATGACGTCGGTTAGCCACTGGATCGCGGGCACGCTTGCGCCGTCTTGGCGAAGCGTCTGTTTGTCGCTGAGGATCATCAGGCTGTTGCGCGCCACCGTGTCCAGGGGCTTGACGCGCCCGTCGGCGGAGACGGGGAGCAAGCCCAATTGCCCGTAGCGGTACGGCCCGGTGTCCTTGGCGGGTAACGCGCCCACGCACAGGTACACGCCGGCGAGCAACACCACGCACCACGGGAATATGCGTTGCCCTGTTGTCATGGTGCGGGCCTCCTGACGAATCGGTGAAGGTGTAACCCAAAGTGCATTGACATGCCCAAGGCCACCAGGATGCAGGCGATGTACGGCAGCACATAACCGGGGTTGCGCACAACTTGCAAGACCGTGCCGGAGTTGTCGGGCTTGAAGGCTGACTGGTAAAACGTTTCGCCGCGGTAGCGCAGCGGGTTGTTCATGTAGATCAGCACCTCGCGGTCTTCGTGTTGCTGCGGGTCGACCAGGCGCACCAGGCTAGAGAAGTTTCGCGGCTTGTCCGTGCCGACGAATTTGTCGTGTTTGAAGTCGATTAGGTGGACGGTGTAAGGCTTGTAGGTCCGTTTGAACCGCAGGCCGATGGTGTAGATTTTGCCGTCGATCTCGACGGGTTGGCCGTCGTCGATGTAGAGCGAGACGAGCCACGTCCCGAGTTTTTGCCCTTCTTGCCAGAGGGTGATGTAGGCGCTGGGCGCGTCGACGGTCTGGCTCTCCACGCCGCTGATCTGCGGCTGGGGTTGGGCGACGAGCTGCTTACCCAGGCCTTGATCGGCCAGGGTTGTCAGTTCCGCCAAAGCCGGCGGCGCGTTGCGCGAGTCGAGCAATTGTGAGTTGGCCATCCACCGATCCACCGACACCTCAAACGGCAGCAGGGGGTTGGCGATTTGTCCTTGTGTGTTTTGTAACAGCGGCTGGGGGACCACCACCACCCGGTCGGCCTTCGGGTCGGCGGGGTCGATGATCGCTAGTTCGGTTTGGCGGATGTTCTCGGTGTAGGAGGCGTAGCTGCCCTCGTCGATGCTCATGTTCCCTTCCCGGGCCCACAACGCCGTCACCAACTCACCGATCAGCAGCACGATCACGCCGGCGTGCAGGACGACGACGCCGGCGCGTTTCGGCGTGAGCTTAAACCGCAGCGTGTGTGCAGCCACCAGGTTTGCCAACAGCAGCCCGCCGACGATGAACCCGCCGGGGAAGGGGAACCGCCCCGGCAACTCGAACAGCCCGGTCGGCACGAATAGCTGCAGATCGATCCACACGATGAAGCTGCGGAAGTACTGACGCATGACCGTCCAGATGCCCTGTTCCACTTGCGCAAGCGTGCCGGCGAAGATCAGGAACATGGCCATGGCGAACAGCGCCACCGTCAGCTTCAAGGAAGCCAACGCACCGAGCCACTGCTTGACGCCGCTTTGGTTCATCCGGGTTGATTGCCTATCGTTCGTTGAAACCGACCGTGCTTAAAAATTGTTTAAACGCGTCTTGTTGATCCGCCACCGCCGCTGCGGGCCCCGTGAGTTTAAAGAACCAGACCGCGTCGGGCCTGGTCACCATGGACACCAGCATGCGGCGGGCTTGATCGCCGTTGTCTTGATCGGGCGCCAAGTCGATCAGCGCCGCGGGGTGCCCGCTCACGTACAAGCGGTCGATTTTTTGTTCGTCGAGGCTGGCGATGGCGCCCAGACCCACCTGCCCCCGCCAGCGGTTGATGTTGGCCAACGCGCCGCCGCCGTCGCCAGGTAGGGACGAGACCGTCACCCTCGCCGTGCCCGACGGGGTGTTCACGTCAAACGCGGCGATCAGGAACGACGCCGGGCTGGGGTCTTGTTGCCAGTCCGGGGGCGTTTGCCAGGCGATTTCTTGCGATGCTGAATCTGGGGCGGGCGTGGGCGGTTGGGCGTGGGGGGGCTCGTCGTCTGAGTGTAAATGGAACGAGCCGGCGAAAGCGACGACCTGGTCTTTGTATTGGGAGAGCACACCCGGGTCAGCCATGGTTTTGACGAACCACATGAACCCTTGTTCGTCGTAGATGATGGCCGCGATCATGCGTTGGGCGGGCTGATCGGCGGTGGGTTCGCCGCCGGGGCCTGTCATGTCCAGCGTCACGCCGCGCACGCCTGTGTTAGCGAACGGGGTGAGGTGTTCGATGAGTTGGTCCTCTTCGATCGGGTCCAAGCCCAGTTGGCCCCGCCACCGGTTCACGTTGGCCAGCAAGCCCCCGGTTTCGCCGGGAAACATCGAGACGGCGATCTCGATTTGCTGGGGCCCATCGCCCGCCTCAAACGTTGCCACGCGCATCGGCGATTCTTTGTTGGATGTCCGCCACCCCTGGGGGACCGTCCAGTCCATGCGTCGCCGCTGCCCCACAGCCGCGGCGGGCTGGCGCGTGCCGGCACGCGCGGCCGGCGGCGGGTCTTTGGGCGCGCGGTAAGACTGGATCTGGTCTTGATCGCAACCCGTCAGCACGGCCGCAAGTGCGGTGGCTATCAGGGTGACGCTCAAGAGCCAGTTGCGTGTTGCATGTATCGTACACGTGCCGGTGGCACGCTTATCGCCGCGCATCATTGAGATGATTATAGGCCATTTCAGACAAAACGAAGGGCCGCCTTACACAAAGTCTTTCGACCCCCTCATGAATCTTAGATATGATGCCCCTAACTCCGGGCCGCTGCCGCGCTCGCAGCTAACCCTACGCCGAGACGGAGCCTGGCCGCCCGGGCCGTGCTACCCCCGATCACGTGATCGGTCTGCCCACCGCGTGCGGATACGACATGAACCCCACAACAAGAAAGAAGGAACCCGCTATGGCACTGACCCAAGACACGCGCATCATTTTCATCCACGGGCTGGCGTCCAAGCCGACCGAAGAAGACCTTATGCGCTTGTGGAAGCGAGCGTTGATCGAGAATATCCGCTGCGACTCAAAGCCCCTGGCCGAGGCGATGGAAGCCAACGACGACCTGTTCCGTTTCGCCTACTGGGCCAACGCCGTGCCCGACCACATCGAGGACACCACCGTCTACACCAACAGCCTGGAGAAAAAAGTCGACGAGGTCATTAAGCTCCGCAAGAAAGTCGGCGACAAGCTGCACATCACCAGCGCCGGGTGGGTCAAAGACAAGATTGTGAGCTTCGGCTTGGGTGTCGTCGACGCGTTGGCCACCGCGTTGACTATCAAAGACGACGTGATCGAGCAGAACGCGCGCGAAGTCAGCCACTACCGCGGCGACCAATACATCGCCGACCGCATCCGCGAACCGCTCGAACGCGAGCTGCGAGACGCGTGGGACAACGACAAGTACGTGGTCATCATGTCCCACTCGATGGGGACGTTTATCGCGTACGACGTGTTGTGGCGGTTCTCGCACCGCAGCGAGCCGGGTTACAAGAAGTACCGCAATAACGCCGCGCACCTGCTGGTGACCATGGGCAGCCCGCTGGGAGACCCGACCCTCCGCGCGTTCATGCTCATCGAACGGTGGAAGGACACGCCCAAAGCGAAACTCAAAGACGAGCGCAAGCGGTTCTACCCCACCAACATTGGGCAGTGGCACAACTACTCCGCCCAGGGCGACGTCGTCAGCCACGACGCCACCCTGGAGGACGACTTTTTTGAAGGCCTCCGCGAGCACGTCGGGGGCTACGGCAGTGAAGACCTGCGCGACTACACACAGCTTTACAACCCCTTCAAGACCCCCGAGGACAAATCCAACCCCCACAAGAGCTACGGCTATCTGATTCAACCCAAGCTGTCGCAGAAGCTGCGGCAGTTCTTTGAAGTGTGATTGGGGTGTCAATAGACCAAAAAGTGGCACTAGAAAGAAAAAATTATTGTTACTTCTGAATGGGTATTAAGTAAGGCTTTCGCCGGGTTGAGATGAAGCTTCATTCGTGGATATGAATTCAAGGTCAATAAGCGTATGGATTTACGCGACAACAAAATCTTGGCCGAGTCGTTTCCAATATTAATGGAAGGATTCGCGAATTTAAGTATTTTGGCTTAATTTGCGGTTTTTTTACACAAAAATTAGCTTTGAATCTTGATAGCTTAGGTATACTAGCTGAGATAGGGCCTTAAGAATTTCTTGGCAGGAAAGCAGTATTGCCGGTGTTGTTTTGTACAGAGAACAATAAATAAGTGTAATTCCTAAGCATGTCTAGACTCGTGAAACATCAACGGCTTCAGATTCAGCCTAAACATTTTTTTAATCGTTCTTGTGTTGGCTTTAGAGCAAAATTAGCTTGCCAGCCGGCGGTCGAGACGGTGTATTCATTTCAGCGAGTGGACTAGAGAATCCATCTGAATGTGACCTAAAATGCATTACAGATAAAAGAATGGTAAGCGGCTTTGTGTATCGCAGAACAAGAGAGAACAGCCAGGGAGCAACGCAGGAAAAGAGACATTTTGAGGACGCCATGACTATTTTGCACGACGGGATGGTTCTTAACGAATCTTAGTAAGCCATTCAATGCACCCATCACCTGAATCAATCGGTTTCAGGAGGGCGGTGTCATGTGCACGGTCATGCAGGCAAAGCTTTATAGCGGCGTAAATTAGATTAAAGCTATTGTTGTAGCGAGTGTTTATTCGCGTCTTGTGAGAGATTTACGGGGCAGGCAACTGTGGTTGCACGGCTTAGCCGTAGCGATCTAAACAGTGATCTGGAGACGTCTGTGAAAGAGGCAGTTCTAGCAACCGACAGTTTAGTGGTTTTTCAAAACAGTCAGGGTATCCAGGCCAGGGGGACGCTGATGCGCCTGAGCCGAAATGCGGCTGTTTTTGAGGTCTACAACCCCTACTCCATCGTGCAGTTAAGCGAGGTTTTGACCGATTTCCACGTGCGCCGAGGCGACCGCACGATCTACACCGGCCGCGCGGTGGTGAGCAATTTGGTCAGCACGGGGCTTCTGTTGATCGTCTCGGTGACGCTGGTCGACCCATGGTCGGACTTAATCGACCTGTCGCCGGGCCCCGAACTCCGTGAAGAGGTCGCCAGGTTTATTCAGGACTGGGAGACCAGTCACCAGCACATCCGCCCTTCGTACGAATTGTGCGTGAGTAAGATGCACAACTTTTTAGAGGAGTTGAGCCGCTGGCTTGAGCACGGCGAAGCGGTGGCGGGGATCAAAGACAATCAAAATACCATCGATTTTGTCAAGGCGTTTGTGGCTGACGTCGACACGAAGGTCGGGCCGAAGCTCGACGAGATTTTCAATGAGTTTGACCAAGAAGCCCAGAAGGTGTCAGTCGAAGAGACGCCGCTGCACAAGGCGTTTGTCCGGCGGGAGCTGCACCCTCTGATCTTGTGCTCGCCTTTCTTACACCGCACGTTCACCAAGCCCCTGGGTTACGCGGGTGACTACGAGATGGTCAACATGATCCTGCGCGACCCTTGGGAGGGCAGCAACACTTACGCCAGGCTGGTCAACGCCGTGTTCCTCCGCACCGGCACCGCCCAGGGCCACCGCAACCGCATCGATAATCTCCTGGAATACCTGAGGTCGGAGACCAAGCGTGTGCAGAAATACAACCGCCCCTGCCGCGTGATGAACGTGGGTTGTGGGCCGGCTGTTGAGGTCCAGCGTTTTGTCAAAGACGCCGTGTCGGACCACGCCGAGATGGAACTCCTGGATTTTAATGAAGAAACGATCCGGTACGCCTCGAACGAAATTGAACAGTCCATGCGTGAAAGCCGCAGCAAGGTGAAGATCCGATATATACACCGCTCGATCCACCACCTGCTGAAAGAGGCGTCCGCCAGGAAAATAGAAGCGACTCCATCCTATGATTATGTGTACTGCGCAGGTTTATTCGACTATCTTTCAGACCGGGTGTGCAAGCGGCTCGTACGCTTGTTTTACGAGTGGACGGTGCCCGGGGGTCTTGTGGTCGTCACCAACGTACACGCCAACAACCCCGCCCGGGGGATCATGGATCACCTGCAAGACTGGAGCCTGCTGCTGCGTAGCGAGTCGGACATGGCGGGCTTGATCTCAGACTTGGGTCAGCAGTGCGTGATGGCCGAGCCCACAGGCACAAACGTTTTCTTAGAAATCCGCAAGCCGGAAGGTAATCCTTGCAGCCGGGAACCGATCATAAAGACCTCCTTCAAGAATACCTTGAAGCCGATCGCCAGCTGAGGCTGCGCTATTCAAAGGTTGGCTGTGTGCTGGTGCTGGTCTTGGTGCCGGCTGGCAGCTCGCTCGATGGGCTGGTCTACCCGTCCTTGTTCTGGGATTTTTTCCGGGTGAGGTTCTTGGTCGACCTGCTGGTGCTTGGTGTCTTCGCCCTGCACTTTACGCAGTTGGGGCGTCGGCAAGTCCACGTGTTGGGGCTGACCTGGGTGCTGCTGGTGAATATGGCCATCAGTTGGATGATCTACGCATCGGAGGGTGCGGTCTCTCCGTACTATGCCGGCTTGAATCTGGTAATCCTCGCGGTTGCGGTTTTGCTGCCGTGGACTTTCCGAGAGACGGTTTTAGTCTGCGTTGCGACGCTGGGCATGTACCTGGCCGCGTGTTTCCTGCACTACGCGACGACCGTTGATTGGAAAACGCTGTACAACAACACTTACTTTCTGGTCCTGACCGGGATCATCTGCTCGACCTCCAGCTACTTCACCGCGCGCGCCAGGTTCAACGATTTCCGCTTGCGCCACGAACTGGACCTGGGGAACAAGGAGCTTGCGCGGTCTTACGACAAGCTCGCCGAGTTGGACCGCTTGAAGTCGGAGTTTTTCGCGAACGTCAACCACGAGCTCCGCACGCCGCTGACGCTGATCCTCTCGCCGATCGAGATGCTCCTGCACCGCGACCCGCCGATCCCCGAGGACATCGGCCAGTCCCTGGCGATTGTGAAGAACAACGGCCTGCGCCTGCTGAAGCTGATCAACGACATGCTTGAGATCAACAGGCTAGAGGAGGGCAAGCTGAGGATCGACCGCAAGCCGATCCTCGCGGGCACGTTTGTCTCGGGCATTGTCGAATCGCTCCGCTACTTAACCACCACCAAAAAAATTGATCTGCGCGCCCAGGGCGTGGGCGACCCAATTATCAGCGGCGATCGTTCCCGTCTAGAAAAGATCATGATCAACCTCTTGACCAACGCGATCAAGTTCACCGACCCCGGCGGTGTGGTGGTGGTCGGCTGGGAAGAGGCCGGCGAGATGGCGCGCATCGAGGTCCGGGACACCGGCATCGGGATACCCGAGAAAGAGCTGCCGCACGTGTTCGACCGGTTCAGGCAGGCGGACGGGTCTTCGACGCGGAAGTACCAGGGCGTGGGGCTTGGGCTGGCGTTGACCAAAGAGTTGATCGAGGAACACGGCGGCACCCTCGCCGTGCGCAGCCGTGTGGGCGAGGGCACGGTGTTTACGGTTGAATTGCCTCTGGATCGAGGCTCCGACGCGGCGGCGGTGGAAGCTTCGGAAACCCAAGCCGCCGGTGACGACAGCGACCCCTTTGCCATCACGTTCCGTGCGGCCGACCGTTCGGCCCCGGTGGACGGCGGGGTGTCCCAGGCCGACCCGCTGGAAGTGGGGCAGGGGCGGTTCCGTGTGCTGATCGTTGACGACGAGCCGGACATGAGGCGGTTCCTGGTATCGATCCTTTCAGACGAGTACCGCGTCTTGCAAGCGGCCGACGGGATAACCGGGCTGGAGATGACTAAGCAACACCAGCCCGACTTGCTCTTGCTGGACTTGATGCTGCCGGGCATGGACGGCTTGGACGTTTGCCTGGCCATACAGAAGGACGAGAAGCTAAGAGATATCAAGGTCGTGTTGCTCACGGCGCGCGCCGATGAGGGGACGAAGGTTGAGGCCCTGGACCGCGGCGCCAGCGATTTCTTGACCAAGCCGTTCAGCAGCGTGGAAGTCAAGACCCGGATACGCAATATCCTGCGGACCGCTTCGTTGCAGCACGACGTCAAGCAGCGGAACGTTGAGTTGGAGGAGGCGTTGAGGCGGTTGAGAGAAGCCGAGGGCCAACTGATCCAAAGCGAGAAGCTCAACGCCCTGGGCAGCCTCGCCGCGGGCCTGCTGCACGAGATCAACAACCCGCTCAACTTCACGCTCACCGCGGTCCAGGTGCTCGATCAAGCCGCACAGGCTTCAGACGACAACGACCTCAAAGAAACGCTCCACGATATTGAAGACGGGATGAAACGGATCCAGAACATCATCACCGACCTCCGCACGTTCGCCTACCCCCAGCAGGCGGACAAGCGTGAGAAGTTTGAGATCGTGGAAGTGGTGGACACCGCGATGCGGTTCACCGCCCACATGCGCAACGGCCAGCAGATCGAGCAAGACTTTGAGCCCGATAGCCCGATCTGCGGCTCGAAGACCCACATCAGCCAAGTGGTCTTGAACCTATTGACCAATGCCCTGCGCGCGGTCGGGTCCGTCGGCCCGAAGCGCCAGCCGCAGATAAAGGTCCGCTCAGAACGCAACGGGAGCATGCTTATTGTTCGCGTCTGGGACAACGGCGTGGGGATCGCCCCCGAGGTTTTGCCGCGTGTCTTCGACCCGTTTTACACCACGCAAGACGTGGGCGAGGGCATGGGGTTGGGGTTGAGCATCTGCCACACCATTGTAAAGAATCACGGCGGACGGATCACCGTGCGCAGCGAGCCCGACCAGTGGACCGAAATCACTTTAGAGCTGCCTCTGGCAGACAATCAGGAGACATGACCCGTGCACAGAGGCTACGACCATAAACAGTTCTCGATCCTATACGTCGACGACGAGCCCCAGGCCCTGAAGTATTTCACCAAGGCCTACACCAATGATTTCAACATCCTGACCGCGTCGGGCGCCGAGGCGGCGATGAAGCTATTGGAAGAGAAGGGCGACGAGATAGGCGTGCTGTTGACCGACCAGCGCATGCCCGGGCAGACCGGTGTGGATCTGCTAAATAAGGTTCGCAAGCAGTGGCCCGGGGTCGTGCGCATTATCACCACGGCCTACTCAGACCTTGAGGACGCCATCGAGTCGGTCAACTCCGGGGGCGTGCACCAGTACGTGACCAAGCCGTGGGACGTCCGCGACCTCAAGGGTATTTTGATGCGGGCGATGGAGTTTTTCCTTGTCCAGCGTGAACGCGACGTGCTGTTGCGAGAGAAGCTCAGCGTGCTTCAGCGGATGATTATCCTCGACCGTGTGCGCAGCTTCACGGTCCTGGCTGCCAGCCTGGCGTGCCGTGTGCGAAACTCGATGGCGGCGCTCAAGGCGTTTTTTGATTTCGTGCCCGTTAGCGCCGGCGATCGGCTGGACGACGCGGAGGTTGATTGGGGCGATCTGTGGACGCTGGCCCAGCAAGAAAGCCAACGCCTGCTCAACGCGGTGGACTCGGTGCTGCACGCGACTGTGGAGTCGGATTACCGCTTCAACGGGCCTGTCTCGGTTGAGGAGGTGCTGGGCCAGGAACTCGACACCATCTCGGCGGACCTGAAGGAACTCGGTATCACCGTCGAACAAGAGGTTGCCCCGGGTCTCTCTCCGGTCAAGGCCGACCCGAACATGATCAAACGGCTGCTTGGTGTTTTGGTGCAGCGTGTCGGTGCGCTGGCCGGGGAAGGCAAGCCGGTGAAGATAGAGATAAAGCCCGAGCCTTCGGTCTACGGCACCCCCGGGATCCGCCTGCGGTTTGCGTATGAAGGCTCAGCCTGGAACGCCCAACAGATCTCGACCCTGTTCTCCGCGGTTCAATCGTCGGGAAAGGACGCGCGTCAGGTAAGCCTCGACGTGTTGGCGGCGTTTTTCATGGCCCACCACCACGGCGGGCAACTGCTGGTCCACCCGTCGCCGCCGAAGGGGCCGGGCTTTGAGCTGTTGCTGCCGCTTGACCCCGAGGCCACGAAGCAGCCGGCGTTGGAATCGGATTGGCTCGACAGGATTTTCACCAACCTGGAAGCGTGGGGGGAATTAGAAGAATAGCCGGCAGCGGTGTCGGGCTGTTGCGGAAGCAGGAGAGGCACTCAGCCGCGGGTATCGCCGTGTGGTGAACACCCATACGCGTCGCGACCCGTACATATATATTTGCACAAGCATGAAGGACGATTTTTTAACCCATATCGCCCACGACCTGCGCACGCTCGTGTCGACCATCCACGCCTGCACGGACTTGCTCGAAGCGTCCGGCGACGGCGGGAAGCAGACGGGCTACCTGGTCAAGACAATCCGCGAAAACAGCCAGCACCTGCTGTCGCTGATCACCAACGCCCTGGACCTGTGGAGGATCGAGGACGGTAAGCTGCCGATCAAGTCGGCGGAGTGTGACCCCGGGCAGACGGTGACGGACATCGTCGCCACGCTACAGCCCTTGGCTATACGCAAGCGGTTAAAACTCGAAGCGGTTTGCGACGGGCCGATCCCTAAAACCATCCACACCGACGCGATCAGGCTCCGGCAGGTGTTGCTCAATCTTGTGGACAACGCCATTAAGTTCACCCGGGAAGGGGGTGTGCGGATAGCCATCGCGTCAGCGCCCGCTGAGGCTGACGGCGTCGGCTGGTTGAGCATCGGCGTCGCCGATACGGGCATCGGGATCAGCGGTCAATCCCTAGAGCGTATTTTCGACCCCTTCGTGCAAGCCGAAGAGTCGGTGACGTATTCACGCGGCGGCACGGGCCTGGGCCTGACGATTGCAAAACAATTGACCGAGTTGCTAGGCGGGACGCTGGCGGTGCGGAGTCAGCCGGGCAAAGGCACGACTTTTACGCTCAAAGTCCCCACAGGGGTTGTGGCGGAATCGGCTTTTGTCGACAGCCTGCCGCAGCTCATGCTTGGCGATGATCGGGGCGGCTTGTCAGACCTGTCTTTGAAACGGCGACACCAGGCGGGTGAACAGAATGGGCGGCTGCGTGGGGTGAATGTGTTGCTGATCGAAGACCGCCCGGATATGAGGCTGTTGCTGTCGGTCATCCTCAAAAGCGCCGGGGGCAGTGTGCAGCTAAGCGGCAGCGGCGAGCCTTTAGCCGATCTGTTTGGCACCACTTCGGCCTGCCGCTTCCATGCGGCCTTGCTGGGCACACAGACGCTCCACAGCGATCCGGGCGCGCTGATACGGTCCTTGCGAACCCAGGGCTACACCGGATCGGTCATCACGCTGGTCGATGAGCCGCCTCATGCGGATGCGGCCCCATCGGGTGAAGCGGGCTCTAATCAATGGGTGACGGTATCGACGGACACGGGCGTGCTCGCCGCCGATGTCATCCGCGCCGTGGCGGCTGGGTGCGGTTGCGCATAACACACCAGCGGCAGCGGGCAAAGCGGTCATCACACCGCGGGCACGGGCGCGTTGTCGGTTGGTTTGCGGAACGTGGTCAGGTCGATCGAGCGGAAATACGCGATCGTTTTGGCAAGCCCGTCGCGCAGCGGGACGGTCGGCTCCCACCCCAGGTGCTTCTTGGCTAGGGTGATGTCGGGCTTGCGTTGTGTGGGGTCGTCGGCAGGCATGGGCAGGTGCTCTAGCGTGCTTTTGGATTCGGTCATTTCGATCACGATTTCGGCAAGCTCTTTGATGGTGAACTCGCCGGGGTTGCCCAGGTTGACCGGGCCGATGAAGTCGTCGGGCCCGTCCATCAGGCGGATAAACCCTTCGATCAGGTCGTCCATGTAACAGAAGGACCGGGTTTGCGACCCGTCGCCGTATATGGTGATCGGCTGACCCCGCAGCGCCTGGACGATGAAGTTGCTCACGACGCGTCCGTCGTAGGGGTGCATGCGCGGGCCGTATGTGTTGAAGATGCGCGCCACGCGGATGTTCACGCCGTTGGAGCGGTGGTAGTCGAAGAAGAGCGTCTCGGCGCACCGTTTTCCTTCGTCGTAGCAGGCGCGGATGCCGATGGGGTTGACGTTGCCGCGGTAGCTCTCTGGCTGGGGGTGGACGTCGGGGTCGCCGTAGACCTCGCTGGTGGACGCCTGAAAGATTTTGGCGCGCACGCGCTTGGCCAACCCCAGCATGTTGATCGCGCCTTGGACGGAGGTTTTGACCGTCTTGATCGGGTTGTACTGGTAGTGGACGGGCGATGCGGGGCAGGCGAGGTTGTAGATCTCATCGACCTCCAGCCAGAGCGGGTGGGTCACGTCGTGTCGGATCAGCTCGAAGTTGGGGCGACCCAGGAGGTGGGCGACGTTGTGCTTCTGGCTGGTGAAAAAGTTGTCGGCGCAGATTACGTCGTGGCCCTGCTCCACAAAGCGGTCACACAGGTGCGACCCGAGGAACCCGGCGCCGCCTGTCACTAAGATGCGTTTAAGGGATGTTGGCATGGTTGGGTATTGTGATTGGAATGGTTGTCTGGAGTTTTGTGTTTAGGTTTTAGCCGTGCCGTGTCGCGGGCAACGGCTCAAATGTCGCGCCCCGTTCCACGTCGAACGCCACCAGCGCCCCTTGTGGGAACGCAGCCGCTTTCTGGTCGGTGGTGAGCTTGCCAACAAACGGGCACCCGCCGCATTCGACGGTGATTGTGTTTTCAATCAGGTCGGTCGCGACGACGACCCCCTGTAGCCTTCTGGGGCGGCCGTACACCGGCTCGATGAACCGCCCGCCGGTGCGCACGATGTCCACGCGCTTGGCGCGTGTGTGGATGACCCCGGCAATGGGTTGGCCCGCGTCTGCGTCGACCGTGGCGTCGACCAATAAATGGATCTGGTAATCGGTGTCCGGCAGCCCAAGCACGATGGCCCCTTGGTTTTGCTCGATCAGCGTGCCCCTCGTGGCCGCAGGGCGTGTGGCTGTTTGGCTCATGGCGGTCCTTTCCGGCGGTGGCACCGGGTCGTTAGCCCGGCAGTCTTGTCATCGGCCAATCAAATGGGGATGATGATAGCATACTACGCTGCGGGATCGACCGGCCGGGCACCCGTCGTCTGTTTGCGTTGGCTTGAGCGTGTGTCTTTCAACGCGGTGTGGGCAAGTCTTGCCAGGGTATGGTTTCGACACAGAATTTGACTGACCAGGCATGGGTGAAGAGCGCAAAATCAGCAGGCAGTACTGCACCGGAAAGGTGCGTGCCGACTACGCCCATGTCGGGCTTTTTGACGTGCCCCAGCGCCGGTACTGGATCGCCAAAAAGAGGTTCGGGGTGAACCCGATCCGTGTCAGCCACGCGCGGTTGCTGGCCGGCGGGGGCGAGGACGCTTCCACCGCCGACAAGGACCGCTTTGTCTGCTACTGGTTCCACACACCGGGGACGGGGTCGGGTTTTGTCCACGGCTACCCCATTGAGTGGGGCGAGGGACACCTGCTGATCCGGCTAGACCCCAATTGGGACTACGCCCAGCGGCGTTTTATCCCCTCCACGCACACCAAGCAGATCGACCACAACGTCGAGCAGCAATACGACTGGGGCAGGAAGCTTTACGACATGTACCTGGCGTTGAAGCCCAAGTTCCCCTTGAGCTGGCACATGATCGGGCCGCGGGCCACGGACTCGATGTTCTACATCCAGCGTGCCGAGTCCGCGGGCTAGCGCGTTCTACACCGCCTGCGCGACAAATGAGGACAAGACCCCCAAGACCCCTTTGCAGAAATCGGGCAAGTCGCTTGGGCGTCTGCTTGAGACGAAGTGCCGGTCGATCACGACGGGCGCATCTTCAAACAGCGCGCCGGCGTTGATCAGGTCGTCTTTGATCCCGGGCGAGCCGGTGACTTTGATCCCCGTGTACACCCCCGCCGAGATCGGTATCCACCCGCCGTGGCAGATCGCCGCGATCAGCTTGCCCTCCTGGGCGAACTGGTAAGTCAATTCCAACACGGCCGGATCGCGTCGCAGCTTATCGGGCATCCACCCGCCGGGCACGATCAGCCCGTGGAAGTCTTGCGTTTCCATCTCGTCGATCGCCGCGTCGCTGACGCAAGGGTACCCGTGTTTGCCGCGGTAGAGGGTGTCGCGTTTGGGGCCGGCCACCGTCACGCCGGCGCCCGCCTCGAGCAGCCTCAGCTTTGGGTACCACAACTCCAGGTCTTCGTAGTCGTCTCCAACCAGGATTAATACGTGCTTGCCGGTTAGCTTTTCCATGTCGCGGCTTCCTTGTTATTGGGCGTTCGAATCTGAAGCGGGACTCGCAAGCGTAGCCTCATAATGATTGTAAACCGCCATCAGGACCACGGCCAGACCGCCGATAAACCCGATCCCGCGTCCGCAAAGCCCCCTGTTGAAACAAATGCGAAATGTAGGCCGTAATGCTATTTCCAACATGATATTGCCGTATTCGCACTGATAATATGCCGATATCTACGGAGGATTACAGCGGTTGTGCTCGGCTACACGGCTTGCTGGGTTAGTTGGGAAAGCACTCCGGGGGAATAAATGTTTGTAGCGTGGCAAAGACACAGCGAATTGGCGGTGCGTAGGATGCGGCCAATCGTAAACGATCGCTTTGTTGACGCGTCGGTGCAACCGCCGGCGTTGTCGGTATTGGGTCAAGAGGGATCAACACAGGCGTTCGGGTTTTGAATCGGTTGAATCGGTATGGCTAAAACAGTACTGGTCATAGACGACGACCCGGCGATTATTTCGCTGGCCACCCAGTTTCTCCACAAAGCTGGGTACGAGGCTTGCTCCGCCAACACCGGCGCCGATGCGCTGCGTCTATTCAATCAGAAATGCCCCAAGATCATCATTACTGATCTGGCGATGCCGGAGATGGACGGCCTGGACTTGTGCAGGGCGATTCGATCGACCGAAGCATTCGGTTGTGTCTACATCGTGGCGCTGAGTGCTTACGAGGAAGGGCCGAAGATTTTAGAGGCGTTCGAGGCGGGCGTTGATGATTTTCTCGGCAAGCCTTTTAATGAGCAGCAGCTTATCGCCCGGCTTCAAGCGGGCGAGCGTTTGCTCAAGCTCGAGGACGAGTTGGCCCAGGACCGCATGGCGATCTACAAAGCCAACGCCGAGTTGATGGTCCTCAACAACAGGCTCCAGCAGGTCGCGATCACCGACGACCTGACGCGTCTTGCCAACCGCCGCGAAGCCATGCGACGCATCGAAGAGCTGTGGAGCGTGGCCAGCCGCCAGGGTACGCCGCTTTCGTGTCTGCTGATCGACATCGACCATTTCAAGCGTTGCAACGATATCTACGGGCACGCCGTTGGCGACAAGGTCTTACGCGGCACCGCGAGGCAACTCCAAGACTCCGCCCGTCAAGGCGAGACCGTCTGTCGCATGGGCGGGGAGGAGTTCCTAATCCTCTGCCCCGGTTCCACCGCCGAGGACGCGGTGAGCTGTGGGGAGCGGGTCCGCTTGGCCATTGAATCGAACAAAGTTTACCACTACGACCTGGAGCTATCGGTGACGGTCAGCATCGGCGTCGCCGAGGTGGGGCCGAACACCGAGTCGTTCGACGCGATGCTCCGCCAGGCGGACGACGCGCTGTACCGCGCCAAGCGCGAGGGGCGCAACCGTGTGTGCCTGGCCAGCCACGCACAAACAGACGAGGCCTTGGATGAGAAACAACTCCAGCAGTGGGTCTCCGGTGAGATGTCCCAAAGCCCGACGAAGGTTTTGGTCGTGGACGACGATCAAGCCATCCGCTTGCTTTGCGGCAAGCTCCTGGACCAGGACGGCTACACGGTCGTCGAGGCGGTTGACGGCGTCGATGCGCTCGAAAAAATCAAGCAGGAACGCCCCGACATCATCCTTATGGACATCGAGATGCCGCGCATGGACGGCTTGGAGTGTTCACGCCAGCTCAAAGCCAACCCGGTGACCAAGGACATCCCCCTCATCATCATTAGCGGTCGGTCGTCCGAGCAAGACATACAAGCCGGGCTTGATGTTCACGCCGACGAGTACATCACCAAGCCGCTGGATCGTAAGGCGTTTCTCTACCGCGTGCGTTCGATGGCTCGGCTGCAGCGCAACAAGGCCGAGCTGATCCAGAGCAACGAGGTGCGTGGCGTCCAGGCCAGGGCGCTGGGGATCTTGCTGGACCTGTCGCGCAGCATCTCGGTGACGAGCGACCTGAACTCGGCTCTGGATAAGATTATCTCCGCGGCTGCGGAGCTGACCGCGTGTCGCCGTATCTCGATTATGCTCCCCGACCAGACCGGCACCGAGTTGGAGGTTGTCCGCTCCATCGGGATTGAAAAGAAGGTCGCGCGCAACGTCCGCATCCCGATCGGCGGCAAGATCGCCGGGCGTGTCTACCTGTCCAGGAAGCCGGTCTTGATCAACGATGCGCAAGAGACCAAAGAGAACAACGAGAAATACGACGCCCAGTTTTTTGTAAGCACCCCGCTGGTTTCCACGGCGTTGCGGACGACGGAGCGTGTGGTCGGCGTGTTGAATATCACCGAGCGTTACGACGGCAGGGCCTTCCAGCCGCTGGACCTGGAGTACATCGACCTGATCTGCAATATCGCCGCCTCGGCGATCGACGGCATCGAGAGCCGCCGCGCCCGCGACGACGCCTACAACTCGATCGTGGTGGCCCTGGCCCGCCTGGCCGAACACCGCGATACCGACACGGGCAAGCACCTCGACCGCGTCACCTCGTTCGCGGTTTTGCTCGCCAAGGAGTTGGCGACGAAAGAGCAGTACCGCGAGCAGATCGACGACGACTACATCAGCGACCTTCAGCGGTCCGTGCCTTTGCACGACATCGGCAAAGTCGCCATCCCCGACCGCATCCTGCTCAAGCCCGGCAAACTCACCGACGACGAGATGTCCATCATGCGGTCCCACGTCGAGATGGGCGCCCAGACGATCCGCTCGGTCATCGAGCAGAACCCCCACGTCCGGTTCCTGAAGATGGCCCTGGAAGTGATCGAGGGTCACCACGAGTGGTACAACGGCGGCGGGTACCCCCACAAGATCAAGGGCGAGCAGATCCCGTTGGCGGCGCGTATCACCGGGCTGGCGGATGTCTACGACGCGCTGACCACCGCCCGGCCGTACAAAGACCCATACCCCCACGAGAAGGCCGTGTCGATCATCCGGCTGTTGGCCGGCACGCAGTTCGACCCTGCCGTCATCGAAGCTTTCTTCAAGCTCGAAACACGTTTTGAGCAACTCGCCGCGGAGCTATCAGACGAGGCGCAGTCCCGCAAGGATAGGTCCCAGCCGCTCGACGGCCACTATTCCTTGCTGGCCGACGCGGGGTGAAAAGACCCGCCTAGAGCACCTGGCGTGATTATCTTTGATGGATGTTCGGTGGTCGTTGACATGGCGAACCCGCATTTCACGGCTTGCAAGCAAGCCGTGCCACCCAGTCAATCAAATTTATAAATGCAACGTGCTATAGCCGGATACCAACCGACACGCCGCGTCCAATGGGCCCGGCCAGATTCGAACTGGCGACCCTTCGATTATGAGTCGAGTGCTCTAACCACTGAGCTACGGGCCCGCGTGGATTATTGTGATGCACAGACGCGGGCCTGACAAGGCGGGGGTTAGGCGGCTGGGCTATTGCACCCAAGAGGCAGACGACTCTTTGTCTTCAAACTCAAATGTCGCGCCGATTCTGTACATATCCGCGGTGAGCTTGTCACACCTTCTGACAAGGATATGGGCGAACAGCTTCCCTTGCTTAGGGATACGCAGCACGATGTACAGCCGCCTGCTCTTCTCTAGCGGTTTGGTCATCAGAAGCCCAACGCCTTGGTTGGAGATGTCCTCTCCCCAAGACTCGTACAGCGGTACGAACTGGTCCGGGCCCTCTCTTTTCCCCAGGATGACCTTGGTTTCAAGCGGGTACCGATCGTCAGAGCGCGACTGCTTGTTCTGTTTGGCGGTCTTGGCAAGGTCGCCGACCAACGCGTTGATCATCAACATCGCCTCGGCGTTCTTGTTCGTAATTTTGACGGCTGTGGTACTTGGCACGGTCCCCTCGAACCCCTTGCGCCGCGTGGGCGGTAAAAATACTCAATACGGATGGACAAATCCAACTACCTACGTATCGGAAAAATCCGGTGTGGAATAAATTTAGCACGCTGCCCGCGTGATCTATTCCGGCAAGTCGTTGCTTCTTATTGGGCCTACGCGGCCGATGGTTATTTGACAGACCCACGTCGCCCGCCACACTACGGCTCGTATGCAAATTATCGGGCATGGCATCGACCTGGTGGAGACCGCCCGCGTGGCGAGGCTGCTGGATCAGCACGGCCAGCGGTTTCTGGCCCGCTGTTTCACCCCCGCCGAGGTCGAATACGCCTGCGCCAAGAAGCGAGTCGTGGAGCACCTGGCCGCTCGTTTCGCCGCGAAGGAGGCGATCCTCAAAGCCCTGGGCACCGGTTGGCGAGACGGCATCGCCTGGACCGATATGGAGGTCCGCCGCCACCCATCGGGGCAGCCGACCGTCCACCTGACCGGGCGGTGCCGGGAAATTGAGCGGCAACTGGGTATCGGCCGCTGGGTGGTCAGCCTCACCCACACGCGGAACTATGCCGCCGCCAGTGTCATCGCCTCGGCAGGCGATCCAGCTTAAAACAGTACAGGTGAAGCGGTAAGAGTAGGGGGGGTCACCCCGCGTGGCGCTGCCGGTCGGTGGCGCGCTTGAGGATCTTTTGCTCGCGCTTGGTCAGGCTTGCCAGGCCCTGATCACGCACCTTGTCAAGGATGCGGTCGACCTCGGCGTTTTCCTGTGACCGCGCCAATTTCTTTTTTTGAGCCACGCGCTGGGACAGTTGATCTTTCCAGTCGCCCGCGGCGTGGTCGGCGAAGTTTAGCCACCGTGGGTTCTTGATCAGCAGCCACCCCAGCGCTGCCCCGCCCAGGTGCGCCGCCTCGCCGCCTGCGTTGGCCGACCCGGCCAGGAGCGACAGCATGGCAAGCCCCAGGAACACCATGGCCATGGTCCGGAGCGTCATGGGAATCGGCGGGAACATGAGCATCACCTGCTGATGCGGGTAAAGCACCGCGCACCCGACCAAGACGCCGAAGATGCACCCCGACGCGCCGACGAGCCCCGTCCCCGCGGACACATCGAGCAGCCCCGGCACAAACGCCAGCAGCACATACAGCCCGGCGGCGCCGACCCCGCAGAGCAGGTAAAAAGCCAAGAAACGCCTGCTGCCCCACCAGCCCTCCATCAGCGGGCCGAAGAAGTACAGGCCGAACATGTTGAACAGCAGGTGAAAGAAATCGCCGTGCAGGAACTGGTAAGTGATAAACCGCCACACCTGTAGGCCGAAAACACCCTTGCCAACGCTGAAGTGCCCCCACGCGTGCGGTGTGAGCCACGACCCGCGGCTGCTGCCCGATAGCATCATGCCCAGCAGGAACACCACGCCGTTGATCCCCAGCAGCCATACGACCACCGACGCGCCCTGCAGGCGCCCGCCGAACGAGCCGCCGAAGCCGGATTGGTTGTAGTGGCGGTCTTGCCAGGCCATCACCGGGCCTCCTTAAGAAAAGCGTGGTAGTAAAGCAGCGTCGCGATTGTTTTGCCGTCGCGGATGGTGTTGTCCCGCACCATCTGCATCGACCGATCCAGCGCCACCGGTTCAACGGTGATCCGCTCGTTTTCGTCGAGGTCTTGGCCCACGTGCTCCAGATCGAGGGCAAGGAACGCGTACATGCGCTCGGTGCAGATCCCGGGGCTGGGGTAAAAATCGATTATCGGCTCCACGCGCGCGGCGTTGTAGCCGGCCTCTTCGATCAGCTCCCGCTTGGCGCATTCGCGGGGGTCTTCCCCGTCTTCGAGGGTTCCGGCTGGCAGTTCCCAGAGGGTTTGGCCCACGGCGAACCGCTCGTTGCGGATCAGGACGACGGTCTGGGCGTTCAGCAGGGGCAAGACCACGACGGCGCTCGCCGTCGCCACGGCGTCTCGGGCTACCATTCGCCCTTCGCGGCCGGGCAACTCTACGCGGTGTACGTCGAAGCGTGGGCCTTGGTAAACAAGCTTGGTCGGTTGCGTGGTGCCCGGCAGCATCGCCGTATTCTAGCGGCCCGTCGCGGTGGGGCCATGGCCGCCCTTGATACGCTGCAACGCGGTTACATCAACCCATCGCTATCAAGCCACACTGTTACCGGGCCGTCGTTGTGGATTTCCACTTGCATACTGGCGCCAAACTCGCCGGTGGCTACCGGGTTAACCCCCAGGCGCCTCAACTCGTCCACGAACCGGTCGATCAAGGGCCGGGCAATGTCGGGTGCGGCTGCGTCGGTGAAGCTGGGGCGTCGGCCTTTCCGGCTGTCTGCGTAAAGCGTGAATTGCGACACCACCAATGCGCCCCCGCCCACGTCGAACAGGCTGCGGTTGAACCGACCGTCGTCGTCGTTGAACACGCGTAGCCCCGCGGCCTTGTCGGCAAGCTTGACGGCCTGCGCCTCGCCGTCGCCTTGACCCGCCCCGACTAGCAGCACCAGCCCGTGGCCGATCCGCCCGACCTCGCGGCCGTTGACTCGGACAACCCCGCTTGTGACTCGCTGTAGCAAGACCCGCATGTAAACCCACTTCCAGAATGTGTGTTCGTTGGATCGCTTCACCACGCGGACCGCTCCCTGATCCGCCTGAGGCGGACGGCTCGTCGCGGAAGACTTGCGGCAGTAACGCGGCACAAAGTTACCGGTGGTCAATCTGGCAAGCCCCGTCCTCGCACGAGCCGCCGAGGGATTGGCGGTTTTTAGCGACCCACGCGTACAGGCCCCGGGCCAATTGGTGCAGCACCGGCACACGGTAGACCCACGCGATCCACCTCGACCGCGGCAGCCGGGTGGCGATCTGGTACACCGCGTCGGCGCCCACGTAGACCGAACCGGCTTCGCCGATCAGGCGCATGCCCGTGTTGAAGTCGCCCTGTGCTAGCTGCGGGAACCGCTCATCCAGGCCCGGCGTTTGGCGGGGCACGTATTCAAACCGGCTGCGTGAGTCCCACCGCCTGATCCGCTCAACCTGTTTTTGGCAGAACCGGCACTGGCCGTCGTACACGATTACGTCTTTGGGTTGGGGGGGTGTCATGGGAGTGTGAGAAGTCGTGGCATTTTTTCACGCGATTACACGATCAAAACACGCCCTTCCACGGCTTGCGTTTGCGTTTGGCGGTCATGCGCTGGGCCAGCGCCTGCGACAGGATCGGCAGGGCGATTGTCGCGTCGCAGTAGCACTGGGCGTAGGCGCCGGCCGGGTCTTCCTTGCCCCAGGAAACCGCCTCGTCGAACGTGCAGCCCGACAACCCGCCCCACTGGGGTGAATCGGTCGTGATCTGCACCGCGTACTTGTGGGGGTAGTACGTCTCGTTCGTGCCCTCGCGCTGCTTGGCGCCGCGACGGTTGGGGACTTTCATGTCGTCGTAGAGTAGGTCAGCCGTCACCGCGAATAGCTGGATGAAGTCTTTGGGCACGCCCCCGCCGATGTAGACCACCCCGGTGTTTTTGACCTGCTCGGATAGCTGCATGAACTCGACGTAGTCTTTGACGCCGTCGAGCACAAGGTCGAACCCCTTGCTCTTGGCGATCAGCGCGGCGTCGCCGTAGGGGCTGTCAATGATCGCGGGGCAGAAGACCGGCACCTTGTGCTTAGCGGCTGTGCTTACGATCGATCGGATTTTTTTCTTGCCAAGCCAGACACCGAATTTATGGAGGAACTCACACGAAGAGTACCCGCGGTTGGGTTCGAGGCCCATCATGAACCCGGCGATTAGCTCGGTCATCTCGAGGTAATCGTCCTCACGCCCGTATACGTCGTAGTACCTGTTGTAGCCTTTCTCGAAAAGCGCCACGTCGTCGGCCCGGTGGCTGCCTTGGACGTAGTGGCGACCCATGGCGTCGACGATGTCCTCGCTGAGGTTCGCGCCGGTGCCCACGAGGATGTCGATGTACCCGTTTTCGATCAGCCAATTGATGATCTCGTATTGGCCGGTGGTGGACAGCGAACCCGCGTAGCCCAACAGCACGGTCGTGCTCTTGTCGCGGAACATCTTCTCAAGGGTGTCGGCGCAGACCGCGAGTGACTTGCCCTGGAACCCGGTGTTGCTCATGGCTTTGAGCAGGTCGGAGACCGAGCGGTTTTTTTTGACGTGGACCTGCTGGACGTATGACCGTTTGGGTTTTTTCTTAGCCATTTTTCCCTTTTCATTACTATGGAAGGAGTGCCCACTCGGGCCAAGCGAGATAGATGCGGGTCACAGCGACCTATACATACCTGAAGAACTCCGAAGTGTACTGCGTCGGTGCGGCGATGCAAATCATTATGAGGCGAGCCCCGCGTGAACGGCCTGTTGGTCGGCGGGGGCCGTATCGACCGGTCGGAACCGCCGGCCGCATATGCCGTGTATAATTAACCACGAAAGCCTCGCCAGAGCCGCTACACCGCTAAAACGATAAAATTTACCGTTGATGAATTCAGGTTCAACCAACACGACTGAGAAAGGCCGGATCATGTCAGCAGGCAAGTTTTTATTTTGGAACGCCTTGATTGTGCTTGTCGTCTTGGTGGCGGGTTGCGCCGGCCCATCGGGCCACAAAGCCATCACCACTGACAAGCTTGAGCCGTACGAGTGCGGCACGGTGACGCGCCTGCACACCTTAGGCGGTGTCTTCCTGGCCAGCCAGCCCCAGGCCGACGACTTCCGCCAAGCCAAGCAGGGCGGTATCAAAACGGTCATCAACCTCCGCCTGCCTGATGAAATGACGGAATTCGACGAGCCCGCCCTGATGAAAGAACTCGGGTTGGCCTACTACAACGTCGGCTTCAACGGCCCCGACATGCTCACGGACAGCGTGTTTGACCAAGTGCGTTCGCTGCTCAACACCCCCAACCTCATGCCGATCTTGCTGCACTGCAGCTCCGCCAACCGTGTGGGAGCGATATGGCTGGCACACCGTGTGCTCGACGGCGGACGGAGCTACGATGACGCGCTGGCCGAAGCCAAGACCGTCGGCCTGAAATCCCCGGCTTATGAAGAAAAAGCCAAAGCGTATATAGGCCGACACGGGCATTGAGCAGATAGAACACCCGACAATAATTACGCACGTGCGATTCAATGATAGGTACAGCCGAGATGAAATCCCTGGCCCACGATACTATCCTGCGATGCGCCGTGGCCGCCATGCTGCTGTGCCTGACCGGCTGCGGGCCGATCACGTTCGTGGTGGGCGTTTCGTCCGGCGGGCAGGAGCTGCGCACCACGGTGGTCGAGCCGGCCAAGGGGTGGTTCAGCCCGCGCGTGGTGATCATCGACGTCTCGGGCCCGATCTACAACGCCAACAAGCGGGGCCTGCTCAACCAAGGCGAGAACCCCGTCAGCGTGCTTCATGAAAGGTTAGAGAAAGCCAAGCACGACCCGGCGGTCAAGGCGGTTATCCTACGTTTGAACACGCCCGGCGGGACCGTCACCGCCAGCGACGCGATGTACCGCATGGTCGGGCGATTTAAGCAAGACACCGGCAAGCCCGTTGTGGCGCTGATGATGGATGTCACCGCCAGCGGTGGGTACTACCTGGCGTGCGCCGCCGACCGGATCGTGGCTTACCCCACCGCCATCACCGGTAGTGTTGGCGTGATCGTTCAGACGATCAGCTTCAAGTCGGCCCTGAGCCGTATCGGCATCCACGCCGAGGCCATCACCACCGGCCCCAACAAAGACGCCGGCTCGCCGCTGAGCGACATGACCGACGAGCACCGGGCGGTGCTGCGTTCGCTGGTCGACGATTTTTATGGTCGGTTCGTCGCGGTGGTGCGTCAGGCCAGGCCGAGCATCCCCGCCGACCTGATCAAACAGGCCACCGACGGGCGTGTGCTCAGCGGGACCCAAGCGGTGCAGTGGGGCATGGCCGACCAGGCGGGGGATTTATACGACGCGTTCGCCTTGGCTAAGGAGTTGGCCGGCGTCAGCGACGCGGAACTGGTGATCTACCACCGCCCGCTGGATTACGTGGGCTCGCCCTACGCATCGGCCCGGTCTTGGCCCGGCCCCGGCGCGGCGTCGGGCGGCTTGCAGATCAACCTGGCGCAGTTCAATCTGCCCGACCCGTTGGCCTCGCTGCCGATGGAGTTCTACTATCTCTGGCAACCGGAACTGGAATGATCAAAAGGGGACCGGCCACATGGCACTGCTGGAACTGACCTGTCCCAGTTGCGAGCAGGTTCTGGAGTTGGATACCGGGTTTGCCGGCGGCGTTTGCCGATGCTCGGTGTGCGGGCAGCTCATGACCGTGCCCGACGACCCCGCGTTAAAGACGCGCCCCACCCAGGCCCGCCCTGAGCGCCCCGGCCAGCCAGCCCCGATTGAAGACGCGACCCCGACTCGGAACGTGAATCACACAGCATCGCCGGGCCAGCCGCTGCCGACCCTGCAGCCAAGGACCAAGCCGCCTCCGCGCGCGTCTCGCCGGGTCAGGTCCGCCGCCATACCCACCCACCCCCAGACGGCTCAACCCGCGGCAGCCAGGCTGACAACCCAGCAGCGCCTTACCGTCCGGTTCGCGGTGGCGGCGGGGATCGCGGCGGTGATCGGGATCAGCGTGTTTGTGATGAGTCTGTTTGTGCGCCACCAAGCGCAGGTGAGCGACCTTCAACGGCAAGCCCCAGCGATTGAGGTCAATTTTGAGTACGACCCCAAGGCCAACCCATTTACGATGAGTCGGCCCAAT
Organism: Phycisphaeraceae bacterium; assembly: GCA_029260715.1. GTDB lineage: Bacteria > Planctomycetota > Phycisphaerae > Phycisphaerales > Phycisphaeraceae > OFTM12. The sequence goes on along the minus strand of JAJDCS010000016.1, from coordinate 12,720 downwards.
GTTCTGGGCATCCCGCTTAGCGCGCGCACCGTTGTGGTGATCGACGCCTCCTTCGCTAGCCGGCGTTGGCTGGGTTTTGTTAAAGACGCGGTTCTCGCGGGCACGGATTTTCAGACCGACGCGGTGGGCATTCAATTTGTGTTCGCCCGTTACGACAGCGAGGCGGTCTGCCCCGATCAACTCATGCCCCTGTCGGCCCTGCCCCGCGACACCATGCGCGACACCCTCAACGGCATCCTAGCCACGGGCACGGCCAACATTGAAGACGCCGTGCAACTCGCCATAGCCGTCAGGCCCGAGCAATTGATCCTGATCATCGCCGACAAGCCGTCCGCCGAGCAGGTCGTCGCCATCCGCAGCCTGTTGAAAAGGGCCTCTCTGACGCGATTCGATGCTGTATTGGTCGACGGTGAAACCGCCAGCGAGTTGCTGAGCCTCGCCACCAGCCACGATGGCCAATACCGCGACCTGACCACTCAGCAGCTAGGCGCGTGGCGGTATAGCAAGAACTGAACCCCGCGAGGAGCGTCCTGCCGTGGCGCCACGAGCGCCTGTCTATCGGGGCCAAGCCACCCCAAAAACAAGTGGGCAATATGTGGGCTTAAACCCCCACGCGGCGGGTGATGTTTGACTTCACCGTTTTGCCTGTATAATGACGCTCTGAAGATGAGCCAGCCGGCGTAGGCGGTCTTACACGTTTTTAGGTGACGCCCTTGCACAGACCAAACGGCTCGTGGGCTTCACCGGTTGGAGAGTTCGAATGAAGATCTATGTCGGAAACCTCAGCTTCCAGAGCAGCGAGGATGAACTGCGTGACCTGTTTGGGCAACACGGCAATGTCGATGAAGTCGCGGTGATCAGCGACCGGGAGACCGGCCGGTCGCGCGGGTTTGCCTTTGTCACCATGAGTGACGACAACGAGGCCCGCGCCGCCATTGAGGCCGTCAACGGGACCGAAGTCGGCGGACGCACGCTGACGGTCAACGAGGCTCGCCCCAAGGCCCCGCGCTCGGGCGGCGGCGGCGGTGGCGGCCGCTGGTAATTACCACAGGGCTAAGCCATCTTTAATCAGTGAGCCGAGCAGCCGCTAGGCAAAAGCCGCGTGCGTGGTGTGGTTGTCGCTGAACCGGATCGAAGCGCCGCGTGCTAAGCGTGACGACGCTTCCGGTTTTGCTTGCGCTTATTCGGCCGGCGCGTGGTCACCCTAGCCGTTCGAGGGTCAATGCGTTTTCGATGACGCCGATGTGCGAGTACGCCTGGGGTACATTCCCCAATGCCCGCCGTGTTTTTGGCCCGTACTGCTCTGACATCATGCCCGTGGGCCCCGCCAGGGACACAATTTGGTTAAACAGGGTCTTCGCTTCAGCGACTCTCCCGACCTGTGCGTATGCTTCGACCAGCCACGACGCGCAGATATGGAACCCGCCTTCGTACCCCGGCAGGCCGTCGTCTGATCGGTACCGGTACACCGTCGGGCCCAGTAGCAATGCCTTTTCAACCGCGTCGAGCGTGCCGAGGTAGCGTGGGTCTTGCGGGTCGAGCAAGCCGGTTAGCCCGACGTACAACGCCGCCGCGTCCAGGTCTGTGTCGTCGTAAGCCGCGGTGAACGCGTTGCCCGCCTGCTTGAATCCGTGTTCGATTACGTCTTTGGCGATCTCGTCGCGTAGCCGTTTCCAATCCTCACGGTCTCTGCCGAGCAAGTGGCCTGAGATCTTGATTGCCCGGTCCACGGTGACCCAGCACATCACCTTTGAGTGTACGTGGTGGCGGCGTGGTCGGCGGATCTCCCAGATCCCGTGGTCGGGCTCGTGCCAGCGTTGCCGCACAGCCTGGACCATGGCCTCCACCAGCCGCCAGTGGTTCGATGACACCGGCGCGTCGTGATCGAGCAGTAGCGCCACGAGATCGACGATCGGCCCGAACACGTCCAGTTGCACCTGCGCCGCGGCGCTGTTGCCCACGCGCACCGGCCGGCTGCCGCGGTACCCCGCCAACTGTCCCAGTTCCGCCTCCGGCCCCGCCGACCCGCCCGTCACCGTGTACAGCGGGCGGAGCCGCTCGGGCGAGTCGCAGTTGTCCACCACGCCCAGGACCCAGTCGAGGAAGTGCATCGCCTCGGCTGTGCTGCCAAGCTTTACCAGCGCCGCCGCTGCCATCGCGCCGTCCCGCAGCCAGCAGAAGCGGTAGTCCCAGTTGCGCACGCCCCCGATATGCTCGGGCAGGCTTGTCGTGCCCGCCGCCGACACCGCGCCCGTCGGGCCGTAGCACAGGCCCTTGAGCACCAACGCGCTGCGGCGCACCAACTCCGGCTCTACGTTCGGGATCGCAAGCCCGTCTGCCCAAGACGACCAGTAGACCTCGGTCAACAACCGCTTGTCCTTGGCCGACGCCACCCCGTCGCGCATGCTCCCGCTGCCGTGGCACAGGTGCAGCACCACGGGCTCTTGATCAAGATCGATCTCGGCCCTGGCCGTGTGGTGATTGCCTTCTTCGACCAGCCGCCACTTCACGCCCGGCGACCGCAGCACGATCGGGTCGGGCGTGTCTTCGACCTCGATGCCGCCGTCGCGGACGATCAGCCGCGTGGGCACGCGTCCGAAATCCAGGCGTGGCGCGAAGTCCACTACGACCCGCCCGCCGCCCTCCAGGATGCGGAACAGGTCCGCTCGCCCCGCGCGTTGCGACGGGCGCCCGCCTGAGCAGTCTAAAAAGTCTGTCGTGGTAAACCCTTGCCACCGCGTCTGGAGCACCAACGAATCGCCGGTGTACCGCTGCTCGATCGGCAGCGACCCGTCTGCTGCTTTGATGCTGAAATGCCCGGCGCTGGGCCCACCGAGCAGGTCCGCGAACAGCGCGGGCGAGTCGATCCGAGGCAGACACAGCCACGTGACCGAAGCGTTGGGCGTGACCAGGGCGACCGTGCGCTGGTCCGACAGCATCGCGTGCTGCTCGATCGCCACCGCCTCGGAGCCCTTGAGCCATTCGGTGCGCAGCTCGCCCAATTTAGCCAACACCTTCGCCACATCCTCGGGCCCATCCACGCGGAACGGCGCCCGTGTTTCGCCTGGGCCGACTTTTACGGCGATGTCAGGCCCGGTGAGCGTGGCGAACGCGTCTTCGTCGGTCTTGTCGTCCCCTAAAAAGACCACCGCCGACGCGCCTAGCCGGTGTCGCATCGCCTCCAAAGCCTGCCCCTTGTCCGTGGACACCACGCCAAGCTCGACCACCTTCTTCCCGTATTTGGTAAACACGCCTTTCAACGCGGCTGGGCCGCTCATGACCGCTTTAACCGCACGGTCGGCTTCGTCGTCTGGGGCGTTGCGGTAGTGAAACGCGATGCTCGCGGGTTTCTGCTCGACGGAAAACCCTGTGCCTTTGGTGGCGATCTGTGATAGCTCTTCCAAGACACGGTCGCGCAGCTTGGATGTTTCGGGTGATAGCGACGTGGCGAAGTCCAGGTCGAACTCGCTGCCGTGGCTGCCGACCAGGTGCACGTCTTCGGGCGGGTTGGTTAGGTCCGCCAAGTCGCGTAGCGCCCGGCCGGAGATGATCGCCACGTGCGTCTGCGGCAGTGTCGCCAGCATGCGCAGCGCCACCGCCGCCTCGCGTAGCGGCTTGGCCTGCGCCGGGTCGGACACGATCGGCGCCAGCGTCCCGTCGTAGTCCGACGCCACCAGCAGCACCGGCACCGCCGCGATCCGCTCGAGCTCGTGTGTTAGGTCGTTCATGCGGACAGGTCTTCAAAAAAAGTATTTGCCCAGTTGAACACGTCGTTCCGTTTCACCACCCGCCGCATGGCCCGCATCCTGCGGGACTGCTCGCTCCTGGGCATGTTCAACGCCGTCTGGAGGGTGGACTCCAGCCCGTCGATGTCGTGGGGGTTGACCAGCAACGCCGACGTGAGTTCCTTGGCCGAGCCGGCGAACTCGCTTAAGACCAGCACGCCCGAGTTGTCCGTCTTCGTCGCCACGTACTCTTTCGCCACCAGGTTCATCCCGTCGCGAAACGGTGTAACCAGCATCACGTCGGCCGCGCGGTACAACGCCACCAGCTCTTCGGCTGAAAGGCTGCGGTGCAGGTAGTGCACGGGCGGCCGCCCCAACTCGGCAAACTCGCCGTTGATCTCACCCACGTATTGTTCGACCACCGCCTTCAATTCGCGGTACGCGTCCACGCGCTCTCGGCTGGGGATCGCTACCTGTACCAGCACGCACTGATCCAGCGAGGCCTTGCCCGACCGCAGCAGCTCCTGGTAAGCGCGGAAGCGGATGTCGATGCCCTTCGTGTAGTCCAGCCGGTCCACACCCAAGATAATCTTCCGCGACGCGCCCAACTTCTCGCGGAACTCCTCGCAGCGGCGGATCACCTGCGGTGACTCGGCCAACTCTTCGAACCGCCGCACGTCCACCGAAATCGGGTACGCCGCGGCTTTCGTCACCTGGCCGTTAAACTCCAGCGCGTCTCGCGTCCCGTGTGCGTCGGTAAACCGCCTGCACAGCCGGACAAAGTTCTGCGCGCCCAGCCGTGTCTGAAACCCGATCACGTCCGAACCCAGGAGCCCCTCCAGGACACGCCGACGCCACGGCATCTGCGCGAACAGCTCTTGTGGCGGGAACGGGATGTGCAAGAAAAAACCGATCCGCACGTCCGGTCGCAACTGTCGGATCATCGCCGGCGCCAACTGTAGGTGGTAATCGTGCACCCACACCGTGCCGTTGCGTGCGACGACCTCGGCGGCTGTCTCCGCGAAGCGGCGGTTGACGTGCACGTAAGGCCACCACCACCGCCGTCGGTACTCGGGCGGGCGCACGGCGTCGTGGTACAGCGGCCAGAGTGTCCGGTTGGAGAACCCTTCGTAGAAATTCTCCACCTCGTCTTTGGACAGCGGCACCGGCCAGTTGAAGATGCCCTCTTGCTCGAACGGCTTGGGCGCCGCGCCGGGGTACCCCGCCCAGCCGACCCACGTGTTGGGCTGCTGGCGCAGGATCGGTTTCAGCGCCGCGACTAACCCGCCGGGGCTGGTCTCCCAGGCGTACGAACGGTTCCGCTTGACCCGGTGTACGGGCAGGCGGTTCGAGACAATGACAATTTTGCTGTTCTTACTCATCGTGCTGTCGGATCGAAGCGGCCATCCTAACGGATATGCCAAGCGGCGCCGCGTGTTAGGTAGCCGCCCGTCTCGCCGGTGCCTAGGCCGCTAAAAATCAGCCAGCGGGGTTATGGTTAACTCATCGGCTGATCGGCGCGCACGGCGCTGCAATATTTGGCTAATTGCTGTACGCAGCTATCCAAGACCGATAGATCGTGTGTTGTCCTGGCGGTGTTCAGCAGTATCTTTGAGAGCTCGACGATACGCCCGATCCCTTGTTCCTGCGCGTCGGTTTGGAGTTGTGCGACGATCCCCGCCAACGCGTTGATGTCGTTTTGAGACAGGCTGTGCTGGATCTCCTCGACACGGCTGGACAACCGCTCGATGAACGCCTGCATATCGCGGGGCTGGGCGGGGGGGCGGTCGGCGCCGGTGGGGGCGGCCCCGGCGGTTGGCTGGCTTTTTTGAGTGTACTGGGCGATCAACCCGATCAGCTTTGCCCGATCGATCGGCTTGGTGGTGTAGTCGTCGCAGCCGGCGTCGAGACACTTTTCACGGTCGCCCTCCATGGCGTGTGCGGTGACCGCGATGATCGGGCCGGTGTAGCTCTCGCCGCGGAGCTTGCGCGTCGCTTCGTACCCGTCCATCACGGGCATCTGCATATCCATGAGGACCACATCGAAGGGCTTGCCGTCTCGCCGTGCCTCCGTGGCCAGCGTGTAAGCCACTTGGCCGTCCGGCGCGACCGTCACCTGGGCGCCGGCTTTTTTGAGGACAAACGAGATCAGCCGCTGGTTGTCCGGGCCATCTTCAGCCAACAGGATATTGCAATGCAGCGGCAGGCCCGCATCGGATGGCTTCACGGCTGCGGCTTGCGAGGTTGGCCGCGGTTGGTTTGTCTGGGAGTTGTAATCGGTAACAGCCACGCCCTGTAGGGGCCCTGTGCCCACCACCACCAAAAACGACGAGCCCTCGCCCTGCGTGCTCTGGACGGTGAGGTCCCCGCCGAGCATATTTGCGAAGCGTTTGGAGATCATCAATCCCAGGCCCGTGCCGCCGAATCGCCGCGTCATGGACGAATCCGCTTGGGAAAAAGCTTGGAACAAGACCGCCTGCTGCTGGGGGGTCATCCCGATGCCGGTGTCGGTCACCTCAAAACGGATGCGCGGCTGTGGCGCGTCGGGCGGGTCGAGCAGTTTGGTCACGATTCGGATGCCGCCTTGGGAGGTGAACTTCACCGCATTGCTCACGAGGTTGGTCAGGACCTGCCTCAGGCGGGTCGGGTCGGTGCTGATCGTGGCGGGGATCGGCCCGACGAATTCGCAATCCAACGCCAGCCCTTTCTCGGTGGCGCGGTGGCGAAAGAGCGACACCGCGTCTTTGACCAATTCAACCGGGCTGCACGCCTGATTTTCGAGGTTCATCTTACCTGCCTCGATCTTCGACAAATCCAGGATGTCGTTGATGATCGTCAACAGGTGCTGGCCGTTGCGTTGAATCGTGCTGATCGCTTCGGCCCGCTGCTGCTGTGAGTGTTCCGTCCGCTCTTCGGACTGCAGCAGGTCCGCGTATCCCAGGATGGCGGTCATGGGCGTTCGGATCTCGTGGCTCATGTTGGCGAGAAACTGGCTTTTGGATTCGGCCGCGGCTTCGGCGGAGGCCCTGGCCTGCTCAAGCTCTTGGGTGCGTGAGGTCAACTCCGCGGCCTTGACCGCCAGGCTGTCTCTTGCAGACTCTAGCTCCTTGGCTTGGCGCATCAGCGACTCTTCCGCCTCCTTACGCCGGGTGATATCACGGATAAACGCGTTGAATACAATGGTCGACCCATGCCCGATGGGCGTGATGGCGAGTTCCACGGGGAATAAATCGCCGTTGCGGCGCTTGGCGAGTACCTCGATCCGCTGATTGAGGAACCGGCCTTCGCCTGTTTCGTGGTAGCGCAACAGCCCGCGTTCGTGGCCGTCGCGGTAGCCCTCGGGGATAATGGTCTCGGAAAGCTTTGAGCCGATGGCCTCTTGCTTAGTCCAACCAAAGACCTGCTCGGCTTGTGGGTTCCAGTCGGTGATATAGCCTTTGGCGTTGATCATGACCACCGCGTCTAGAGCGCCGTCGATCACCTGCTTTAAGACGCTGTAAGTCTGGGCTGAGTTGGACGCCCCGCTACCGATATGTACTTCATTTGTCACCGCTGCCCGCCTAGTGTCGTGGGTGCGGTTGTGTTCAGGTGAGGTGCCGGCGAGTTGCAGCGATTGCGAATAGTTGCGACGGTACCATTGGTGTAACAGCCAGAACAGCACCCCACAACCCGCCAACAACCCCAGAAGGATCAAGAACGAATAAGAAGAAGTTGAGTGATGATCCACCGTTTGATCCAAGAACAGCGTGACAACAATTGCCTGTAGCCCCAGAGAAGCTAGGGCTACAACGCCCCGACTTTGTTTGGGGTCGATCATGTCAGTCCCCGGAATCGATTTGCCCCACAGCCCGACCTAATAGCGCGCACAAGCCTCCCAAACTAGTGTGGATGCCACCACAGCCTCCGAATCGAGCTTTACTTAGATCGGGTTAGTCAGGGAATCGGTTGATTTGAATACCGATGATTTAAGCGAAAAATAGGACAATAAAGCGTTCCTGGAGGCGGTGTATCGCGAATCGGCGGTGTGGAAAAGTTGTTTGGAACAACTCGAAATTACATTATTTCGGTGTTTATCGGACAGCGGCGGGCGTCAGAAACACAGATAAAAAACACCAATTGATTATTCAGAGGCTTTGTTAAGCTGTGCGGCCAAGCTGTTTATAATCGGAGTTGGTTTTAATAGCCATGACACCTTCGAAAACACCCTGAATCAAGCCCACTAGGCTGGCCCTTCTCGGTCCTTGGCGTAGATAATGTGTGGATAACTTTTGGCGTTAACTTCAATTTAACAGATTGGTTAGACGACTTTTCGGGTCATGCCCCGCTGTATTTCGCGCTTGGCGTGGCGGTCTTTGATGGTCTGGCGTTTGTCGTGGGTCTTCTTGCCCTGGACCACGCCGATCTCCAGCTTGGCCTTGCCACGCACGAAGTAGATCGCCAGGGGGACGATCGTCGTGCCCTTGGTGGTGGTCATGCCCAGCAGGTTAGCGACTTGGCGTTTGTGGGCTAATAATTTGCGTGGTCGCTGCCGGTCGGGGGCTGTTGTGGCGGCTGCGTGGGCGTACGGGGCGATGTCCACGTTGTATAGGAATAACTCCATGGTGGCCGGCTCGACCCGGACGAAGCCCTCGGCCAACGACACTTGGCTGTTGCGGATGCTCTTCACCTCGCACCCGACCAGCATGATGCCTACCTCTAGTTTTTCGAGGATGTGGTAGTCATACCTCGCCTTGCGGTTGGCGATGCGCGGGCTGGTGTTAGCGGTTTGGTTCTTCTTTTTCGCAGCCATGGCGGTGACCAGCATACGCCAAGCCCAACCGCTTTGCCCGCTTACTTGCCGATACAGAAAGTCGCGAAGACCCGCCCCAGCACGTCTTCGGGTGTGAGCCGCCCCGCAAGGCTTCCCAACGCGTCCAAGCCCTGCCGCAGCACCGCGGCGATTAGCTCGACTTGGCGGATGGACCGCCTGCCTTGCTGGGCGACGAGCAGTTGGCACGCGGTCGCAAGGTGTTCCCGCGCCCCCCGCAGCGCCGCTTCGTGTCGCGGCTGCAGCGCGAGCATCTCACCGCTGGTGTTCACCCCGCGCCTGGCGACCTGTTGAGTAATAAGTTTGCGAAGCGATTCCAGCCCTTGCCCCGTGACGGCGCTGAGCGCCACGTCGTAGCCGCCCGACCCGGCGTCTTGATTCCGCGCGACCAGGTCCGCCTTCGACCGCACACGGATCATTGGAACGCCGGGCGGCGTTTGAATCCCGCTCGGGTCGGGGCACTGCTCCTGATCGGAAACACAAACAACCGCGTCCGCCTGCCGGATCGCTTGGCGCGCCTGCGTTTGGGCCTGTTCGCTAAGCAGGTTTTCCGGCGCGTCCAACCCCGCCAAGTCCGCGAGCATGACCTCACACCGCTGCCCGTCCGGGGTTTCCAGCGTGAGAGGCTCTGTCAGCACGTCCCGCGTTGTGTGCGCGCATGCGGCTGTAACAGCCCGCTGTTTCCCGAGCAGGGCATTGAACAGTGTGCTCTTGCCCGTGCTGGGCGCCCCGGCCAACACCACAAGCGGCACCGCCTCGACCACGCCCCACGAACGGCTGTGAGCCAGCAGGTCGTCTAGTCTGCCCGTCAACGCTTCAAGCTCGCTCCGCAACGCATCGGGCCCGACCGGCACCACGTCGTCCTGGTCCGTGAAATCAATGCCCGCTTCGACCAAAGCGAGTTGGTCGGCGAGCAGGTTTGATAGCCCGTCGGCGAATCGCCCCAGCTGGCCTTGTCGGAGCATGGCGGCGGCTTGGAGTTGGTTATCGTTGGTGGCTGCGATGGTCGCGGCCACGCCCTCGGCTTGCGTCAGGTCCAGCTTACCCGCCAAGAACGCGCGGAAGGTGAACTCGCCCGGCTCGGCAAGCCGGGCGCCCAACTCAACCACCCGTCGTATCAGCCGGTCCAGCAGCGCCGGGTTGCCGGGGCACTGAAGCTCGAACGTGTCTTGACCGGTGTAGCTTTTCGGCCCAAAGAACATCGCGACCATGGCAGGCAGCACGAGCACGTTGTCTTGTGAGCCGTCGGCCGATGGCATCGCCACCCGGCAGGGCACCAGCCGCCCCGGCGCCGGCCAGGCTTGTAGTTGCTCAACGGTTGATGAAGGGGCGTCAAGCAAAGCACCGAGGATGGCCATCACATCGGGCCCGCTGACGCGGATCAACCCCCGGGCCGACCGACCCGGTGGGGAGCTTACCGCAACGATCGTGTCTTCGTGACTCGGCACCGCGTTGCACCTGGCGGGCAAAACCCTACTTCCGCTTCCGCTTGCCTTTGGACTGCCCGCCCGTTTTTTGCTGGGCCATCTGCTGCTGCTTGGCTTCCATCGCCTTCTGCATACGGTCCATGAACCCGCCGGGCTTGGGGGGCTTCTTGTTGTTTTCCAGGAGCGTGCCGGCTTCTTCCTGCTGCTTGACGTGCTTGCGCACGATGTAGCTGTCGATGATGCCCGCGAAGGTCGAGGCCAGGATGTACAGCGTCAACCCGCTGGGGGCCGAGTACAGGAAGATCGGGAACAGCAGGACCATGAACTTCATCATCTTCTGCTGCTGAGCGGCTTGCTCGTTGGCGGGGGGCGGGGTGGTGAACTTCTGTTGGACGTAGAACACACCAGCCATCAGGATCGGCAGCAGGTTGATCGAAGCGAATTTCGGGTGGACAAAAATCAGGTTGAGCGTAAACCCTTCGCCGGCGAATCGGATGAAGTTGTCCGGGCTCGACAGGTCAGCCAGGAACCCCCACTGCCCGCCGCTGAGCGTCTGGAACAGCCCGTAAAACGCCGGCTCGTGGCGCAGTTCGATGGCCATGTAGAGCATCGAGTACAACGCGATCCAGATCGGCATCTGCAAGAACATCGGCAGGCACCCGAGCATGTTCATCGGGTTGACGCCTTTCTCTCGCCACAGTTTCAGTTGCTCTTGTTGGAATTTCTGCTGGTCGTCCTTGTATTTTTTCTTGAGCTTCTCGATCTCAGGCTGCATCGTCTGCATCTGCTTGCTCATCTTGAACATGTTGATCTGCGCCCGCTTGGTGATCGGGTGCAGCACCAGGCGCACGCACAGCACGAGGATGATGATCGCCACGCCCCAGTCGAACAGCGCCGCGTGGATCAGCTTGAGGAACCAGAGCAACCCCTTGGCCAGCGGTTGGAACGTACACAGCGAGCAGCTCACGTCGTACACGAGCAGCCCGCCAAACCCCAGGCTGGCGTACGGCTGGCTGTCGAACACCTCGCCCTTGCGCGGCCCGGCGTAGACAGCCAGGTCCAGGCGCGTGCTCTGTTGGGGCGCCAGGTCCAGGGGCTTGCTGGTCAGCGTGAATGCCATGACGCGGTTGTCGTCGTTGCGCCCGCCCGCTTGGCCGATCACCTGGATGCCCACGTGATCGAACACGCTGTCCAGCGCCCGCGCCGGGCCTTGCACTGTCAGTTTGCCGTTCGCGTCGGCCACCATCGTCACGACCGGGTGCACCGCCACCGCGAAATAACGGTTCATCGCGGCGACCCAAACCAACTCACGGTTGGCTGGCAGGTCGTCGTTCTGGTGCCAGAACGGCTGGCCGTCGATCACATGCTGACGCGTAAGCTGCGCCCCTTTGGTGTAAACAAATTGACGCGACGGGTTGTAGTCCAGGTCGTAGTACCCCGCAGCCAACATGCGCCGGTCGCCCATGTAAGACGTGCTGTCCATGGGCGTGTCGCCCTGGGCGTATTGCTCCCACGTCACTTGCAGCGGCACGCCGCAAAGGTTCTCCATCGTCTGGTCGCAGTACAGGTCGTAGGAGGCGTTGTCGCTGTTGACTTTGTAACGCCGGGTAATCGTCAACACGGGGCGGTCGGCTGCGTCTGCGATGGTCATGCGGTACACGCCCGGCCCGGTCAGCTCCCACCGCAGCCCCTCCAGCGCCAGGCGCGTGCCGTTAACGACCACCGTGCGCGCGGCGAACGGGTACAGGCGGACATTGTTCCCGTTGGCGTCCACCGCCTCCACCGGCTGTTGGATGACATAAGGATCGTCGTTGTCCACGCCCTGGGTGTATTTCGCCAAGCGCACGTACCGCACCGCGGCGCCCCACCCGGTCAGTTCCGCTTCGAGCAAGTTCCCGCTGTTGGGGGCCAACGACCCAACTCGGCTGACAAGCGCTTCGGTGGCCTCAACGGCGTGTAGCCCATCGATCGGCTCATAGACAGTCTCAGCCACGGTGTCGCCGGATCGTGGCGGTAGGGGGGCTTGCGGGTCGGAGACCGGCTTAGCGCTGCCGTTGTGAAGCGTGGTTTTTTCGTGTGACGCGGCCTCTTGCGCGTCGGCCACAACCGTCTCTTGGTGCTGCCGAGCGGGTTCACGCGTGTTTTTGTTGAAAACCACGCCAGCGACCACCGCCAGGCCTATACCGATTGCCAAAATCGTGATCGCAGGTCTCACGCTGTGCGCCTTTTTCTAGTCATTTTGAAATTGCCGCCCGACACCGGGCGTAAACGAAACGGCCAGTATAGGAAGACGCCTTGGATGGAGCGAATCCGTTGCAACGTTGCTTAAGCGGCATCTATTAAAGCAGTTCCTTCTGCTGTGGTGGTTGCAGCGATCACTTGTTTCATGGCCTGACACGGCCCCCGTGTGCTTGCCCGCCATCGGGGCTGCCCCGATGGACGGCGTGTTGAGTCGGGGTGGGCACCAGTTCAAAAGCAGTACGCGCCCCGATTTACGGTAGCCCAAGCCGCTCGCATAATTAGACACATGATCGTTAAGGATGTTTAACTTTTCTTCAACCGTTTTTCTGAAAGGAACCTGATCATGGCATTCGACGCATTCCTAGAGATCGAAAATGTGCCCGGCGAATCGACCGACAAGGGCCACGGCGGCTGGATCGAGATCCTCTCGTACAGCCACGGGCTGTCACAGATGTCCAGCGGCTCCCGCTCCAGCGGCGGCGGCGGCGGGGCCGAGCGGTGCGATCACTCGGACTTCAGC